>CAMWTI010000086.1 GCA_947177135.1 uncultured Porphyromonadaceae bacterium | reverse complement strand
CTGTCTGGCACCGACCACTGTCACCTTCGCTTTTGGCGAGGCTGAAAAGGAGCTTGCCGCTGCTGCTGCGGCAAGCGGCGACGGGTCGGAATATAATCCGACAGATCACGCATGGTGGACTCCTGTTGAGGCCGAGGGCGAGACTCCGGTCAGTGAGTCGTCGTTGCTCAGCATTTTCATCTGGGGCTTTCTCGGCGGTCTGCTCGCGCTGATCACTCCTTGTGTGTGGCCAATGATTCCGCTGACAGTAAGCTTTTTTCTTAAAAAGAACGGCACGCGCGGCAAGTCAATCCGCGAGGCTTTGATCTATGGCGCCAGCATTGTTGTGATCTATCTGGTGCTGGGACTTCTGATCACGGTGTTTTTTGGCGCGAGCAAGCTCAATGATCTGAGCACAAACGCAGTGTTCAATCTGATATTTTTTGCTTTGCTGGTCGTGTTTGCGATTTCGTTTTTTGGCGCTTTCGACATCAAGTTGCCCTCGCGCTGGACTAATTCGATGGACTCTAAGGCGGAATCCACGACCGGTCTGCTGAGCATCTTTTTCATGGCGTTCACTCTGGTTCTTGTGTCGTTCAGCTGCACGGGTCCGATTATCGGCACTTTGCTTGTCGAGGCTGCCACACAGGGCAACCTGATCGGTCCGGCTGTCGGTATGGGCGCCTTTGCTCTGGCTCTGGCCATTCCTTTCGCTCTGTTTGCCATTTTCCCTTCGTGGCTCAAAGAGATGCCCCGCAGCGGCGGCTGGCTCAATTCGGTGAAAGTGGTGCTCGGTTTTCTCGAACTCGCCCTGTCGCTGAAGTTCCTTTCGGTGGCTGATCTGGCTTATGGCTGGCACATTCTTGACCGCGAAGTGTTTGTGTCGTTGTGGGTGGTCATCTTCACTCTCCTCGGCCTTTATCTTCTCGGCAAGATTCGTTTTCCGCATGATTCGCCTGTGGAGTCTACCGGGGTTGGCCGCTTCTTCATGTCGCTCATTTCGCTGAGTTTTGCTGTTTATCTGCTTCCCGGTCTGTGGGGTGCTCCGCTGAAGAGCGTGAGCGCGTTTGTGCCTCCGTTGTTCACTCAGGATTTCAATCTTTATGAACAGGGAGAATATCGTGTGTTTGACGATTATGAGGAGGGCATGCGTTATGCCGCAGACAATAATCGCCCGGTGCTGATGGACTTCAGCGGTTTCGGCTGTGTGAACTGCCGCAAGATGGAGGGAGCGGTGTTTGACACTGACGAGATCTCGTCGATTCTTGGTGAGAATTTTGTGGTTATCGAACTGATGGTCGATGACAAGACTCCGCTTCCGCGTCCGTTTACGGTTCAGGAGAACGGTAAGTCGGTTACCATCTCGACCATTGGCGAAAAGTGGAGCTATCTGCAGCGCTATAAGTTCCATGCCAACAGTCAGCCATATTATATCGTGCTCGACAATGACGGCAACGCTTTGAGCGGGTCGGCAGGCTATGACGAGGATATACCCAAGTTCAAGAACTTCCTTGAGGAGGCTCTTCAGAAGTATTGAATTACAATACTATTTAATATATGATTGAAAACGAACGCACCGGCCGCCCTGAAAGGGTGGTCGGTGCCGCACGTCAGATGATGACTGCGGCAAGGACCGCTCCCAAAGCCAAGGGAGCGGACATAGTGGAGATTGCATTGGTGGCCGGCGGGGATCTTGAGATTCTTGCCGACGCGATGGCCGAGTGCGGCGCGGCCGAGTCCCGTCCCGGACTGATCCGTGACGGCGGATGCGTGCGTCGCAGCCATGCGGTTGTGTTGGTTGGTGCGCGTCTTCAGCCAATGGGCCTTAATTGCGGTCACTGCGGTTTTCCTTCGTGTGGCTCGAAGCCGGCCGAGGTGCCGTGTGCGTTTAATTCTATCGACGTCGGCATTGCCGTCGGGTCGGCATGTGCGACTGCGGCGGATCTGCGTCTTGACTCCCGTGTGATGTATTCCGCCGGCATTGTGGCCCAGCGTCTGGGATGGTTGCCCGGATGCGCTCTGACGCAGGGCATTGCTGTTTCCGTTTCAAGCAAATCACCGTTTTTTGACCGTGGATAGACTCACAGCCAGTCAACGCAAGTCGATTGCCGCACTGAGCGGCAATGCGGCGCGCCGTGAGAGCGGCTTGTTTCGTGCCGAGGGCACTCGGTGTGTCACCGACATGTTGCCGCATATGACGTGTCGGCATCTGCTGGCGACTGCGCAGTGGATTGCCGACAATCCGGCATGGGCCGGCCATCCCGCTCTTATGCAGGTGACGTCGGCCGACATTGCCCGCATGTCGTCGCAGCAGACTCCGCAGCCGGTCATAGGCGTGTTTGAGATTCCTGATCATCAGGCTCCTGTCGTTGACGGAAGAGCGCTTGTGTTGGCCCTTGATTCGGTGCAGAATCCGGGCAATTTAGGCACCATAATCCGTCTGGCCGACTGGTTCGGCATCTCCGACATCATAGCTTCGCGAGGTACTGCCGACGCTTTCGGTCCGAAAGTGGTGCAGGCCACGATGGGCGCCTTGGTCAGGGTCAGGGTCACTTATGTCGATGATCTGGCCGGGTGGCTTGATGGGGCGGGAGTGCCTGTGGTCGGCACTTTTCTTGACGGTCGGGACTTATATGCCGCCGATGATCTTCCGCTCAGTCCGGCTCCGATAGTGGTGATGGGCAATGAAGGTTCGGGCATTTCGCCTGAGGTAGAGGCCGTGGTCTCACATCGTCTTTTGATACCTTCGTTTCCTCCTGGACGCCAGACATCAGAATCGCTCAACGTGGCTATGGCCACCGGCATAGTGGTCAGCGAACTGACCCGACGCATGCACTCCAATGGCTAAGAAGGCAGCGCATATTTCGTGGTTTTGCTCCAATTGCGGCAATGAGTCGTCGAAATGGGAGGGACGCTGTCCGTCATGCGGCGAGTGGAACACTCTGGTCGAGGAGCGTGTGGTGACGCGGGCCGGCAGCGGTGGCGGAAAGGGCACGTTGCGTCTGTCGTCGGGCGATATCGGCACACCGATGCGCGTGAGCGATATTGTCGCTTCGACCGAGGAGCGCATCAAAATGCCGAGCAGTGAGCTGAACCGGGTGCTCGGCGGCGGCCTTGTGGCCGGGTCGATGGTGCTGGTGGGCGGCGAGCCGGGTATCGGCAAATCGACTCTGGTGTTGCAGAATGTCTTGTCAATCAGGCGTTGTCAGGTGCTTTATGTGAGCGGCGAGGAGAGCGCCGCCCAGATCAAGATGAGGGCTGACAGAATCGGACGCCCGAGCGAAAATTGTTATATCGTCACGGAAACGTCGCTTGACAATATCATGGCCCATATCGAGAGCCTGAATCCAGGTCTGGTGATTGTCGATTCCATACAGACTATCGCGGCCGACGATCTGGAATCGTCGGCCGGGTCGGTGAGTCAGGTGCGTGAGTGTGCCTCGCGTCTGCTGGCCTATGCCAAGCGCAGCGGAGTGCCGGTGATTCTGATAGGACATATCACCAAGGAAGGATCTATCGCCGGGCCGAAAGTGCTGGAGCATATTGTCGACGCGGTTCTCCGCTTCGAGGGAGATACGCATTATATGTACAGGATTCTGCGTGCGGTCAAGAATCGTTTCGGATCCACGTCGGAGCTTGGAATCTATGAAATGTGTCAGCGCGGACTCAGGGAGGTGACCAATCCGAGCGAGATGCTGATGAACCAGGGTGCCGATGAGCTGTCGGGTGTGGCAGTGGGGGTGACGGTCGAGGGACTGCGTCCGTTTCTGATCGAGACCCAGGCGCTTGTGAGCACTGCCGCTTATGGCACTCCGCAGCGTTCAGTTACGGGTTTTGATTCAAAGCGGATGAACATGCTGCTTGCCGTGCTTGAGAAGCGGGTGGGGTTCAAGCTGGCGCAGAAGGACGTGTTTCTGAACATTGCCGGCGGTCTCCGCGTTAATGATCCGGCGCTTGATCTGTCGGTGATCTGTGCGATTCTGTCGAGCAACGTCGATATGGTCGTGCCGCGCTCCACGTGCATGACCGGCGAAGTAGGTCTGTCGGGCGAGATCCGTCCGGTGACCCGTATCGAACAACGCATTACCGAGGCAGAGAAACTTGGTCTCGAGACTATCATAATTCCTAAAAACAATCTCAGGGGCATTGACACGTCAAGGTTGAAAATCAACGTGGTGGAAGTGGCCAAAGTGGAGGAGGCTTTTCGGGCTCTGTTTGCTTAGAGTATGTTGGAATCTGACTTTATGAAAGCTCGAAACAGACTCGGAAATGCTCGCTAAATCTTAATAAATCAATTCTTAAATATTCTGATTTCTATGGCAAATATTGGAGACTATGTGCGCTTTCTCAATGACGTCGGCGGTGGCCGGATTTCACGTATCAACGGTCAGATAGCCTATGTGACCGATGAGGACGGATTTGACACGCCGATGCCTTTGCGCGAGTGTGTGGTCGTGCCGGCCGACAATCCTGCTCCTGCATCGGCCGGGAAGTCTGAGAAAACGATAATAGAGACTCCGGCCGAGCCTGTGGCCGAGACTCCCGAGGGCGAGAAGCTGACGGCCGCGGTCATTTTTGAGCCGCATGACATAAAGCGATTGTCGACGACTGATTTCGATGCTCTGTTGGTCAATGATTCGAATTACCATCTGCTTTATTCTGTTGCGATGCGCGAATCTGATGTTGCGGAGTGGACGCTGATAAGTGCCGGCACGGTTGAGCCCGGAACGCAGATATTGCTTGACGAGATCGCTCACGGTGATCTTCCGCTGCTGGAGCGGCTGAGCGTGCAGCTCATCGCCTATAAACCCGGAAAGGCATATGAGATGAAGCCGGCGGTGGCCATAGAGACGAAAATCGACAATACTCGTTTTGCCAAGTTGCATTGTTTTTCGCGTAGCGATTATTCCACGGTGCCGGTGCTGACGGTGCCGGTGGTTGAAGCCGACGCGGTGTCGCGTCCGGTTAATCTGGCGGCTATTGTGGCCGATGTCGCTCCGAAGCCGGATGACCGACGTCAGTCGCCGTCGGCTGCCGCGGTTAATGCAGGTTCACGCAATGGGCAGGGTCCTCAGGTGGTTGATCTTCATATCTCAGAGCTTGTCGATTCGATTTCAGGACTGACTCCGACGGATATGCTGGCGCGTCAGGTCGAGGAGTTTCACCGCCATATGAAGGCGCTGAAGAAGAAGCCTGGTGCGAAGATCATCTTTATTCACGGTAAGGGTGAGGGTGTGCTCCGCCACACTATTCTCGATCAGCTTCATCGTTATTATCCCAAATGCGAGGCTCAGGACGCGTCATTTCGTGAGTATGGTTTCGGAGCCACCCAGATCACGATCCACTGATGGAGACCGTAATCTTTTCCGGCATGGGCAATTCGCAGGCAGTCGGCGAGGCCCTGATGGGGCTGTTGGCCGACGCCGGCACTGAGGCTGACATGCTGTGGGTGTTTCCGGTCTATGCGTGGGGTGTGCCGCCGGTGCTTGTGCGCTATATAGAGGGACTTGATCTCACGGGCAGGGTGTGTCACATGGTGTGTACCTTTGGCGACGAGGCGGGACGTACTGACCGTCAGTGGCGCCGTCTGATCGCCGGCCGGGGCGGCACTCCCGGCGGTGTGTATGGCGTGAGGATGCCAAATACGTATGTGTGTCTGCCGTTTTTTGATGTGGATTCTCCGAGGGTGCGCCAGGCCAAGCTTGATGCAGCCGGAGAGCGCGTCGAAGCCATTGCGCGGGCCATCGCCTCGGGAAGCCGCGCGACAGATCTTTATTATGCCGGTCCGTTGCCCGGGTTGAAATCGCGTCTGATTTATCCGTGGTTTTTCCGTAATCAGATGAAGATGGGCCGCTTTCACCACACTGTCGGTTGCACTGGTTGCGGAGTGTGTGCGTCGGCGTGTCCGTCAGGTAACATTACGCGTGATGTCGA
The DNA here is from genome assembly GCA_947177135.1 of uncultured Porphyromonadaceae bacterium. GTDB lineage: Bacteria > Bacteroidota > Bacteroidia > Bacteroidales > Muribaculaceae > UBA3263. The sequence continues at coordinate 3,566 of CAMWTI010000086.1, read as the reverse complement.
CGGAGCGCCGCAGTGGGGAAGCGACTGCGCTTTCTGTCTGCGTTGCTATCATATATGTCCGCAGCACGCGGTGGCCTATGGGCGTCAGACTTCGGGCAAGGGCCAGTATCTGCATCCGAAGTTCCGCCCGAGTCGTTTCCCGGGCGGTGACGATGACGGTCAGAAGTAGGGATTGGTGTTTTCTTCGGCTCCGATTGTGGTGGCCGGGCCATGGCCGGGGTAGACTATTGTGGCCGGAGGGAGCTTGATGATGCGGTTGCGTATCGAGTCGATGAGCTGGCTGTGGTTTCCTCCTGGCAGGTCGGTGCGTCCGATTCCTCCGTTGAACAAGGTGTCGCCGCTGAATAGTATGCCTGATTCGGGCGCATAGAGCGAGATTCCGCCTGGTGTGTGGCCCGGGGTTTCGATCACGATTATCTCTTCGTGGCCGAGGCTCAGGCGGGTTGTGGTGTCGATGGGGATTATGTGTTCGACAGCTTCGAAGTTGCCAGGGATGCCGAACATGCGTGCTTGTTGCGGCAGCTGGCGCCCGAGAGGCAGGTCGGCCGGATTGGCCGCCGGAGTCAGTTGCCAGCGGCGTGAGGCGCGTCCGTTGCCGAAGGAGTGGTCGAGGTGGAGGTGTGTGTTGACTATATGGCGCACCGATAGGTTGTTGTTGTTGATATATGAGGCGATGGATTCTTCTTCGGCATCGGTCACCATGCCGGGGTCGATGATCATGGCCTCACGGGTTTCGGGGTCAGACACCACATATGTGTTGACGCCGAACATGTTTACTTGAAATCTGTGGACTGTGAGCATTGTTATTTACGGAAAGCGAAATAGACCGCTCCGATCAGTAGGAGAAAGGAGAGGAAGTGGTTCCATTTGAATTGAGTGCCTTTGAATGCGAGCACGCTGAATATGATGAATACGGTGAGTGTTATCACTTCCTGGAGGACTTTGAGCTGGATCAGTGAGAACGGACCGCCGTTGCCGTCGAAGCCAATGCGGTTTGCTGGCACTTGGAAGCAGTATTCAAACAGTGCTATGCCCCATGAAATCAATATGATGATGAATAGCGGCCAGTCGGACGAAATGCCCGATGACTGCATTCGCAGGTGGCCATACCATGCGAAGGTCATGAACACGTTTGAGACGATGAGCAGCGCGATGGTGATCAGTGCCGGTTTCATAGCGGGATGTAGATGAGGCTTTTTGTCGAGAAGTATTCTTCGGCGAAGAAGTCGGAAAGCGGGATCTGAAGGGTGTCGAAGCCTTTTGTCGCTGCTATTTCGTCGGTCAGGTCGCCGCCTTTGAGGCATATCAGTCCGTTGTGGAGGCGATTGCGTCCGCTTGTGGCGGCAACCATGTGGCGCGATGCTTTGACGAGTTCCGGCAGGGTCATGACGGCGCGGCTGACCACATAGTCGAATTTCTGGCGGCATTCGCCCGAGTCACCGTGCTGGAACGAGCAGTTTTTCAGGCCTATTTCCGATGCAATTTCGGTTGCGACCCGAATTTTCTTTCCGATGCGGTCGATCAGGTGGAACGAGCAGTCCGGCCATAGTATGGCCAGAGGAATTCCGGGGAATCCGCCTCCGCATCCGAGGTCGACAAAGCTTGTGCCGGAGCCGGGAGTGATGAATTTGCCGATTGCCATTGAGTGGAGGACGTGGTTGATATAGAGATTGTCAATGTCACGTCTGGAGATCACGTTGATCTTTTCGTTCCACATGGCATAAAGTTTACCCAGCGCGGCCAATTGGCCGCGCTGGGTTTCTGAGAGTTCAGGGAAGTATCGGAGAATGTTATCCATTATCTTGGAAGGGTTACCTGGAAGTATTGGCTTGGGGTATGTTCCTTGAGGATGAATTCTTTCATCTGTTTCACGATTTCGGGGTATTTTGCAGCCACGTTGTTGTCCTCGTGGATGTCTGTGGCGAGATCATAGAGTTCGCAGTTGCCCTGGCGGACGATCATTTTCCAGTCGCCCCAGCGCAGTCCCATCATGTTTGTTTCGTGGAATTCCCAATAGAGGTATTCATGACGTGTCTGATCTCCGGGTTTTCCAATGAGAGTGGGGTAGATCGAAATTCCGTCGAACCAGTCGTTGTCAAGATTTTTATTTGTGTATCGCTCGACATAATTTTCGATTCCGGCTATGTCACAGAATGTCGGCATCAGATCGTAGAACGCAAACGGAAGGTCGCTGGTGATATTTTCCTTCACAGTTCCTGGCCAGCGGACGATGAACGGGATGCGTATGCCGCCTTCGTGGGTGGAGCGTTTGGTTCCTTTGAGCAGACCGTCACGATTGAAGAATGTCGGGTCGGCGCCACCTTCTTCATGAGGGCCATTGTCTGAGGTGAAAATCACGACCGTATTTTCATCGAGACCTTTCTTTTCGAGCAGATCAAGTATCTGGCCGACCTGCTGGTCCAGACGTGTGATCATGCCGGCAAACTGAGCATGGGCATGGTCTGTCGGATTGTAGCGGCTGCCCTGGTCTCCGCCGAAAATTCTTTCTTCACATTCGCAGAATTTGTCGACATAGGCCGTGTAGATGGAGTCTTCGGGCTGGCGCAGCTCAGCATGGGGGAGAGTGTAGGTGAATATGCCAAGAAACGGTTTGTCGGCCGATTGTTTGTCGAGCCATTCCATGGCTTTTTCATGAATCAGGTCGGCCGAGTATTGGGCGCGGTTGTTGTAGTCATCGCCATACATTCCGTGCTGGATGTTTTGTTCGAGTGTGACGCGTTTTACTCCGTCGTCTCCGCGCGACCGGCTGTATTCGTTAAGGAAGTTGGGATAATACAGATGAGCCTGGAACTGGCAGATGTATCCATAGAATTCGTCAATTCCACGTTTGTCGGGAGTTGAGACAGATCCTTCGTATCCGCCAGCCCATTTACCGAACATGCCTGTGGTATATCCGTTGTCTTTGAATATTTCGGGTATTATCACGTGGTCCGGATCATAGGGATGTTGTCCGACGAGAGAATAGTCCGTGTTGTTTCCGTATTTCTGGTTCAGGTTGCTGTTGTTCCAGTATTCTTTGTTGCCTCTCACGAGAGTGTGTCCGGAATGTTGTCCGGTCATGAAGCAGGCTCTTGACGGGGCGGATACCGGGCTTCCGGCATAAGCCTGGGTGAAGCGCATGCCTTCGGACGCCATGCGATCTATGCGCGGAGTCGAGATGAATTGCTGTCCGTAGCAGCCGAGATCGCCATATCCCATATCATCACACATTATGTAGATAATGTTGGGACGTCCGGCATTTTCCTGTGCCACAGCCTGGACATTGGCTGCTGCAGCGGCGGCAAATGCGCCTATTGCGCTGAAGAATATTTTATTGTTCATGATTCTTGGTTGATTAAAGTGCGATTTTGAGGGTTGCGGTTCCGGCGTCGGTGACAGCTTTGACCACGTATATTCCAGAAGTGAGCTGACTGAGGGAGATTTCGGATACTCCGTGTTCCATTGCAGCCAGCGATCCGTCGGTTGCAAACACCAACAGGTGGCGCACTGGAATGTCAGTGTTGACAGTCACAGTTTTGTCGGAACCGAGAGCAATTTCTACTCCG
>CAMWTI010000085.1 GCA_947177135.1 uncultured Porphyromonadaceae bacterium | reverse complement strand
CACATCACGCTCCGGCGTCGACTGCTCGGGACTGACCATGGAACTGTTTCGCGAGGTCTACGACATAAAACTGCCGCGATCGTCGGCGGCCCAGCAAGAATTCTGCATCGGCGTGAGCCGCCAAGATCTCCAGCCGGGCGATCTGGTGTTTTTCGCCACCACAAAACGCAAGAACGTGGTGTCACACGTAGGACTCTACATAGGAGCCGGACGCATGATACATGCCTCAGGCTCACGCGGAGTCATGGAATCCGGACTTGACGAAGCCTATTTTCAACGCAACTGGCATTCCGGTGGCCGTGTGCTTCAGCCAACATCTGTCAGACCCGAAGAACCGGCCATACCAGACAGGAGCGCGCCGGCACTCCCTGCAGTGACCGCGCTCGACTCACTGGAACTGATCATCGAACAACAGATTGACTCCATCTATGTGTCAGATCCCGAAATATTCGATTGAACTGCTCGCGCCCGCACGCGACAAAGAAGTGGCCATCGAGGCCCTGCGTCATGGCGCCGACGCCGTATACATGGGAGCATCGAGCCACGGTGCCAGGGCTGCGGCCGGCAACCCCGTCTCCGACATCGCCTCCGTGGCCGACTATGCCCACCGTTTTGGCGCACGAGTCTACGTAACGGTCAACACTCTGATATATGACCACGAACTCCACCAGGTCGAACGCCTCATCCGCGAACTTTATCGGGCTGAGGCCGACGCACTCATAGTGCAGGATCTGGGAGTGCTCAGACTCGACATACCGCCAATAGCGCTCCACGCGTCTACACAATGCGACATACGCACCCCGGCCACAGCCCGCTTTCTGCAGGATCTCGGATTCTCCCAGCTTGTGTTGCCGCGCGAACTCACTGCTGACGAGATCAGAGCAATCCGACAGGCAGTCACTGTGCCGATCGAAGCGTTTGTCCACGGCGCGCTCTGCGTCAGCTACAGCGGCGACTGCTATGCCTCGCAACTCCACACCGGACGAAGCGCAAATCGAGGAGAGTGCGCCCAGCTATGCCGTCTGCCATATGATCTGACCGACGGCGCCGGACGCACGCTCGCCACAGGCAAACACCTGCTTTCGCTGCGAGACCTGAACCGTCTGGCCGATCTCCACGAACTGATCGACACCGGAGTGTCATCGCTCAAAATTGAAGGCAGACTGAAAGATGCCGGATATGTCAAAAACGTTGTTGCGGCCTATGACCGCGAACTGAAAAGGCTCGGGGTGCAACGCTCTTCGCGCGGACAAGTGGAGACAGACTTCACCCCAGACCCGGCCCGCAGCTTCAACCGGGGATTCACATCATACTTTTTCCACACTCCCGCCCCACGGACAATGGCGTCGGTCCACACCCCGAAAAGCATCGGCACTCCTATCGCCGCAGTCGATTCGGTAAAAGGCAAACGGATTACTCTGCGCAATGTCAGTTCTCCGCTTGCCAACGGCGACGGCCTGATCTTTTTCGACCCGTCCGGCCATGTCGGCGGATTTCGTGTCAACAGGGTGGACTCGCCAACAATGGTGACCACCGCCGATGAGCCCCCACGCACACTCTCCACGGGCACCACACTCTACCGCAATTTCGACAAAGTTTTTGCCGACAAACTGTCTCGCCCGTCGGCCACTCGCACCATGCCGCTGCACATGACACTCCGCCGCGCCGGCTCGCAACTATGCCTGGATGCCGGAGACGTCTCCGCAACAATCGACGCGCCAACTCCGCAAAAAGCAAACTCCCCGCAGGCCGACGCACGCAGGCGGGTGCTATCCAAGCTCGGCGGATCGGACTATCGGCTTGAAGGACTCACCGACCTGCTGGCCGACGAATTCGTGCCGGCATCACAACTGACCGAACTGCGCAGAAGGCTGACCGGCCTGCTCGAGATTACGTCCCTGACCACACATCGCTTTGACCGTCGCCGCAAAGAACTGACCACGGCGAAAGCTCCGGAAAATTCACTGACATATCATGCCAATGTGGCCAACCGGCTGGCGGAACAGGTATATCGCGACCACGGTGTCTCGGGGCCGATCCAGCCGGCTCCCGAAGTCAAGGCACCCGAAGGAGAGACCATGGTGATGCACACCCGCTATTGCCTGCGCCGGGAACTCGGACACTGCCGGCGCACACCGGCCGGCGCCGAATGGACTGAACCACTGACGCTCTCGGCCCCTGGACTGACTCTGCACCTCGGATTCGACTGCGCCACCTGCTCCATGACCATCACCATGAAATAATCCGCTGACGCATCATTTTATTTCAATCTGCTCGCCAAGAAAATGCGGCGCCTTGCCGGTGACAATGTCGAGCATCATCTTGTCACGCGCAAGCCATTCCCTCACAGCCATGCGCGCACGCACCAGCCGACCTGCCGTCAGCGGCGCCGCCACAGCCACAGCCCTGATATCATTGGCTTCGGCAAGAAACAGCGCCCTGGCGCAATGATCAGCCTGAGAAATAATGGTGATTTCATCGCAACAGAACACCTTCCTGGCACGCACCACCGAGTCAAGAGTGCGGAATCCGGCATAATCGAGCACGATCCGCTCCTGCGGCACCCCCGCGGCGACAAGGGCGTCACGCATGGCAAAAGGCTCATTGTAATATCTGGTACGGTTGTCACCGCTGGCAATGATAAAATCAATTTTGCCAAGGCGAAACAGCTCGGCGGCGGTCTGTATGCGTGAGGTGAAATAAAAATTCGGCGATCCGGAACGGGTCATCGGGCTGGTTCCGAGCAACAGCCCGACGCGGTTACATGGAGCCGACGCCGCATCGGCATATATCTTACCAGCGGCCGACCTGTCGACCATGACATTGACCACGACAGTGCCGGCAACCACAACGGAAGCCACAACCGACACGAACGCCACAATCCACCATATCCACAAACGCGATTTCATGCCACAAAGTTACAAAAGTTTTTTTACACGGCGGTTTGCGTTGGTCAGGGAAAAGTATTACATTTGCAGTGACAAACATGGACGAAAAAACTCGCACCAATCTGCGCCGCCAATTTGCGACACACCTTGAACGGTGTGGCAAGCGCCACACTCCCGAACGGTTCTTCATTCTCGACACCGCTCTGGAGATAAGAGGGCGCTTCACAGCCGACGACCTTCTGCGCCGCGCGGCCGACGGCACCATGCAGGTCAGCAGAGCTACGGTCTTCAACACCCTGCCACTGCTGCTCGATTCCGGAGTGTTGCGCCGCTCAAGCAACCACCGCAAGGTCGACTATGAGGTCGTGTCGACTCCGGCAAAGGCCGAACCCCGGCAAAATCTGGTCTGCACCATATGCGGATCCATCCACCGCCGCAAGGCGTCGTCGCTCCGCGACTGGGTCAGCTCGCAGTCCTATGGCGATTTTGCTCCCGGCGAATCGATCGAGATATTCGTCTATGGCGAGTGCGGACGCTGCCGAAGGACACGCCGCAGACTCTCGCAAGAGAAAAACCGCAAAATAACTTAAACACAAAATACAAGCAAGAATCCTCCCAACTATGAAAGTTGACGTGTTGTTAGGCCTCCAGTGGGGCGATGAAGGTAAAGGTAAAGTGGTAGACGTGCTCACTCCGCACTACGACGTGGTGGCCCGCTTCCAAGGCGGACCCAACGCCGGCCACACCCTTGAGTTCGAAGGAAAGAAATACGTATTGCGCTCCATTCCGTCAGGAATTTTCCAGCATGGCCAGGTCAACGTCATCGGCAACGGCGTGGTGCTTGACCCCGTCTTGTTCCGCGAAGAAGCCGAATCTTTGGAACAGAGCGGCATCGACATCAAAAAAATACTCAAGATCAGCAAAAAAGCCCATCTTATCATGCCGACGCACCGTCTGCTTGACGCAGCCAACGAAGCCGCGAAAGGCGCAGGTAAGATAGGCACCACAGGCAAAGGCATCGGCCCGACCTACACCGACAAAATCTCACGCAACGGACTGCGCGTCGGCGACACCGTCGCGCCCGACTTCAACAGCCGCTATGCCAAAGCCAAAGCCAAGCATCTGGCCACTCTGGCATCGCTTGGCATGAGCGACCCCGATATCACCGACATCGAAGCACGCTGGCTCGACGCCATCGACTACCTGCACCAGTATGAGCTTATTGACTCCGAACACGTCATCAACCGCTATATGCGCGAGGGCAAAAAAGTGCTCTGTGAAGGAGCACAAGGCACAATGCTCGACGTTGACTTCGGCTCGTATCCCTATGTGACCTCAAGCAACACTGTCTGCGCCGGCGCCTGCACCGGGCTGGGTGTGGCTCCGCGCAACATCGGCGAAGTATTCGGCATATTCAAAGCATACTGCACACGCGTCGGCAGCGGACCGTTCCCAACAGAACTGTTTGACGAAACCGGAAAGCGCATCCGTGACATCGGCCACGAATACGGCGCCGTCACCGGCCGCGAACGCCGATGCGGATGGGTTGACCTGGTGGCTCTGCGCTATGCGATCATGATCAACGGAGTCACGCAGCTCATCATGATGAAGAGCGACGTACTCGACGATTTTGACACCGTCAAGGCATGCACAGCCTATCGAATCAACGGCCAGACCGTCCAGGACTTCCCATACGACGTCGACGGAATGGAAATCGAACCGGTCTACACTGAAATGCCGGGATGGAAAACTCCAATGAGTTCACTCACGTCGGAAGACCAGCTCCCGCAGGCATTCAAAGACTATGTGGCTTTCCTCGAGCGCGAGCTGGAGACGCCCATAACCATCCTGTCGGTCGGACCTGACCGCGCCCAGACAATAGTGCGCGAATCCAGATGAAATCACATCGGTCAAGGCCGGATACCGCGGCCTTGACCGATTCCTATACCAACCTTAAAATCTCATATACAACCATGGCAAAGATCAAGCCTTTCAAGGGTGTGCGCCCCCCACGCGAACTTGTGACCCAAGTCGCATCCCGCCCCTACGACGTTCTCAACTCCGACGAGGCACGTGCCGAGGCCGAAGGCAATCCCCGGTCGCTCTACCACATCATCAAACCTGAAATAGACTTCCCGGTCGGCACGGACGAACACGACCCGCGCGTCTATGACAAAGCAGTCGAAAACTTCCTGCGCTTCCAGAAAGAAGGATGGCTTGTGCAAGACCCCGACGAATGCTACTATATATATGCCCAGACCATGAACGGCCGCACTCAATACGGCATCGTCATGGCCGCCGCCGTCGAAGACTACATGAGCGGAGCCATCAAAAAACACGAGCTCACCCGCAAAGACAAAGAAGAAGACCGCATGAAACACGTGCGCGTCAACAATGCCAACATCGAGCCTGTGTTTTTCGCATTCCCCGACAATCCCGCACTCGACGAAATCATCCGCACTGTCACAGCCGGCCCCGCCGAATATGATTTCACCGCACCCGACGGTTTCGGCCATCACTTCTGGGTGATCTCCGACAAAGCCCTGACAGAACGCATCACCGAAGAATTCGCCAAAATTCCCGCGATGTACATAGCCGACGGCCACCACCGCACAGCCGCCGCCGCCCTCGTCGGTCACGAACGCGCACAGGCCAACCCGAACCACAACGGCACAGAAGAATACAATTACTTCCTGGCCGTGGCGTTCCCGTCGAGCCACCTGCGCATCATCGACTATAACCGCGTGGTGCGCGACCTAAACGGTCTATCGCCGGCCGAATTCCTGGAAAAACTTGAATTCGACTTCATTGTCGAGGACAAAGGCACCGAGACATACCATCCCGAAGCCCTGCACAACTTCTCGCTCTACCTTGAAGGACACTGGTATTCGCTGACCGCACGCGCCGGACGTTATGACGACAACGACCCGATCGGCGTGCTCGACGTCACCATCAGCTCCGACCTGATCCTGCGCGACATTCTCGGCATCGACGACCTCCGCACCTCCAAGCGCATCGACTTCGTCGGCGGCATCCGCGGACTCGAAGAGCTGAAGCGCCGAGTCGACTCCGGCGAAATGGCCGCAGCCCTGGCCCTCTATCCAGTGTCGATGAAACAGCTGATGGACATTGCCGACTCCGGAGCCATCATGCCTCCAAAAACCACCTGGTTCGAGCCCAAACTCCGCTCCGGACTGGTCATCCACAAACTTGACTGACAACATAACAAAAGCATCACCTGTAGTTCCGAGCCGCCGTCCGATTTCCGGACTGCGGCTCTCGCTATTCTCGGAAATAATGCGTACCTTTGCAGCGTGATTAACAAAAATTTTGAAACTATGGATCTGTCAACTGCAATGGAGACTGCCATGGCAGGAATCCCGCTGTCGGTAGACGATGCTCTGAGTCTCACCGCATTCACGACCGATGATCTGTGTGACGCGGCAGACGCCATACGGCGTCGCTACACAGGCGACACCATCCACACATGCTCGATTGTCAACGCCCGCTCAGGGCGCTGCTCCGAAGACTGCAAGTGGTGCGCTCAGTCACGATATCACACCACCGGAATCAACGAATACGAATATATTCCCGAAAGCGACATGCTGGCGGCCTATGACCACAGCAACGGCCTGGGTGTGCAGCGTTTCGCGCTTGTCACTTCCGGACGCCGCGTGCCGCCCGCCCACATGGAGCGCTTTTGCTCCATGCTGAAGGAAGCCGCCAAACACGGCAATATGAAACTGTGTGCCTCAATGGGGCTGCTGGACGAAAAGCAGCTCCAACAACTGAAAGAAGCCGGAGTGACACGCTATCACTGCAATCTGGAGACGTCGCCCGCATATTTTCCGAAACTCTGCTCCACCCACACCCAGGCCGACAAACTGGAGACAATCGCAGCCGCCCGTCGGGTGGGAATGGAAGTCTGCGTGGGCGGCATAATCGGCATGGGCGAGGGCATGCGCGAACGCCTTGAACTGGCCGAAGCCGCAAGAAATTGCGGCGCCGACGCCCTGCCGCTCAACGTATTGACCCCGATCCCCGGCACACCGCTGGGCAACACCCCGTTACTGTCGGAAGAAGAAATCGTGCGCACAGTCGCCCTCATGCGTTTCGTGATCCCGAAACTGACCATCCACTTTGCCGGCGGACGCAGTCGTCTGAGCCGCAGCTCGACCGTCAGAATGCTCCGCGGAGGCGCCAACGGCGCCATGGTGGGCAATCTGCTCACCACTGCCGGAAACGTACCCGAACAAGATTTTGAACTATTTGCCGACGCAGGCTATTCTATCTAAACATATGCCTATACTTACCAGTCTCATAAATCCATCCTGTAGCGGCGCTGACCGCCCCGCGCTCCATTTCCTGACCGATGAAGAGGCGGGAACATGGAAAAGCATCTCGCGCGGCGAATTGTGGACAGACGTGATCAACGCCGCCACCGGGCTGTTCAGCCTGAACGTGCAGCCAGGCGACAGCATCGGCATTCTGTCGGAGAACCGGCCGGAGATGATAATGACATATTTCGCAGCCTTTCGCCTGAGGGCAAAGGCAGTGAGTATGTATGCCACGTCGTCGCAGGATCAGGTCAGATTCATTGTCAACGACGCCGCCATCAACCACATCGTAGTCGGCTCACAGCAACATTACGACATGGCACGCGGCGCCGGCGTGCGCCACATCATCGCCGTAGACCCGTCTGTCAGATTCGATCACGACGATTCCACCTCGATCTATTTCACTCAACTGACCGGACTTGGCGCCGCCGCGTCCGCGCAAACCCGCGCCGAAGCCGACGCACGCGCCGCAACCTCGTCCGACGATGACATAGCCACCCTTATCTACACATCCGGAACCACCGGCGAGCCAAAGGGCGCGGTGCTCACCCACTCCTGTTTCGACGCTGCGATGCGCATGCATGCCAGCCGCTTTCCTGAAGTGCGCGAAGGAATGAACTCCCTCTGCTTCCTGCCGCTGAGCCATATATTCGAAATGGCATGGACTTGCTTCTGCCTGTATCGTGAGGTCGAGGTTTACGTGAACCGCGACCCGCAACGCATACAGCAATCCCTGCGCGAAGTGCAGCCCAACGCCATGTGTGCCGTGCCACGCTTCTGGGAAAAGGTCTATGCCGGAGTCAACGAACGCATCGCCTCCTACGGATGGTTCAAGCGCACACTGGTCAGACGAGCCATTCACGCCGGAAAGATCCGCAACCTCCGCTATAAGCGGCTGGGGCAGAAAGTGCCGCGTCTGATTGAATGGCGCTATCAGTTCTATCGCAGCCGGGTGTTCAACGCCCTGCGCCACGTGATGGGAATGACACGCGGACAATTCTTCCCGACAGCCGGCGCACCGATCTCGTCCGACATTGTGGAATTCGTGCGTGCCGTCGGCATCAACATGCTTGTGGGCTATGGCCTGTCGGAAACAACGGCCACAGTGAGCTGCTTCGATCACACTGACTATAAGATCGGATCGGTCGGCACTGTGCTTGACGGCCTCCAGGTCAAAATCGGCAAGGATAACGAAGTGCTGGTCAAAGGGCCGACCGTGATGCGCGGATATTTCAACCGCCCGGAAGCCACGGCCGAGGCTTTTACAGCCGACGGTTGGTTCCGCACCGGCGACGCAGGATCGCTCGATGCCGACGGAGCGCTCACTCTGACTGACCGTATCAAAGATCTGTTCAAGACGTCAAACGGCAAATACATCGCCCCGCAGGCCATCGAGACATGCCTTGGCGCCGACCCTATGTTCGAGCAGGTGGCAGTGATCGGCGACCGTCGCAAATTTGTGACGGCCCTTATTGTTCCGGCAATAGAAATTCTCAAAGAATATGCGGAAAAGGCGCGCATCACCTATAGTTCCATACAGGAGTTGCTTGACGATGAACGCATCCATGCCTATATACAGAAGCGCATCGACAGCCTCATGACCAAGTTCGCCCCCTATGAACACATCAAACGGTTCACTCTGCTCGCCTCCCCGTTCACCATGGAGAGCGGAGAATTGACCAACACCCTTAAACTGAAGCGTCCCGTCGTGCAGGCCCGCTATGCCGCCGAGATCGCAGCAATGTATCGCTGACGGCCACTATGTATAAGCTCCACCGAAACTGTGACATAGCGCATCTGACCACTTTCGGGGTGCCGGCGCGCTGCGCCGCCCTGCTGGAGTGGACCGACGACGGCGATCTGGCCGATGCCATGCGGCTTGAACGTCTGCCCAAACCGTTCCTCATAATTGGAGGAGGCAGCAATTTGCTCTTCACCAAACCGTTTGAGGGTACAGTATTCCATCGTCTCGGACAGATGGAACTCGACGCCGTCTGTGAGTCATACTGCCGCGAAGGCGTATGGGGCTTCGAAAATCTTTCAGGCATTCCCGGCTCAATCTTCGGTGCCGCCGTGCAGAATGCCGGAGCCTATGGCACGGAGATGAAAGATGTGGTCCACGAAGTGAAAGTGACAGACCTTGAAAACGGCGACCGTTTCATCCTGTCAAACCGCGACATGCAGTTCGGCTACCGCAACTCCGCGATGAAAAGACCGGAAACGGCCGGGCGCTATCTGATAACCGACATCTCCTTCCGACCGAAAGCCTCAGGACCGACAATGACCCACAAGG
>CAMWTI010000084.1 GCA_947177135.1 uncultured Porphyromonadaceae bacterium | reverse complement strand
CTCCAGATCCGGAGCACGTGCCTGGCGAGTTGTTGGTCAAGGGTCCGAACATGATGATCGGATATTACAAAAATCCGAAGGCCACTGCGGAGGTGATTTCTGACGACGGATGGATGCGTACTGGCGACGTTGGCACTGTTGACAAGGATGGTTTTATTTTTCTGCGTGGCCGCAACAAATCCATGATTCTCGGTCCATCGGGGCAGAATATTTATCCTGAGGAGATCGAGCAGAAGCTCAACAACATGCCGCTTGTGGGCGAGTGTCTGGTGGTTGGGGACTCCGACGGCAGGCTCACGGCGCTGATTTATCCGAACTTTGATGAAGCGGGTCGTGACGGCGCGGATGCCGCATCGATCCGGGCGCAGATGGAGGCCAACGTGGCCGAACTGAACAAAAAACTTGAAGGGTATTCACAGATAGGATCTTTTAAGATCATGAACGAGGAGTTTGAAAAAACTCCGAAGCGAAGTATAAAACGTTATCTGTATTCGTCGCAGATCGACTGACAAGAACATAAAAAACATATTTCAGATAAACCAATCGAATGAAAAAAGAATTATTACTGACCTTAATCGTTGCGACGGCGGCATTCGGAGCGCATTCGGTGCCGGCCATGCGCGGATTGCGCCCTGTCGTTCAGGCTGACGGCACCACTGTGATGATACAGCGGGTGGGCGATGAGCGGATCCATTTCGACCTTGATTCTGAAGGCGCTCTGCTGCATTGTGTCGACGGACAATATCGTCTGGCGCAGCTGTGTGCGGACGGCACTCTGGCCGACAGCCATGTCGCGGTCAAGTGGGATTCGGAGCCGGTGCGTGCCATAGTGTCGCGACTTTGTGCTGAGGTTGATTCCCATACTTCGTTTTCGGCTGCATTGCGCACTGCCGGAGTCGGCATGATTCCCGGACGCACCTTCCCTGCGAAGGGTGAGCAGAAAGCCATTGTGATTCTGGTGGAGTACTCCGACGTGGCTTTTACGCATCCCGAGCCATACAGATATTTCAATGAGATGCTCAACAAAGAGGGTTTCAGTGATCCCGACTATGGCGGCACAGGTTCTTGCCGCGATTATTTCGTCGAGTCGTCGATGGGGCAGTTCTTGCCTCATTTTGACGTGTATGGTCCGGTGAAACTCCCTAATTCACGTGCGTATTATGGAGCCAACAGCGGTGGCGGACTTGACGCGCGTGCCAGCCAGATGATCATAGATGCCTGCAATCTTCTTGATCCGGAGGTTGACTTTTCGGAATATGACCGTGATGGCGACGGCAATATTGACAACGTATTTGTCTTTTATGCCGGTCAGGGCGAGGCCACTTACGGCCCGGCCGAATCGATCTGGCCTCATTCGTCGACAGTGGGCGGCCGAGTGACGCTTGACGGAAAGCGTCTGACCACCTATGGCTGTACAAACGAGTGGGGATATGACCATCCGGACGGCATCGGCACATTCGTGCATGAGTTTTCTCACGTGATCGGCTTGCCCGACCTTTATGCCACAAATTCAGTTCTGACATGCACTCCAGGCACATGGACTGTGCTTGATTACGGCCCCTACAACAATAACGGACGCACTCCGCCGGCCTATTCCACATTCGAGCGCAACGCGCTCGGGTGGATCGAACTTCAGGATCTGACGGCCGATGACCAGTTGCACTCGCTTTCCGATCTGCGTTCGGACAATGTCGGTTACCGCATTGTCAATCCGTCAAATCCCAATGAATTCTATCTGTTTGAAAACCGGCGCAAGCAGGGCAGTGACGCATATCTGCCCGGTGAAGGTATGCTGGTGTGGCATGTCGATTATAACGACGTGCGCTGGCGCAATAACGTTGTCAATAACACGCCGTCGCATCAGTATGTCGATCTGATCGAGGCCGATGGTGTGGCAGCCAAGTCGAACCGTGACGGCGGAGACGCGTTTCCCGGCACTGCTGTCATGAGCAGGCTCGATCTGAAGTGGTGGAACGGCAAAAGCACCGGCGTTGCCTTGCGCGGCATTTCTGACACGGATGGTAACGTGACATTCAAGGCTGTGGCTCCGGCCGACTCTCCGACCGATTTCTACACGGTGGAGCAGGTGCTCGCCACTATGGATGGCGCCGATGTGGACGATGCCAAAGTGCGCGGCTATATTGTCGGTTATGCCCGCAGCGGCACTTATTCCAACCGCACAGCTGTGTTTTCGACCGGCATGTCGAGCACGAATGTGTTGCTTGCCGACTCTCCCGACGAAACGGAGTGGTGCAACTGCATTCCGGTTATGCTCGTCGCCGAGTCCGATGCCCGTCGTGATCTGAACCTCTCTGACCATCCGGAAATGCGTGGTGCATATGTCGAGGTGTCAGGTCTGATTTCGGAAGTCAATTCCTATCGTGGAGTCAAGGATTGCTCGCAATATGTCATTTTTTCCAATAACTCTATCGGTGAGATCGAGGCCGTTGATTCCGATGCGGAGTGGTATACTCTGCAGGGTGTGCGTGTTGACTCTCCTTCGGCACCAGGCGTATACATCATGCGCACGCCGTCCGGCTCAAAGAAGATAATACTCTGATTTTTTTGAAATATGAATAAGTTTGCACTGACTCTTTGCGCCGCCGCCATCGCGCTTGCGGCAGGCGCTGTGCCCGCCAAGCGCGGCTTGCGTCCGGCGACGCAGCCTGACGGTTCGGTCGTGATGATCGAGCGTCTTGGCGACGAAAACCATCATTTTACCGTTGATCGGGACGGCCGGCTGCTGAAGCTCGCGTCCGACGGATTCTATCGTCATGCCGCGATTGACGGTATGGGCCGTGTGGTGGAGTCCGACACTCCGGTCAAGCTCACTCCGGAGATGGCCGATTTAAACTACCGCTATGTGCAGTCGGCCCGTCGCAAGGCGCCTCGCCGCGTCGGCCAGATAGGCAAGATCCCCTACACGACTTTCCCTAACAAGGGAGAACAGAAGGCGCTGATCATTCTGGTGGAGTTTTCTGACTTGAAGTTCACTCTTGATGATGCGCACGGATATTTCTCAGATATGTTGTCGGAAGACGGGTTCAGTCATCCGGTATATGGCGGCACGGGCTCATGCCGCGATTATTTCATCGAATCGTCGACGGGGCAGTTCATGCCTCAGTTCGATGTGTATGGTCCGGTGACCTTGCCTCATACATGCGCTTATTATGGCGCCAATGATGAATATGGCGACGACCTCCGTCCGGCCCAGATGGTCATTGACGCGTGTGATCTGCTTGATTCGGAGATCGATTTCAGCCAGTATGACCGCGACGGCGATATGTGGATCGACAACGTGTTCGTTTTCTATGCCGGCCAGGGCGAGGCTTCCTATGGCGACGAAGACACGATCTGGCCTCATGCCTGGAGCGTTTATGCCTACGACGGCGTGGCTCATGAATATGACGGAGTGTTTCTTGACTCATACGGTTGTACCAATGAATGGGAAGACAAACGCCCTGACGGCATCGGCACTTTTGTGCATGAATTCTCTCACGTGATCGGCCTGCCTGACCTCTATAACACAGAGAGGGTCACGTATGTGACTCCCGGTCAATGGAGTGTGCTTGACTATGGCCCATACAACAACGATGGCCGCACTCCGCCGGCATATTCGGCTTTTGAGCGCAATGCCATGGGCTGGATCGAGCTGACGGAACTGGAAGCGGGCGCCGGGGCATTGGAACTGCCCGATCTGCGCACGTCAAATCAGGCATACTGCATTACGAATCCTGATAATGCCAATGAGTTCTATCTGATCGAGAACCGTCAGCAGGCAGGAACCGACTATTATCTTCCAGGGCACGGAATGCTGATATGGCACGTTGATTACAATGAGAACGACTGGTATGATAACACGGTGAACAACAATAACTCTCACCTTGGAGTCGATCTTGTCGAAGCCGACGGCAAAGCCTCTAAGACGGAGCGAGACGGCGGCGACGCCTATCCCGGAACCGTTGGCGTGACCAAAGCGTCGCCGGCATGGTGGAGCGGCAGAAGCGCCGGAGTGGCCATGATCTCCATCGCCGAGTCGGCCGACGGCGTGATTTCGTTTGTGGTGACTGAAAACAATAATGGAGGTGGCGATATCAATAATCCCCCGTCGGGCGACTATCTGACGGTGGCCGACGTGTGTGCGTCGGTGTCTGATAAGACTGACGCCACAGTGCGAGGCTATATTGTCGGATGGATCAAGGGCGGCAACTTCCATTCAGGGGCCAATTTCAACTCTGATGCGTCTGTGGCCACCAATCTGATTCTGGCCGACAATGCCGATGAGTCCGACACTGGTGTCTGCATTCCAGTGCAGCTTCCTTCGGGCAGCGTGCGCTCGGCTCTCAATCTGGTCGACAATCCAGCATTACTGGGGCGCTATGTGGAACTTACAGGCACCGTTACCACCTATTTCGGCGAGCGCGGACTCAAGGCAGTTTCCGCTTACAGGCTGCTCTCCGATCCGGCCGGAATCAGCGGAGTGGTTGCCGGCGGCGATGACGCTCCGGTCATCTATGATCTTCAGGGCAGGCGTGTCGCCACGATAACCTGTCCGGGCATTTACGTTGTCAACGGTCGCAAAATCCGCTTTTGAACTGACCTGACTTCATCAACACAACAGAGCGGTCCCTGCAGTTCAGTCTGTCGGGGGCCGCTCTGTTGTGCTGATGATCAAAAAAATTTGGAATGGATTGAAAAAGTAATTATCTTTGTAGCAGAAAATTTTACAACACATTACATCAATCCTTATCCCATGAAGTTCAGATTCCTTTTGTCGTTTCTGTGCGCATTGCTTACGGTAGGTGTGCTTAATGCCGCCGATGACCAGTTTGTCAATCTGACGCCAGTCCCCAAGAAAATGACCGTGACTTCTGGCGCATTCCCGTTGCCCGCGGGCATGAAAGTCAGCACAGCCGGTCTGTCGGCCGACATGAAAGCCGAAGTGATCCGATTTGTCGATGACCTGAACCAGGCCACCGGTCTTGGAGCTGTGGCCGTAGAATCAGGAGCAGCATCCGTCAGCATCGCTACCGACAGCGGCATCGCCCCCGAAGGCTATGCCCTGAGTGTCAGCTCTCAGGGCGTCAGCATCAAGGCTGCGACACCCGCCGGCCTGTTCTATGCGTTTCAGTCGATCAAGAAAGTGCTTCCGGCCAACGTAATGGCCGGAGTGAAGGAAACCGGTCTGGCCTATTCTCTGCCATATGTAGAGATTGACGACGAACCGCGATTCGACTATCGCGGTTTCATGCTCGACGTCAGCCGCCACTTCTTCACCGTAGAAGAAGTCAAACGCATGCTTGACGTGATGAGTTACTACAAAATGAACTTCTTCCACTGGCATTTGAGCGACGACCAGGGCTGGCGCGCGGAAATCTCCGGCTATCCGCGTCTGACCACAGTTGGCGCCACCTCTCCTAACAGCCGGTTCACCGATCTTGACAGCAAGTCACAGTACTGGATCAACCGTCCTTACGGACCTTATTTCTACACAAAGGAAGAGATGAAAGATGTGGTGGCCTATGCAAAACAGCTCCACATCGAAGTGATTCCCGAAGTTGAATTCCTCGGCCACATGGCTGCTGCCATGGCCGCATATCCGGAATTCTCATGCAACCCGTCTGGCAGCCATGAAGTATGGTCTGACGGGGGCATATCGACCGACGTCCTCAACCTGGCCAATCCGGCGGCACAGCAGTTCTGCAAAGATGTCCTGACAGAACTGATGGACATATTCCCTTATCCGCTCATCCACATCGGCGGAGACGAATGTCCGTCGAACGGATGGGAAAACAATGCCGAATGCCAGGCTCTCATGAAAAAGCTCGGCCTGACCAATATCCGCGGCCTGCAAAGCTGGTTCAACAACCAAATGTGTGAATTTGCCCGCGAAAAAGGCTATGACCTGGCCATGTGGAACGAGTCGATGACCGCTTCCGGCACCGATATCGAAGTGATGAAGCAGACCGGCGCCACGATCTGGTGCTGGCTCAGCGGCAGCGACGGCGGCGTGAAGGAGGTGACCGGCCACGGACTGCGTTCCATCTTCACCCTCTATGGACCTTATTATATCAACCGTCGTCAGCATCCCGACGATCCTCCGGGCGCCGGATCCGGCGAAAACACAGTGGTGAGCGTCTACAATGTAAATCCGTTCAGCACTGTCGGAGCCGACAAAGCCGATCTGTGCTGGGGCGTGCAGGGAACTTTCTGGACGGAACACGTCAGTGACCGCGAATATCTCGAATATGCCGCTCTTCCGCGTCTGATCGCGATTGCAGAGGCCGGCTGGACTCCCAATAATCTGAAAAACTTCGAAAGTTTCCGCCAGCGCATCACCGCTGACCGCAAGCTTCTGGACTATGGCGGCTACCGTTACGCCACACACGCCATGCTCGACAACGAAGAGCAACCCGGCAACGAGACCGTGCTGCCTGATCCCAATCAGTGGTATCGCCTGCTTTCGCGTTGCACCGACGACGCGCGTCAGGGCACCTGCATAGAGCTGCTTGCCGCCGGCTCCGACAAGATCGGAACAGGAAACGCACAGGTGGACCGCCTCTGGTCGCATCTGCCCGCCGCTGAAGGCGATGCCAACTATGACTATCAGTGGTGGCAGTTCCAGGAGGATCCCGCCAACCCCGGCCATTATGCCATGGTCTGCAAGGCCAAGCCCTCCGGATCTGTCAACTCCCTCCCTACAGCCCAGAACAACACCGGCCGCTGGGACTATGACAACGCCGCCAAACACTATGACTTCGTGCTCGACACTGAAAATCATTATGGCCAGGACGCTTCCGGAGCATATTACTATGCCATCCGCTCCACCCGTCAGGACGACGGCATGTGGATGAACATCGCGGCAGGCGGACAGAACTATTCGGTCAACTGCTGGAACAACCCCAACGACGGCGGCTCCGGACGTTTCACGTTCATGCCTATCACAGGTGTCGGCTCCGGCGATCTGGTGCTCTATCCAGAATTTCCGGCTATGAAAGTCGGCCAGACATACACCTTCACCAACATTCTGCCTGACCTGGCCGGCATCACCATCGCCGATTTCGGCACAAGTTCGCTTGTGTCGGCCGTCTGTGACGAATGGGCTTCCGACGCATGGGAAGTGACTTCCGTCACTGTCAATCCCGATAACTCGCAGACCGTGCGCCTGCGCAACGCTGCCACCGGTCGCTTCATCGGCCGCACCGGCACATTTGCCGCGCGCGCCGGCCGCCCCGTCAACATTGCCGACTCTGACGGCGCCGACGTGGTGATATACCGCAATGCCCAAGGTGCCAACGACTATTCTCTGGCCGTCGACGGCAAACTGCTCTGGCCCAACACCGCCAACTCGCCGATGGCGCCGTCGACCCTGCGTGCCGGCAACAACGTCAGCGATGACGTTACAGCCATCCGCGACATGGGCACCCCCTGGAGCATACAGTCTGTCACGGTCTATACCTATGTGCTCTCCGACGACAAGGGCAATTCGCTCGGCTCACGCACCCGCTCGGTGGCCGACAATGCCGACGTCAAGGCCCTGTGTCCTGAAGTGACAAACCACACTCTGGTCAGCGCCACTGTCGAAGGCACCACTGTCAAAGCCATCTATCACCGCACTGCTGCCACTCTCTCCTATGAGTGTCGCGACGCCATGGGCGCGATTGTGCTCCGTGTGGCCGAGACTCTCGAAGCCGGAGCGACAGCCAGCGTCAAGGCTCCTGCCATCGAGTTCTATAATCTTGAATCCATCGACCCCGCCGAAGGCACCACGCTGACTCTTGACTCCGATCGCACAGTCACCGCCGTCTACAGCACCGACTGTCTCAATGGCGTCCGCACCGTCGGCAGTGCCGTAAGCGAGATCAAACCCGGCAACTCCTATGTGCTCTATGACGCCGATCCGCGTGGCGGCGGCCGAAACTGCTACCGCACCGTCAACGACAAGATGTGGATCACCGGAACCGCCTCTGCCGAAATGACAACTCCCAACCATGCCTGGGTGCTCGAAGGCAGCGACAATAGCTTTAAGGTCAGAAATATCGGCACAGGACTCTATATCCCCACCGTCTTCACCGCCAGCGCTTCCAACCCGATCATCGTTTCTTCCAATGCCGCCACTTTCCAGTTCTCATGGGACACCTCGGTTGAGGGATGGCGAATCAAGAACTCCACCAACGATCTCTATTGGGACGGCAACTCCGACGGCACAATGTCGGGCTGGGCACCTGACAAAGGTCAGCCCTACAGCATCTTCGAATATGAAGTGCTGCCCCACTTCCAGGTTGAAATCACATGTGCCTGCCCGGACGAGAACACAGTCCTGTCCACCTCGCGGCAGTTTGGTGTGGCAGGTGAGCCTTACACTTTGAGTGTGCCTGTTTTTGAGGGCTATGTTGTCGAGGCTATTGAAGGCAATGACGGTCTTGACCGACTCACAGGCCACAAAGGGATCACCGTGAAATATAAGAAGGACAACTCCGGAATATCATCGGTGACCGCTCCCGGAAATCATCGCCACACCGGAATCTACGATCTCCAGGGCCGTCGCCTTGACGCGATCTCCCGTCCCGGAGTCTATATTGTCAACGGAGTCAAGACTCTGGTCCGCTGACAATACAAGAAAATATTCATTTAAACGGAGCCGCCCGCAGATCTTGCGATGGCGGCTCACGTTTTTTTATCGGCTTGATAACTGTGTGTTCACTAAAACTCAGAGTAGAATATTCTATGGTTACTTAAATAATCAAAACGCTTAAAATCTACCGTCGGGGCGCACGGTGGCGGTGTAACTTTGCCGCCATGGAGACAGACAACAGACATAAAAACCGACAGCAGCTCCGCATTGCGGGAGCTGTGACCCTGGCCGGCGTGGCTCTGATCATTGCCGGATTCATCGTTTCGCCTCTGGGCGAGATCCATTCATCGGTGCTGGTGGCCTTTGGCGAATGCCTCACTTTTGGCGGCGCTCTGCTCGGCATTGACTATCGCCACAAGGAAGGAGGTGGCAATGCTTGAGTTGTTATCTCTTCTCAGGCGTCATGAAGGGCTGAGGCTCAGTGCCTACCGTTGCCCCGGCGGAGTCTGGACGATCGGGTGGGGCCACACTGCCGGAGTGAAGGCCGGAGACTATGTCGATGTCGACACCGCCGACAGTCTGCTTCGTGAAGATGCCGCCGAAGCGCTCAGGCAGGTCGACTCGCTTGCCGCTCAGAGCGGGGTGGAGCTGACCGGATGCCGGCGCGCCGCGCTGGCCAGCTTCGTGTTCAATGCCGGCGTCGGCGCTCTCCGGCGCTCCACCCTCTGGAAAAGAATATGTGCCGACCCTGACGATCATGCCATTGCGGCCGAATTCAGCCGCTGGATCTATAGCGGCGGCAAGATAATGCCCGGGCTGGTGCTCCGTCGCAAGGACGAGGCTGAACTCTATTTCTCAGGGCAGAAGTGATGCTGAGGCTTCTGATCCTGACCATCGTGGCGCTGACGCTTGGCGGCTGCGCCACAACCCGCCGACAGTCTGCATTGAAGGCCGAATCATTGTCGGCAAGCTCGCTTGATGGCGTGGCCATGAGCGCCGACGTTCGCGAAGCCAGGCTCGAGGGAGTGGAGATCATCATGGCCGACACCACAGTGCGCATTGGCAGCGTCACGCTATCGCGCACGCAGACCGGGTCGGTGTCAGTCTCGGCCGACAGCCTATGCTCAAGCCATGCAGAAGTTGACAGCCTTTCAGAATCCATTCCGGCTTCACGTCCGGTTGTCATGCACTGGCTTTTGTTGCTGCTTGTGGCGTTGCTCTGGTTTTGCCACAACAGGAGATGTTAACAGAGAAGAGGATTTAGAACTAAGCATGTTCTTAATTTTAGACCCCGTTCCCCAATATTTGTTAACGCTGGGGTCGCATATCTCTGAGTGATTTTTATCTTGTGATGAAGG
>CAMWTI010000083.1 GCA_947177135.1 uncultured Porphyromonadaceae bacterium | reverse complement strand
AATATGTGGTGTCGGTTATTAAGGAGGCAGGAGCGCTGACTCCAGAATTGTCAGCCAGAATCGAGGCGACTCTTGACCCGGCGATACTGGAGGATATTTTCCTCCCGTTCAAACCCAAAAGGCGCACCCGCGCCGAAGCGGCCCGTGAACTTGGCGTAGAGCCGCTTGCACGCCAGATTATGGCCCAGTCTGTTGCAGATCCAGAGCGTGTGGCAAAGAAGTATCTGAGAGAAGAATTGCCGGCTGCAGAAAACGCAATAGCCTCAGCCCGTGACATAATCGCTGAATGGATCAGCGAGAACGAAAAAGCGCGTTCGCTTGTGCGTGCGCGTTTTAACCGCAGCGCTGTGATCTCCGCAAAGAAGTCATCGAAAGTTGAGGATCCGGATAAGCTCTATGTCAACTATTACGATTATTCGCAGCCTCTCCGGCTTTGTGCGTCACACCGTTATCTGGCAATACGCCGCGGCGAGGACGCCGGAATTCTGAAGGTCAGCATCGGCATTGATGATGATGAAATCTCCGAGCGGCTATGTCGTTTCTTTGTCAAACCGGATGCCACTGACGCATGTGCGGCGATTGTTCGTGATGCAGTGCGCGATAGTTATAAACGTCTGATCCGTCCGTCGATTGAGAACGAAATCGCAGCATTGGCCAAAGAGCGCGCCGATAAAGCCGCGATTGATCTTTTTGCCGACAATGTGCGCCAGCTTTTGTTGGCGCCTCCGATGTTCGGGAAGAGAGTAATGGGTATTGATCCAGGATTCAGAAGCGGCTGTAAGGTGGCGTGTCTTGACGAGCAGGGCAATCTTCTGGCGCATGATGTTGTTTACCCTACTCCGCCGACAAATGATTTTCATGGTGCCACCTATACAATATGCGCGATGGTTGATACCTATTGTGTAGATATCATTGCCATAGGAAACGGTACTGCCGGCCGCGAAACAGAAAAATTTCTCGGACAGCTCAGGTATCCGCGACCGGTTCAGCTTGTCATGGTCAATGAAGATGGAGCGTCGGTGTATTCCGCATCGGATATCGCGCGTGAAGAGTTGCCTGATGAAGATATAACAGTGCGTGGAGCAGTGTCGATCGGACGTCGGCTTATTGATCCGCTTGCAGAATTGGTTAAAATTGAGCCGAGAAGCATCGGCGTCGGCCAATATCAGCATGATGTGGATCAGAACAAGCTGAAAACAGCCCTCAATTACACTGTCGCATCATGCGTAAACTCCGTCGGTGTCAATGTCAACACCGCGTCGTGTGCGTTACTCAGCTATGTCAGCGGCATAGGTCCGGCTTTGGCAAGAAACATTATTGAATATCGCAAGGCAAACGGTGATTTCACGTCGCGTGAACAGTTGATGCAGGTGAACCGCATGGGTGAAAAAGCGTTTCAACAATGTGCGGGATTTCTCCGGATCTCAGGGGCACAAAATCCGCTTGACAACACTGCCATACATCCTGAAAGCTATCATATAGTCGAGGATATGGCTGCCGATCTGAAATGCACTCCGGCCCAATTGGTCAATAATAATAACCTGATTGCAAAGATTGAGATTGCCAATTATCTGACCAAAACAGTCGGAGTCCCTACTCTCACCATGATTCTTGACGAACTGAAGAAGCCTGGCCGCGATCCGCGCACGGTCGAGGAGAGTGTGCCGGTTTTCGATAACTCAATCACCAGCATCCGTGATATACGTCCGGACATGGTGCTGAATGGCAAGATCAATAATATCACAGCATTCGGCGCGTTTGTCGATCTGGGCATCAAGGAAAACGGGTTGATACACATTTCGCAATTGAGCGAATCGTTCGTGTCGTCACCGTCTGATGTGGTGAAGCTGGATCAGACGGTGCGGGCTAAAGTGCTTGATGTGGATTATGACAGAGGACGCATTGCTCTTACACTAAAAGGTGTAGGTCGCCAGAACTGATGAATCGTTTTGTGTTGAGCATCGGCTCAAATACGGCCGATAAGACGGAGCGTTTGAATCAAGCCGGCAAATGGCTTGCCGACAGTTTCAGCGAAGTACTCTGTTCAGAGATCTATACTTCTGCGCCAGTAAGCGGCATCGGGCCGGACTATGCCAATATGGTGGCAGAAGTATCGGCTGATGTTGACGCCGCTTTGATGGCGGCACTTGCAAAGGAATATGAACGCCAATGTGGCCGCACCTCCGACAGTAAAGTGCGGGGATGTGTGCCGATAGATGTTGACGTTGTGATGTGTAATGGTGTCATTCTCCGCCCGGCAGAATATTCCCGAGCATATTTCCGGCGCGGATTTGATGCTATTTGCCAGTGAAATGACGGCAAAATGATGTTAGTGCGCAGTTCAGGCAGTCGGGACGTCTTGCCTTGCAGACATATCTGCCATGCAATATCAGCCAGTGGTGTGCTTTTGCCACGACTTCTTTCGGCAGGTATTTGATCAATGTATCTTCAGTCTGTCGCGGATTTTTGCTGCCGGTGGTCAGCCCGATGCGCTCGCTGACACGGAAAACGTGGGTGTCGACTGCCATGGCGGCTTCGTTCCATACCACAGAGAGAACAACGTTGGCAGTCTTGCGTCCCACGCCCGGCAACTGTAGCAAGGAATCAATGTCGGACGGGACTTCGCCGCCGAACACTTCAGTCAGCTTCCTTGCCATTCCAAGCAGGGATTTCGTCTTATTGTTGGGATATGAGCATGATTTTATCAACTCATAGACCTGATCTTCTGAAGCGGCGGCAAGGCATTGTGGAGTCGGAAAGGTTTCAAACAGAGCCGGAGTTATCATGTTTACTCGCTTATCGGTACATTGTGCAGACAATATCACAGCGACAAGCAGCTTGAAAGGATCGCCGCCATACTCAAGCTCGGTTTTCGGCTCGGGCATGGCGACAGAAAAATATTTGATCAAAGCGTCAAATCGCTCCTGACGAGTCATCGCGCACTTTTGAACTGAGAGAGAAAGCGCACATCGTTTTCAGAGAACATGCGCAAATCCTTGACCTGATATTTCAAATTGGTTATGCGCTCAATGCCCATTCCGAGTGCGAATCCGCTGTATTTCCCAGAATCTATGCCACATGATTCCAACACGTTGGGATCGACCATTCCACAACCGAGGATTTCGACCCAGCCTGTGCCTTTGCAGAATGTGCATCCTTTGCCTCCACACAGATTGCAGCTGATGTCCATTTCCGCACTCGGTTCGGTGAACGGGAAATAGCTTGGACGCAAACGGATTTTTGTTTCTGGACCAAACATTTCCTGTGCGAAATAGAGCAGGGTCTGGCGCAGGTCGGCAAAGCTGACGTGCTCATCGACATATAGGGCCTCGACCTGATGGAAAAAGCAGTGTGCGCGTGCCGAAATCGCTTCATTGCGGTAGACGCGTCCCGGGCAGATTATGCGGATGGGAGGTTGCTTGGATGCCTCCATGACGCGGCTTTGCACAGACGAAGTGTGAGTACGCAACAGCACATCTGTGGGCTGACGTTGGATAAAGAACGTGTCCTGCATATCACGTGCAGGATGGTCGGCGGCGAAATTGAGCGAGGAGAACACGTGCCAGTCATCTTCAATTTCCGGACCCTCGGCTATTGAGAAACCGAGTCTGGAAAAGATGTCGATGATCTCGCCGCGCACAATGCTCAAAGGATGACGCGAGCCAATTTCGAGCGGCGCAGATGATCTGGTCATGTCGATCGCGGCCTCATCACGTGCTGAGTTGTTGGCCGCCGCTTCCTTGATAGCATTGATGCGTTCGGAGGCAAAGTCCTTAAGTTGGTTGAGCTTCTGGCCGATTTCGCGTTTAAGCTCAGGTGCCACTGACCGGAAATCGCCCATGAGTTGCGAAATTTCGCCTTTCTTGCTCAGATATTTGATTCTTAATTCTTCCGCTTCAGTCGCAGATGCGGCTTTAAGTGAAGCTATCTCTTCTTGAATGCGATTGATTTTTTCAAGCATAGTTGTCCAGTTATAATCGGTGCAAAATTACAAAATTCCACACATTCCGGCAAGAATTTAACGGAGTTTGTGGAGCGACTCGTGCAGGGCGACAAGACGCGCCCTGATGTCGCGCAGACGGTTAAGTGCCCGTTGCTTGCTCTCCACGGTGTTGGTAGCCAATGACAATTGTTCGCGGGCTGATTCTATTTTCAGTCCGCGGTCGTGAAGCAAGTATTTGATCTGGCGGATTATTTCAATGTCGGCCGGTGTGAAATATCTGGTGCCTCTGTCGTTGCGTTTCGGAGTAAGTTGGCTGAATTCAGTTTCCCAGTATCGTATCGTTGATGCCGGCAATCCGATTAATTCACTTACTTCACGTATTTTATAAAATTTCTTTGTGAGATCCATGAGATATCATTTGCTTCAGTCCATTACGTGACCGGCATTTTCGGCCCGCTCGATCATGGCGGCATATTCTTCGGGGGTGAGATCAAAGAAATAATAGTTTACCGGATTCTGTGGGACGCCTTTGAGGCGCACTTCGTAGTGCAGATGCGGGCCGGTTGATTTGCCTGAGTTCCCGACTTTGCCGATCATGTCGCCACGTTTGACAGACTGTCCGTCGGTGACCATTATCTCAGACAAGTGGGCATAGCGGGTCAGATAGTTGAAGCCATGGTCTATTTCAATGCAGTTGCCATAGCCGCTATTCCACTTTGCCAATACCACAGTGCCGTTGCCTGTGGCATAGACCGGAGTGCCTATGTTGGAGGCAAAATCCATTCCTTCATGGAATTTGACCGTGCCGTATATGGGGTCAATTCTGCTTCCGTAACCGCTGGCCATCTGTTTAAGATGCTTTTCCGCCACAGGCTGAATGGCAGGAATGTGGGCAAGCCTGTCCTGTCGGGTTGAGGCCACCTCCTTCAATTGGTCGAACGAGGTGGTCTGTACATATATCTTTCGTTCCAGCAGGTTCATTCCGTCGGAAAGTGTGCTCACAAGCTGATTGTCGGTCATGGATGCGAGTTTGTCGTATCTGGTGCGGTTCAGACCAGCAAATCTGTCGGCATCGGTTATCGGGTCTGCCTGCATCATCACGCGATAAAAATTATTGTCGCGGTCGGCCAGATGATCCATAACGTCCTGGGCTTCGTCCATCCGCTCTCCGAGCAGACGCAGCTGCAAGCTCAATTCGCGGTTTTCGTTTTTCAGAGCGCGTTCTTTGGGTAGATCGACAATTTCAGACAATGCCCAAAACACAGTCGCTCCCATTACCAGACTAACCGCAAAGTGCCCTATGGCCGTAAATATGCGGCTTTTACGCGACGGATAGACTCGCTCATATGTCTCAGTCAGGGGGTTATAGCGGTAATATATTTTTTTACTCATCTGGGAAACAACTCTATTTCGAATGCAAAGTAACAAATTTGCTTAAAAATTTGCAAATTGTCGGGCGAAAATTACTATATTCGCAGTCTAAAAAGCTAACATAATACAACAGAATTGATCTAACTATATGATTTTCAACTTTCGCGTAGTCTCAGACGAAGTGGATAACTTTCGCCGTGACATCCAAATTGATGCCGATGCAACTTTTCTCGATCTCCGCAATGCCATATACGATAGTGTTGGCTATGACAAAAATCAGCTATGCTCCTTCTTCCTGTGTGACAACAACTGGGAAAAGGGTCGCGAAGTGACTCTTGAAGACATGGGGCTTGATTCATCGGAGGATGCTTATCTGATGGACGATACAATATTATCAGATGAAATAGAGGATGAAGGCCAGCGCTTGATATTGACCTTTGACTATATGACCGACCGCTCTTTTTTCATTGAGCTGAAAACGAGTGAAACCGGTCGCAATCTGCTTGAACCGCTCTGCACCCGCTCAATGGGCACACCTCCTTCGCAGACAATGGATTTCAACGAATTCGATTCGAAAGTAGACGCGGCTAATGCAGCCAAGGCAGCCTCGACACTGGACGATTATGATGAGAGCTTCTATGGCTCCGATGAATATAACGCAGATGAATTCGATGAAGCCGGATTTGATGAAATGACGTTTGACGAGCAATAATGCGTTACATCAGGTCTGTCGCAGGGTCTATGATCTGGCTTTCTGCTTTATGTGCGTGTCATGTCACAGACGGAGATGTCAGCCTTCCGAAAAAGGCTACAGACTTCATATATCGTTATTTCCCGTCAAGTTATGTCAGTTCAAAAGAGGAAACGTCTCCAGGTGTATACGTTGTCAAGATGACTAACGGCCCGACTCTTACATTTGATGAAGAAGGGGCCTGGACCAATCTACGAGGCAATGGCGGCACATTGCCTCAAATCATAGCTTTTGATTATTTCCCCGCTCCACTCTATGACTATATAGACTCGAAGGAACAGCTTGATGACATATATGCGGTGACGCGCAATGAGTACGCATATGAAGTGTTACTGTTTGCCACCCGTCTTAATTATGACATAGAAACTGGAAAAGTATCTGAAATTGCGCCCTGACAACTGCTGTTATTAACGTTTTTTCACCAGGCCCTGTCAACCTGCTTTTGGAATGGAGTGTTATAGTGTCGTAAACTACTTAAACTAAGCTTAAGATATGAACTACGAAACACTGACGAAACAGACTCCCGTGACTCTGATTGAATTTTACGCCACATGGTGTCCGCATTGCCGTCGCATGATGCCTGTGATGGATGATGTGAAAGAGATGCTTGACGGCCAGGTGGCAGTAACGCAACTTGACATAGACAAAAATGATGACGTTGCACAGGCGTGTAAGGTCGAGTCTGTGCCTACATTTATCATATACAAAAATGGAGTGGAGCAATGGCGCAATACAGGCGAGATGGAAAGCCAGGAGCTTGTTGGCAAAGTCAAGAGCTTTCAGTGAGTAAAAGAACGTTAAAAAACGCTGTTGCTCGAACCATATGGCGAAGATTGTTGTTCTAATGTCAGAAACGAACCTCAAAACTCTTATACGACATGAACTTCAATTTTATTCTCGCCTCTTGCGCAGGCTACGATATGAGCGATCAGCTCCAGACAGAACAGATCGCAGCGTGTGAGTCCATCGGATCTGAATATTGGTTTTGATCCGGCGTGGCGCGCCCTCGACGGAGTCTGCGATCCGTGTTATCTATAACCTATTCAAACAAACATAAAAGGACAAGAAATGAAAAAATATGTATGCATGGTTTGCGGATATGTTTATGATCCGTCAGTGGGAGATCCGGAGCACGGAATCGCGCCAGGAACTCCATTTGAAGAACTGCCGGGCGATTGGACTTGTCCGCTGTGCGGAGTCGGAACTGATATGTTTGAGCCTGAAGAGTGACAAAATAGAGAAATGGCAATAAAAATATCCGACCACGCACAATGGGTGGGCAAGACAGACTGGCAGCTCACATCATTCCACGGTGACGAACTTTCAACGCATCACGGTTCAAGTTATAATTCTTACCTGATACGCGACAAAAAGACGGTGTTGATCGACACCGTCTGGTTGCCGTTTGACAAAGAATTTGTTTCTCGCCTCCGAGAGCAGATCGATCTTAAGGAGATAGATTATATTGTAATGAACCACAATGAAGTGGATCACAGCGGCGCTTTACCCGAACTAATAAGGGAAATCCCTGACGTCCCGATTTATTGTACTAAGCGCGGAGAGGCTATCATCCGCGGACATTATCATCAGGACTGGAATTTTGTGAATGTGAAGACCGGAGATACGCTTCCGCTCGGTGACACTACTCTCACGTTTATCGAGGCACCTATGCTCCATTGGCCTGACACAATGATGAGTTATCTGAGCGGTGATAAAGTGCTTTTTTCCAATGATTGTTTCGGACAGCATTATGCTTCGTCTTCGCTGTTTGACGATTCTGCTGACCTAAACGAGGTGTTCGCCGAAGCAGAGAAGTACTACGCCAACATCCTGCAACCATTCAGTCCGCTGGTGTCCCGTAAACTTAAGGAACTTGACGGACTGAATCTGCCGATCGATGTGATAGCTCCGAGTCATGGCATAATCTGGCGTGATGACGTCAGCAGCATCGTCGAGCATTATCGAAAATGGTCGGCCGCCTATCAGGAGAATGTGGTAAGCATACTCTATGATACGATGTGGAATTCTACCCGCATAATGGCTGAAAGCATTGCAGACGGAATCAGAACAGCCGATCCGTCGACCGAAGTCAGATTGTTTAATGTGGCTCACCATGACAAGAATGACATTGTCACGGCAGTGTTTCGTTCGAAGGCAGTGCTTATTGGATGCCCTACCATCAATCAGGGCTATTCGTTTGCTATGGGCGGCATCATTGAAATGCTTAAAGGAATGAAGTTCCGCGGGAAACATGGAGCGACGTTCGGTTCTTATGGCTGGAGCGGCGAAGCTGTCGAGCGTATGGGCAAGGATCTCGCTGAGGCAGGGTTTAATGTGATCGGCAACGGTTTGAGATTGCTCTGGGTCCCAGACGAAAATGCCGTCGCCGCCTGTCGGACGTTCGGAGAGGATTTTGCTTACGCTTTACAGTCAGACGCATCTTCGCATCAGACGAACTGACACAAATCCCGTATAAAAAAAGAACTTGCATCCAGAACATGTCATGAAACAGACTTTTTCGGGATGCAGTTTTATTAATATGTGCCGATGAAGAGACAGATCATGCCGAGAAGAACAAGCAGCAGGTCAAAGCCTTTGCTACGCAGATTTTTTTCTTTGAAGAACAGCGCTCCGCATAGAAATGACACAATGACGCTGCCACGACGCACCATAGACACGACCGAGATCATGGCGCCTGGAACGGACAATGAGTAGAAATAGGCCAGATCGGCGATTGTGAGAAATATGCTGATCAGGACTATGCTCCATCGCCACTGAAATGCAATGTCATTCTTACGCTTGGGCCACCAGATGATAAGCAGTACAATGCCCATCATGGCGCATTGATAGAGATTATACCAACCCTGCACAGACATGCGTCCTAGGCCGATGCCTCCGTTTTCGGGCGATGACATCAGAAATTTGTCGTATAGTCCGCTAATAGCGCCAAGTAATGCGGCAATGATCAGGAAATAGATCCATCGGTTGTGGGTGAAGCGTATTCCCTCTTTGCGTCCGGAACGGCTGAGCAGATATAATGAAGCCACAGCGAGAGCCACTCCGGCCCATTGCCAGCCATTTAGTTTTTCGCCATAAATCAGAAGCGCGCCAACCAGAGTCAGGACCGGACGAGTTGCATTGACGGGACCAACAATCGTGAGCGGCAAATGCGCGATGGCAAAGTATCCGAATATCCAGGAGCCGAGAACTATGGCAGCCTTAAGCAGGATAAATTTATGGTCAGAAACATTCCATGGCTCTACATATGCGGGTGAATGCGGGTCGATCATTCCTATCGCAGAAAGGAATATCGGAGCGGCGAATATCAGCGAGCAGAAAAGAGTGTTAAGGAATAGCACTGGAATGACGGCATTGCTTCGCAGCGAGTGTTTCTTGGATGCATCATATAAGCCCAGAAGCGCAGCCGATAAAAATGCAGCGACAATCCACATTTTTCAGAGCATCAGTCTGTATATTTCCAGCGTGGCCAAAGAGTCGAGGCTGTGATATGCCCCGATAACCTCTCCCTTATTCTCATGCAGTTTCCGGTTCATGGTTTCCAGATCGGGATTTTCAATGCCAAGTTGTGTTAAAGTCAAGGGCATGCCGATCGAGGCTATGAACTGTTTGTGGCGGGCTATGCCTTCTTCGGCAGTCGCAACGTCATAGACGCGGTTGGCAAACTGGGTGATTTTATGTGGATTATGTTTCTTCATATAAGTCATCCAGGCGGGAAATACAACCGCGAGTCCGGCACCGTGGGCCACGTCATAGAGAGCTGAGATTTCATGTTCCATGGCGTGAGAGGTCCAGTCTTCAACGCGTCCTGTGCCGCATATGCCGTTATGGGCTATTGTTCCTGCCCACATGATGTTTGCCCGCGCCTGATAGTCAGCAGGATCGGCCATAACTTTTGGAGATTCGGCAATGATGGCCTTGAGTGTGCCTTCGCAAAGACGGTCGGTGACTTCACAGTTGTCGGAATTAGAGAAATAGCGTTCCATGATGTGGGCCATCATGTCGATTATTCCACAAGCTGTCTGATATGGAGGGAGTGTAAACGTCA
The DNA here is from genome assembly GCA_947177135.1 of uncultured Porphyromonadaceae bacterium. Lineage (GTDB taxonomy): Bacteria > Bacteroidota > Bacteroidia > Bacteroidales > Muribaculaceae > UBA3263. The sequence continues at coordinate 439 of CAMWTI010000083.1, read as the reverse complement.
GTTCCGGATTGAGCACGGCAAAACGTGGACGCAGCACCGTGGTGCGCAATGAGATTTTGCGCATACCGTCAAGTCTGGTTATGACGGAATTTCCGGACCCTTCACTGCCAGCGGCCGCAATTGTTAGAACCACACCTACCGGTAGTGCTGTTTTCATGACTGCCTTTCCGGCCCAGAAATCCCAGAAGTCGCCATCATACGGTACTCCTCCGGCAATTGCCTTGGCCGTGTCGATCACAGATCCCCCGCCGACGGCCAACAATCCGTCGACTCCTGCTTTGCGGCACAAATCAATGCCCTCGCGCACGCGATCGTCGGTCGGATTCGGGTTTATGCCGCCAAGTGTGAGATATTTGATCCCTGCGATGTCAAGCGAAGTTTTAATCCGATCAAGTAATCCCGATCGTATGGCGGATCCTCCGCCATAGACAATCAATAC
>CAMWTI010000082.1 GCA_947177135.1 uncultured Porphyromonadaceae bacterium | reverse complement strand
CGTTCGAGCCATACTTTATTGCATTATCTGAGTTTTATCGGACAGTAATAATAAAAAAGCCCCCTGTCTCCGTTTGTGGGCTGGAGCAAGGGGATGGGACTGACGTTTTATTGGCGGATCAGATCCGGATGGTGGCGGAGACGGAGCTGAGTTGCGCGCCGGCAACCGGAGGCAACAGTTTGGCCACTGTGACAGTGGTGGCTGTGACAGCCGGAAACTCGCGCCTGATGGCTGAGGCGATTCGGGCGGCCACGTGTTCGATCAGGTCTGACGGTTGCGACATTTCGCGTCTGATCGCGCCGATCACTTCGGCATAGTTCACGGTCGCGTCAAGATTGTCCGAACCGTCGTATCCGCAGACCGTCATTTCAACCGACACTTCGAAGTCGTTGCCGCAGGCGCGTTCCTGCGGCATCACGCCATGGAATGCGTGCAGTCGCAGGCGGTCTATTCTGACGCAGGCGTTCATATGCGGTCGAGCACGGTGCCGACCAGGTCGTGCATGCCGTTCTTGTAGGAAGGATTGGCCGTGTTACGGAAGCGGTTGGCGATGATTGAGCAGACTGTCATGCAGCTGTGGCCCAGGAGTTTGCCAAGGCCCTGGAGCGGAGCGGATTCCATTTCGTAGTTGGTGATCCGGCGACCCTGGAACTCGAATTGCTCGATGCGTTGGTTTAGGTCGGGATTGGCCAGGTCGAGGCGCACTTTGCGGCCTTGCGGACCATAGAATCCGACGGCCGATATTGTGTTGCCGCGCACCATGTCAGTGCCGCCGATCCGCTCCACCAGCGATGGGTCGGCATCGACCACGTATGGTCTGGCCCACAGCGGGTTCCATCCGGTGTGGGAGCACAGCGCCTGTTCGAAGCCGAGGTCGGCCACGCTGTCGCGTCCGGCATAGTAGTTGAGCACTCCGTCGAAACCGATGGCTTTTTCGGCGATGACGGGTGTGCCGAGCGAGAGTTCCGGCTGCAGGGCGCCGCTTGTGCCGATGCGCACCATTGTCAGACTGCGGTGTTGCGGGCGCACTTCGCGGGTGTGGAAGTCGACGTTGGCCAGAGCGTCGAGTTCGGTGGCCACGATGTCGATGTTGTCGGGTCCGATTCCGTGGCTGAGACACATGATCGGTTTTCCCTGGTATGTGCCTCCGATGGTGTGGAATTCACGTGATGACACTTCAAATGTCTTTGTGTCGAAAAAAGAAGCCACCATGTCCACCCGTCCAGGATCACCGACCAGGATTATGCGGTCAGTGATCATGTCGGGAGTCAGGTGCAGGTGAAACACCGATCCGTCGGGATTGATGATAAGTTCTGAAGGGGGAATCATAGTTTTTTTGCTGGATGTTTTATGTCGGTTATGTCATATCAGTGCCCTGTATCGCCCGCCCGGCAGGGCGAGGATCAGGTTGCGGAATTCCATGTCGATGAGTAGGCTCATGAGCTTGCCGGCCGGCATTCCGGTGGCTGCCGTGATCTGGCTGACGGTGGCGTCTTCGTTGTGGTCCAGAAATTTAACGATTGATTCTTCGTCAATGTTCATCGGGATCGGCAGGGCTGCCGGAACGGTGTCGTGTGCGGGTGATGATGCGGGCCAGTTCATGGCCCGGCAGATGTCGTCGGCCGATCTCACCAGCGATGCCGCGCATGCGGCGATCAGCCGGTTGCATCCGGCCGAGACGGGATCGGAGATGCGTCCTGGCAGGGCAAAGACGTCGCGGCCGTAGTCGGCGGCGAGTCCTGCGGTGATCAGCGCGCCTCCTTTTTCAGCCGATTCCACCACCAGCAGTGCGTGGCTCATTCCGGCCACGATCCGGTTTCTGGCCACGAAGTTGCCTTTATGGACCGGTTCGTCGGAGCGGTATTCGCTGAGCAGCATTCCTCCGTTTTTGATGATCGCGACGGCGGTGGACCGATGTTCTGCCGGGTAGATTGTGTGGAGTCCGTGGGCGAGCACCGCCACAGTCGGCAGTCCGTGGCGCAGGGCTGCGCGGTGGGCGGTAATGTCGATGCCGTAGGCCAGTCCGCTGACTATCACAAGACCGGGTATGGCCGCGGCCAGTTCTTCAATTACTTTTTCGGTGAAGCTGATGCCGTAGGGGGTGGCGTGGCGGGTGCCCACCACGGCGAGAATCCTTGGCGCCGTGAGGTTGGCCGATCCGAGACCGTAGAGCATCAGCGGCGCGTCGTCGCAGAGTCTGAGCATCGGCGGATATCCGGGATCGGTGTGGTAGATTGCCGAAATAGAGCTGCGGCATACAAAGTCAAGTTCGGTGCGTGCCTTTGCGAGCGCTTCGGCCCGATATGATGCCGAGTATATGCGTGAGCGTGAGGATGTGATGTAGCGCAGGCGGCTTTCTTCCGCTTGAAAGAATGCTTGTTCGGAGCCGAGTTTCCGGATCAGATCCTCGGCCAGCAGGCGGTTCATTCCGTGGATGGATGCAAACGCCATTCTGTAGGCCGTCTGTTCGTCGTGCATCTGCGTCGATGGGTCAGGATGTCAGATATTGGCTGAATGCCCGGGCGAATTCGTCGCCGCGGGATGGACGTCCGTTGAGCATGTTGACCACGGTGACTGTGGCGTCGGCCACGGTCTGTCCGCGGTCGTTGACGATCCACTGGCGGAATACGAACCGCGGTCCGCGGCGGGTGAGCGAGAGCATCGAGTTCATCGATTCGCCGAGTCCGAGCGGGGTGATGTAGCGCACAGATATTTCCGATACCACTGGCGCCATGCCGAGTTCTCTCATGCGGCGAAACGAGAGTCCCGCCATGGAGCAGAACTCATGGCGGGTGTGTTCGAAATAATGGAGATATATCGCGTTGTTCACGATGCCTTCGGAGTCGACTTCATAGTCGCGCACTTTCATCGGCAGGGTGAATACAGGAGTGTCTGTGGCTGTCATCGTGCTGATCATCGTGCGAATTTTACGGCCGATCCGTCGGGCAGAGCCACAATGTAGATGCCTTTTGCAAGGGATGCGGTCGCGGAGACAGACGTGAATCCTTCGGCCACGGGCACTGTGAGCAGGCATGAACCGTTGGCGCCGACGATTCTCGCATTTCCAGCCATAGGGCTGACTATGCAGATCTCACCGTCGGCCGAGATCCAGGCGCGGGCTTTGTCGCGGCTGATTTCCGGAGCCTCGCTGCCGACTTTGCCGCTGAGCACTATTTCCATGCCTTTGGCGGCATCGATTTTGCCGAGTCCGGCCATGTTGTTGGGCACATGTCCGCAATGGCGGTCACGGTTTGCGCTCTGGCGTATGCATTCGCGGATGTCATCGGGAGTGAGTCCGGGATTGGCCTGGAGCCACAGCGCCACGATTCCGGCCACCGCGGGCGATGCCATCGACGTGCCGGCATCGAGTCCGTAATAGTATTTTTTGCCATCCTGGTCGGTGACGAGATCCACGCTGTTGTCGGGGCTGAATTCAGTCGAAGCGTATTGGCTTACGGCTGAAACCACGATCTGTCCTCCGGCAAGCACGTCAGGCTTTGTGCGGCCGTCGGCCGTCGGGCCTTTGCTGGAGAAGTCGGATATGGCTCCGAGTGTGAAGTCAGCCAGCTGATACGGGCGGTCAGGGTCGAAATAGGGATAGAAGGTGTGGCAGGTGTTGAATGATCCGACCGATATGATGGATTTTGCCGTGCCGCCGATTTCGCCGACAGAGCATGCCTGTTCGCCGTTGCTCCAGCCGGTCCGTCCGCCGGAGGTGAAGTTTTCGGCTCCGGCGTTCCACATATGCACGGTTGTCCCCGGTTCGCCTTCTACTGAGATGCAGGCCATTTTGTTTCCGGCAATGGTGTTGGTGTGGGCCTCGATGAAGATGTTTGTGCGGTTGTCGGCTGTTTTTGCCGGGTAATAGAAGTATGTCACGTCGGCTCCGGTCTCGTCATTGTCGAAAAATACGTATCCTTTTTCCGAGTCGGCGGTTATCGGGTCGCTTTCGGCGGCCATGCGTCCGTTCAGGTGGTTGACTACCCCGACTCTGACGTTAATCGGGGCGTCGGCTTCGCTCCAGATGTCGATTCCGACAACGTCGGCCGAGCTTTTGGCCAGCATTGTCTTCAGTGTGGTGTCATCGTCGGTGAATTCCTTGCTGACGTGCATGTTTGCGGTGCCTTCGTTGCCTGCCGCCCCGACGATGATGCGTCCGGGACCTGTCAGCGCGTCGATCGTGCGGTCTATTGCCGAAGTGCCGTCATGCGGACCCTGGTGTGATCCGAGGCTCATGTTGATCACGCACGGTTTGTTGACTTCGTCGGCATAGTCGAAGATGTAGGCGATGGCGTCGGCGATGCTCACGGCATTTGTTGTCGAGAAGCTGACAAATACGATGTCGGCTTCGGTGGCCATGCCGTAGTATTTGCTGAGCCCGGTGTTGGATCCGGCAGCGATGCCGGTGACGTGGGTGGCGTGATACGTCGCTCTGCTGTCGACTGCGGCTCCGGAAATCTCTTCCGGTGTGGAATATTCGGCGCCGTAGCCGAACGCCTCGGGGGCACGTCCGACGGCGTCCTGTATCCACACTCGCCGTATCCGGGAGGTTTTCCCGTCGGCCTCGCGGAATGCTATGTGGTTGAATTCAAGGCCTGTGTCGATGACACCGAGCACCACTCCCTTGCCGGTGTAGGGGGTCCCGTTGCTTGCTCCGGAGTGCAGGCTGTTGACGTTGCACAGTGTCCGCACGTTGTTGTTGAGCAGGTTGACGTTTGAGCCGACTTCAAGATAGTCGACTTGTGGCAGCGCGGCGATGTGTTCGAGCGCGTCGACCGGGATCGACACAGTGGCCATTCCTGGCACGTCCGATCGGCCGATTGTGCCTCCTGAGGCAATGACGGAGTCGAGCGCTTCGGGGGCATTGTAGGTCAGAAACGCTCGCACCGTCGTTGTTCCGGCCGTGTCTGCTGCGCCTGCAGGCGATCTCAGCTGATTCTGTCGGGTACTGATGATGGCTTGAGCGGCCGGCGATATGTTCTGTCGGGCGCTCAGGGTAGCGGTCATGGAGAGTGCGAGCGCAAATGATAGGATTAAGGTTTTTTTCATTGCGTTGTGTTGTTTCGTTTTTATTCCGGGGTGCCGTCGAAATTGAGAATCAGGTGCTCGTGAGATCCGGCCTGTTGTGGCTCGGGACCCATATAGCTGATGTAGGTGTTGGTGACATCGAGCAGCAGATGATATGTTCCGTCGGCGTCGCGGCTGATGGTCAGGGTGCCGTTGTCGGCGATGTTTTTGTACTTGAATGACGGGTCTGATTCGGTGATCGACCAGAGCTGCATGGCTCCGAAGCGCAGTTCGACTCCCGCTCCTTCGGCAAGGTTGATGACAGCCGGGGCGTTGTCGATATTGTCGATCAGAGTGTCGACTATTGTGATTTTTCCGGTGTTCTCGCTGTTGATGTAGTTGTTTTCGGCATATGTGAATGCGAATTCAGTGCTGGCGCCCATTGAATTGTAGGGTTTGGCAGTGATTTTGACGTTTGCGATGTCGGCGTGGCTCAAGAGGTTTCCGTCGGCGTTGCAGAGGAATGCTTCGTTGCCATAGACAGGGGCCGGAGTCAGTCCGTCCACGTTGTCCACGTCGGCCGGAACACCGTCATAGTCCATTGTGATTACGGTGCCGTCGTCGAATGTGGCATCGAGCAGTATGGTCACGTGGCGGTTTTTGCGGTCGAGCGCGGTTGTCAGAGTGCCCTCGGTGACAGTCTCGGCGCGGGAGTCGACTGCTCCGTCGGCATAGCGTATGAGACATAACGTGTAGCTTCCTGTTTCGGATGCGAGATCCACGGGTTCGGCGGAGTAGAGTTTCGATGGGCTGATGGAGAGGATGACTCCATATTCGCTTGCCGCCGGCGCGTCATCGGGCGATCCGGCGTTGCCGGTGGCGAAGGCGAATGTGGTCGGCTGGCCGATTTCGGCCGGATTTACGCGCCACATGGCATGGAGAGTGGGGTAGAGCCGGGCTTCTTCCCAGTCTTTTTCAGTGATGGAGAAGTCGCGGGCTATGCGTCTGGTCCCGAAGGTGACTGATTCCACTGTTTCCACCGGATAGGCGGCGGTGGAGCCGTCTGTGAGTCTGATGACCATCACTTCTTCGTCTTCTGCCACGGCGCAGAGCGAACAGATTGCGGCAAGTGCCGATATGATATGTTTTTTCATTTCTGGATGTCGGGTGGGTTATCGTGTTGTCTTGAATGATTGTCCGTTGGCATGGATTATGTATACTCCGCAGGGGAGTCCGCTCAAGTCGATCACTCCGTCGGAGTCTGCCGGTGCGGGCACGGTTGCTCCGGAAGTGTTGAATACTGAGATGCCGGTTCCTTCGGGAAGGTTTGCCACTCGCACTTTGTTGTTGCCGATTCGTTCAATGCGGATGGCCGATGCTGTTTCCGTGCTGATTGTGGATGCCATGATTGCGGCGGGGTTGTAGGTGTATTCCACCGGTCCGGTCCATTCTCCTTCGATCATGAAGTAGGCGTCATCTACCAGCGAGAATTTGAATGTCCATGTGCCGTCGTCATTTTTGGTTACGCCGAGTGTGCCTTCGATTGCCGGGGCCAGATGGTCCATTACCAGGTATCGGCCTTCGATGAAGTGCATATAGCGTGTGCCTGTGAGGTCGCCGGTGGCCGCTTTGCTGAAATAGCCCGGCAGCATGGCGAATGGTGCGTAGTAGCTTTCCCAGTTGTATTCGACAACAGTGTAGGTGCCTTCTGTCAGGACCGGTTTGTCAGGGGCCTGGAGGATTTCGAATCGGATTATGTCGCCGCCATTGTCGACGAGAGGCTTGTCTTTTCCGCTGGGTGAGCCGATGTCGAGTACAAGACGGTGGCATTCGACGGGGGTGCCGGCCATGCCGTTGTATTGCAGTCGTGCCACCGGAATCTGTTGAAGGTCGCACACCACGTCGTGTTCCAGAGTGGAGATCGACACAGGGCCGGAGCTTGCACTTGACTGGTCGACAACCGGAATTTCGCCGTGGAAGGTGCCTTTTACCGAGTGTCCATATGAAGTGGTGCAGTCTACTGTGATGTCGTAGATGCCGTCGTCGTCGCGGGCGATCTCGATGGTGCCGTCGGTGACATAGGAGTATCCGAAATCACTGTTGGAGTATTCACCCGGGCAATGTTTCTGTACGTATGTTCCGAATGGGAACGTGGTGCCCATATAGTCCATTTCCATGCCTGGATACCAGGTTTTGCGGCGGAAGTTTCGTCCGGCGGCATAGGTTCCGGGCATTACGTAGGCGGTGCTGGAATCAGAGAAGAGTACATCGAAGAGCATTATGGCGATGCGTGTCGATTTCGGAGTGTTGATCGTTCCGTTTTCTGGATTCAGCGCTCCGTCTGACAGGTTGAGATAGAATTCGCCGGTGTTGCTGGCGAACAGGTTGCCGTCATAGACGGCAACAGCGTCGGTGAATTTGCAGTCGATGTTCTGTCGGAGCTGAGGCCATACGTATGGGATCTCTTCGGTATTGTCGAATCCAAGCTGGCCGACGAACTCTATGCTGATGGATTTTCCGTTGGCCAGAGCTGTGGCTGTGATGGTGTAGGTTCCGGCTTCGTTCACGGTCACTTTCACGGGACCGTCGAGCGGATATGTGCTCTCGGCCTGTCCGTATTCGTTGTAGCGCATGAGGAAGGATACTTCGGGGTCGGAGTAGTATGTGAGGGCCTTGTTGCTGGTGCTCTGTGTGTATGAGCCTTCAGGAATTCGTATTGGTTTTGTGTCGGCCACTGTTCCGTAGAGGTCTATGGCCATCACATATCCGGCGCCGTTCATGCTGACTATGCCGGTGGATGTGTTATAGACGGTGGATTCGTTGCTTGAGACGGCCATATAGTAGTTTGCGACGCCGGGTGAGACCTGTTCGTAGAACGCGGTGACGCTTTTTGTCATGTTGATGTCAGCCGCCGATGTCTGTTGTGTGGCTGTCAGAGCAATTGCTGTGATGGCGATGTATTTGAGAGTAGAGGTTATCTTCATGTTTTATGGGTATGGGAGGTTAGTTTTTTATTTTGACTGGTGTGTGTCCGGCCGGCGCTACGATGTAGGTTCCGGATGGCAGATTGCCGAATTCGATTGTGATTATGCCGTCTGAGGCGGTGATGGACGACATGATCCGGATGCCTGTCGTTGTGTATACGTCGGCTGATGTGATGTTCTGGCCGGTGATGGTCACTTTTGTCCCTGTGTAACGGAATGTGTAGTCTATGACGCCGGCTGATTTCAGGGATACCTGTCGTGGTCCTTTTGAAAAGCTGTAGCCTGATACTTCGGTCCGGTCATAGGTCGTTTCAGTCAAGTCGGTGGTGACTTTCATGTGTGTGTCGGGAAATGTGACTTGAGGATTGTCCGGAAAGTCGAAATGTTCCTGTTCTCCCGAGGCAAGGGTGACGGTCAGCCGCGTCACTTCTGCTGCATCGTCGGCAAAGGCGCCTACCGTAGCGCCGAGTGTTGCCATTGCGGTGAGCAGCAACGTGCGGATCTTTTTCTTGTTGAACATAAGATAATGATGAATTAAGTACTCTTTATCCGCAAAGTTAATGCTTTTGCTTGTAAAAATCAAACTCTTGTTAAAATATGATATGGGTCTGAATTTAACTTTATGAAATGTATAGAGGTTTATCCGGTCTGTTTTATGGGAATCAACAATGGAACAATCAGCCGCTTAGCGTTACGCTGAATGGCTGATTGCTGTATGGCTGAGTCCTTATGTCGGACTCACGTTATTCTTTTATGGTGTATTCGAGAGAGAATGCTCTTGAGGTATTTGCTTTGATCACAAACGGTTCCGAGCGCCGGCACACTTCGATTGACATGTTCTTCGCTGCTCCTCCCAGATCGCTGTTGCTTGCTGTCAGGTGGGCTGTGAATCCTTTCTGTACGGGGCCGACCACGAAAGAGTATTGTCCGTCGGTCGATGTGCGCTGTATGAGCTGGCTCTCGTCGTTTTCCGTGGTGTAGTAGATTTTGTATGTTTGATCGGGATGGCCCGTGACGGAATATCTAACATAGTAATATGTTGTCTCATCATAGTGATATTCGTTGCATGACGAAAGAGTCGCTGTCAGCATGAGGGTTCCGGCTGCGGCTATGAGGAATTTTTTCATTGGCGGTTGTTTTGGTTGATTCTGTGATTGATGACAAGAGATGCAAGGGTCATGCCCCAGATGGCGGTGATGTGGACGAGCGATCCGTTGGATTCGGCGTCGTTGATGAGGTTTTGTCGCACTTCCGGCGACCATACTGCCTTGAATTTGCGGGCTGGAAACTGGCCGCTCCGTTTGAATTTCTGGCGCAGTGCCGCCGCAAGCGGACATCCTTTGACCTGCCAGAATTCGCTCACGCGCATCTGCAGGGGGTCAAGTTTGCGGGCGGCGCCCATTGAACTGAACAGGGTGGTGGTGCGCGGTGCGGCGGTGGCCATGCGTATGAGCAGCGCTTTGTCGGCCAAGGAGTCGATGGCGTCGATGACGTAGTCGTAGTCTGCGAGCGGAAAGCTCTCGGCTGTTTCGGCGCAATATCGTTCGTCGCGTGCGACGATGTCGGCCTGCGGGTTGATTTCGAGCAGGCGCCGGCGCATGATCTGGACTTTTGGTTGTCCCAGTGTTGCTGATGTGGCCGGCAGTTGGCGGTTGATGTTGGATGGGGCCACGGTGTCGTGGTCGACTATCGTGAGATGGCTGATGCCGGTGCGTATCAGCGCTTCGGCACACCATGAGCCGACGCCGCCGACGCCGAACAGGATCACCCGGGTGTTGTGCAGGCTGTCGATACCGTCGCTGCCGATCAGGTATTCTGTGCGCGAAAAGAAATTGTTTGTCATTAAAAAGAGCAAAGGAATGAAGCCGATTGACGGCCACACTCCTTTTGTCTGATTTCTGTGTTGTCGGAATCCTCCTTATCAGGCGTTTTTGACTTTCTCGACCACAGCTTTGAATGCGGCGGGATTGTTGAGCGCGAGATCGGCAAGCACTTTGCGGTTGATTTCGATGCCTGCTTTGTGGATGAGTCCCATGAGCTTGGAGTAGCTGAGGTCTTCCATGCGTGCGGCAGCGTTGATGCGCTGGATCCAGAGTGCGCGGAAGTTGCGTTTTTTGTTTTTGCGGTCACGGTAGGCGTAGGTCAGACCTTTTTCCCATGTGTTTTTGGCAACGGTCCACACGTTTTTGCGTGCGCCGAAGTAACCGCGGGTAAGTTTCAGAATTTTTTTGCGACGTTCGCGTGAGGCGACGTGGTTGACTGATCTTGGCATGGTTTAAATGCGTTGGATGTGAACGTTAGCGGCCTTTTGTAGTCAGACGCTTTTGTTTTGTGAGGGCTAAACGTTCGGTTAGTAACTGGATATTATAATCTCGAAAAGTTGTTTCTTCTGTGTCAAAAGAAAATTACTTGAGGGCCAGCAGTTTCATTACCTGACGTTCGTCGGAGGCTGCGACCAGTCCGCTGTGGGTGAGGTTGCGTTTCTGCTTGGTTGTCTTTTTGGTCAAGATGTGGCTCTTGAACGCATGTTTTCTCTTGATTTTTCCTGATCCGGTAAGGGCGAACCTCTTTTTGGCACCGGAGTTAGT
>CAMWTI010000081.1 GCA_947177135.1 uncultured Porphyromonadaceae bacterium | reverse complement strand
CCCCCCCCCCCCCCCCGCCCCGCCCGCCCCCCCCCCCGGACGGTACCCCACCCCCCCCCGGGCGGGCGGGGGGGGCGGCCCCCCCCCCGAGCGACCGGGCGGGGCGGTCGGGCAGGGGGTTCGGCACCGGAGCTTCGGCAATCAGCCGACGCAGCGACTCCGCGTCGGCGGCCACGGCCACTGACGCGCTGTCGGCCAGATAGCGGGCGGTGGCGATCTGATGGTCATTGCGGTGCTCTCCGAGGTCTTCGCGCCGGGCCACCACAACCAGCGGCTTGCCGCGTTTCATGGCCGAGAGGATGGTGCCGATGCCGGCATGGGCCACCACTACCCGGGCCTGGTTCATAAGCTGCTCGAAGCGTTCCGGCTCGATGAAGCGTTCGGTCGAGAAGTGGCGGGGAATGTATGACCCCCGGCATGACTGCGCCACGATCTCCTCTCCGCCGAGCTCCGGCGCGATTTCGTCAAACATGCGCATCAGCCTGTCAAATGGCAGCTGGGTCCCTACAGTCACTAAAATCATCTGCTTCCGGCCTCCATTCCAAAAGTGTTGCCGTGATATTCCACACGATCTCCGGCCAGTGCAGGCCATTGGGTGAACGTTCTGTGGGCAAGATATTTTGCCACTTTGCCCGAGCCGCTCAGGGTTGCCGCGTTGGCAATGCTGTCGATCCACAGCGTGCGGCATCCGCACATGCGCCCCACTGCCACGGCGATTAGTCCCGGCGCGGCGCCTGTGGTGACGATGGCCGACGGCCTGCGGCGGCGTATGATGCGCCACATCCGCCACACGACGGCAGGCAGTCTCCAGAGTTCGTTACGGCTGAAGTCGGGCACCACGTCGAACCTGACGCCTGGCTTCAGCATGGCCGCGGCTCCGGCGTTGGTAGACACGTAGCACACCGGCGAAATCTCTTCAAGCTCGCCACACAGTCGCAACAACTGCATCCAGTGGCCTCCGAGAGAGGCCACCGCCATGATCGGGCGCCGGCTGTCGTTCTGTCGTTTCACGTCGGCAAAGTTACTAAAATTTATGTTGCTTTCTTTGCTGATATGTTAAATAAATCTGTGATTCTGCCGAAATTTTGCCGAAATTGTTCTATATTTGCATTACTATAACCTAATCCCTCATAAGCCATGTTTAACGAAAGTGATCTCAAATTTTTGTCTGCCAAGGGTATAACTCCCGAGCAGGCTGAGCTGCAATTGTCGCGGTTCAGAACAGGTTTTCCATATCTGAAGCTTCACGGTTCGGCCACTCCCGGCCACGGAATCGTGCGGCTCGACTCTTCATGTCAGGCTGCCGCCAAGGCCCGCTGGCAGAAATATCTGGCCGACGGCGGGCGCGCCTGCAAGTTCGTGCCGGCCAGTGGCGCTGCCTCGCGCATGTTCAAATCGCTGTTTGCCTATGTCGACGGACCCGATGGCGCTCCGGTGCCCGGCAGTGACGTGGCCGAAGTGATCGCGCGCATCCATGATTTCGCTTTCTATCCTGCGCTTAATGAATTGTGTGTCAAAGCCTATGGCAAGGACGTCGACGCCCTTTGCGCCGAGGGACGCTATAAGGAAGTGATCTCCGGCATCATCGGCGGTTCGGGACTCAATTACGGCCAGCTCCCCAAGGGCCTGCTTGCCTTCCACAGCTATGGTTCCGAAGCCCACACTCCCGTCGAGGAGCAGATCAGCGAAGGCGCGGCCACCGCTGTCGCTCCTGGCGGCACCCTGATGCTCCACTTCACTGTCAGCCCGGCCCACCGCGAACTCTTTGACCGGAAACTTGCCGAGGTGATTCCCGCCGCCGAGCGCAAATACGGAATCACCATCGACGTGAGCCTCTCCGAGCAGAAGGGATGCACCGACACCATCGCCGCCAATCCCGACGGCTCCCCATTCCGCCAGGCCGACGGATCGCTGCTGTTCCGCCCCGGCGGCCACGGCGCTCTGATCCAGAACCTCAACGACATTGAGTCGGCCGTGGTGTTCATCAAAAACATCGACAACGTGGTGCCTGATCATCTGCGCCAGCCGACTGTGGAATGGAAACAGATTCTGGCCGGCTACATGATCCAGGTGCACGACAAGATCGCCGGATATCTGGCTGTGCTCGACGGCGGAAACGCCACCGACGCCCAGGTGCGCGAGATGATCGCCTTCCTCCACGACACTCTCCAGGTGCGCGACCCCCGCATGAAGGTGATGAACGACGCCGACCTGCAGCAGTTTATCCGCGCCAAACTCGACCGTCCGCTGCGCGTGTGCGGCATGGTGGTCAACGAGGGCGAGCCGGGCGGAGGCCCGTTCCTGGCCGACAACCCCGACGGTTCATCTTCGCCACAGATCCTCGAGAGCCATCAGATAGACACCTCGGTGCCTGAATACAAACAGATGCTCGCCCAGGCCACACACTTCAACCCTGTCGACCTGGTGTGCTACATCCACAACCCTTCCGGCAAGCCATATGACCTGCCGGCCTACGTTGACGCCGCCACCGGATTCATCTCACAGAAATCGGCCAATGGCCGCGACCTGCTGGCCCTGGAACTTCCCGGGCTGTGGAACGGATCCATGAGCGACTGGAGCACGGTGTTTGTCGAAGTGCCCGCCTCGACATTCAATCCGGTCAAGACGGTCAACGATCTGCTACGCCCGACCCATCAACCTGAATGAAAGAAGTATTGACTCCCCCCGAAACCCTGCAGGCAGCGGTCGCTGCCGGCAGGGCCAAGGTGGCGCTCCAGCGCCGCCCGCTCCGAATGTTGCTCATGACCATGCTTGCCGGCGCCTACATCGCCATGGGCGGCATCCTTTCCGTCACCGCCGGCTTCGGCCTGCCCGAGGCCTCGGCGGGAAATCCCGCGCTGCAGCGTCTTGTCAGTGGCGCCACTTTCCCAGTCGGGCTGATTCTGGTGGTGGTGCTCGGCGCCGAACTCTTCACCGGCAACAATGCCATGCTCGTGCCCGGCGCGCTTCGCCGCCAATATGCCTGGGGATGGGTCTGGAGCAACTGGATCCTGGTCTGGGCCGGCAACTTCATCGGCGCTCTGGCCTTCACCTGCCTCATGGTGTGGATGCCTGGGCTGACGGCCGCCGATCCGTGGCATTCGGCCGTCATATCCATTGCCGAGGCCAAGGTGTCCATGCCGTGGCTCACGGTGTTTCTCAAAGGCATCGGCGCCAACTGGTTTGTCTGTGCCGCAGTGTGGCTCGCCATGTCGAGCCGCTCCATGGCCGGCAAAATGCTCGGCTGTTGGTTTCCGGTCATGGCCTTCGTCGTTCTTGGCTATGAACACTGCATCGCCAACATGTTCTTCATCCCGGCCGGCATGCTGGAAGGTGCGCATGTGACAATATCACAGATGTTTACCGCCAACCTCATCCCCGCCACCCTCGGCAACATCGTCGGAGGCGCCCTTCTTGTCGGTGCCGTCCACACCTATCTCCATCGCTGAACCAGATTTTTTTTTCGTACCTTTGCGGCTATGAAGTCGCTTGTCAGGTTTCTTAAAGACTGGGCGCTGATAGTGTCGATGCTCGTCGGCGTGACGGGCTATCTTCTCTATTCTGCGCTGCCGGTGCCCGCGTCGATGCACGGAGTGGCCGGCCGTGCGGTGGCTCTGGTGCAGCCGCTGCTAATCTTCTTGATGCTGTTTCTGACCTATTGCAAGGTCGACGTGCGCGATCTGCGCCTGCGCCCCTGGCATCTCTCCCTGCTGCTGATCCAGGCCGGGTCGTTTGCCGCGATCGGCGCCCTGCTCATCTCCATGCCCCACAGCGGCCTGCGCGTCGTTCTCGAAGGAACGATGATCTGCCTGATCTGCCCGACGGCAACAGCCGGCGCCGTCATAACCGGCCGGCTCGGCGGCAACGTCGAAGGCATCACCGCCTACACAATTCTGATCAACCTGGCGGCGGCGCTGCTCATTCCTGCGCTGGTGCCGCTTGTCCACCCCGCTCCCGGTGCCGACGTCGTCACTTCAGCACTGCTGATTCTCGGCAAGGTCTTTCCGCTACTGCTCATGCCGCTGGTGGCGGCGGCTCTGGTGCGCCGCTTTCTGCCGTCGCTCCACGCCGCTCTGACCAGGGTCTCCGGCGTCTCATTCTGGCTCTGGACCGTGGCTCTGGCGCTTGCCCTGGCGGTCACGGCCCGAAGCATCGTCCACAGCACGGTCAACCTCTCCACCCAGCTCTGGCTCGTGGCCGTGTCGCTGATATGCTGCGTGGCGCAGTTCGCTCTCGGGCGCATGATCGGCCGCCGTTATGGCGACGCTGTCACCGCCGGTCAGTCTCTCGGCCAGAAAAACACCGTGCTCGCCATCTGGATCGGCTACACGTTTTTCAGCCCGATCACGGCCGTTGCCGGTGGATTCTACAGCATCTGGCACAACGTCATCAACTCCTGGCAGCTCTACCGCCACCTCCATCGAAAATAGTTTTTACCTAAAAGTAAAAAATGACGCCGTAAAATTTGCCTGTGGGTAAATTTTGCAGTATCTTTGCGCCGTAAAAATGTTTATCACATGGATATTATAACAATATCATTAAAATCAGGGCTATATGCCGTTCGTTTTGACGGCAAAGAAAAAAATGAATATAGCCAATTTCTGAGTTCGGTAACAGACCTTGATTATGTTATCGATTATTTGACCAAGTATGCGACTATGCTGGATCATCCATTTTGGCGACGACATGGTTTTTCATCGTCGGAAGATAGCATTTTCGCTTGCGCCCACTGCATTGTCGAAGAGGCATTTGAAATGGTTGGTATGATCAAGGACATGGTTGCCGGGGAAAGGAACGAATATCCTTTTAGTTTTACAGAATTGTTTCAACCGCTTGATGGCCCGTACAAAAATGTATGGGAGCTTATTCCGTCAAAGGCCTATGGCCCCTGCTATCCGTCTTTTCTCAGACTATATGCAATCGCTCTGAAAGACGGTGGCTATGTTATAGTTGACGGAGGTATCAAACTGGCAAATTCTATCCAGAATGATCCGGATCTTTCTACTCATGTGTTTAAGAAAATCGATTCAACAAAGCGTTTTCTTATAGACAATGACATTTATCTACAGGATGATATATGATTTTCATCCTATAATCTACACACTACTCAAATTGATATGACAGACAAAATCTCCCCTATACAACGAATCGCGATCCCGATGTCAGATGCCGAGGCGGCCGAAATCAGGAACATTGCCGAAAACGCCTCTTGGATGCGCCGGTCAATGCATCTGGCCGTGGAAATCCGTCGCCAGCTGCGCAGACGCAACATGACCCAAAAACAGCTTGCGGATCTGATGGGAGTAACTCCGGCCCAGATCACCAAGATTCTGGGCGGCCGGGAGAATCTTGGTCTGAAGACCATCTGTAAGATTGAAGACGCGCTTGGCTGTGAGTTGATCTCAGTAGCCGGAAACCAGACAATCAGTTACTTGGACATCGCTCCGGCTCAGGTCGGCGAGCCTGACAGCCAGTATGTGATTTCGGTCAAAAATAAGACCTGACGGAGCTTGTGCGCTGTCCGTCAGGCCTTGAAATGCAGTTTTTGCGTTGTCTCACTCGGCGTCGGAGGGAACCGGCGGCGGAGTGTTCAGTATTTCGTCGGTGCGCGACGCCCACTGGCGCTTGCCGAAAATCTGCTCCACGTCTTCGGTGAAGATCACCTCGCGCGTCAGAAGCACTTCGGCCAGCTGCGAGTGTCCTTCGGCCTTTTCGCGCAGCAGGTCCTTTGCGCGCTCATACTGAATGGCGATTATGCGGCTCACTTCCTCGTCGATCATTCGGGCGCGCTCGTCGGAATACGGTTTTGAAAATCCGTAACTCTGGCCGGTCGAGTCATAATAGCATATGTTGGGCAGATTGTCGCTCATGCCATAATAGACCACCATGGCATACGCCTGCTTGGTGACGCGCTCCAGATCGTTGGCCGCGCCGGTCGACACGCGCCCCAGAAACAGCTCCTCGGCGGCGCGTCCGCCCAGCGTGGCACACATTTCGTCCAATATGGCCTGGGCAGGAGTGATCTGCCGTTCTTCGGGCAGATACCAGGCGGCGCCGAGGGCCTTGCCGCGCGGCACGATCGTCACCTTGATCAGCGGGTTGGCATAGCGCAGATGCCACGACACGGTGGCATGTCCGGCCTCATGCACGGCGATCGCGTGCTTCTCCTCGTCGGTCAGGATTTTCGAACGTTTTTCCAGGCCGCCGATAATCCGGTCCACGGCGTCGATGAAGTCCTGACGCTCGATGTGTTTCTTATTGTGTCTGGCGGCTATCAGCGCGGCCTCGTTGGCCACGTTGGCAATGTCGGCGCCCGAGAATCCGGGAGTCTGACGGGCCAGCAGTTCAATGTCAAGTCCCGGCTCTACCTTCTTGTTCTGCAGGTGCACCTTGAAGATGGCCACGCGGTCGTTCAGGTCGGGAAGATCAACGTATATCTGCCTGTCGAACCGGCCGGCGCGCAACAGCGCCTTGTCGAGAATGTCGGCGCGGTTTGTCGCTGCCAGAATGATCACGCCGCTGTTCGATCCGAACCCGTCCATCTCCGTCAGCAACTGGTTCAGAGTGTTCTCGCGCTCGTCGTTGGCCCCCATGTTGGGGTTCTTGCCGCGTGCGCGCCCGACCGCGTCGATCTCGTCGATGAAGATGATGCACGGCGCCTTCTCCTTGGCCTGGCGGAACAGATCGCGCACTCGCGAGGCGCCAACTCCGACAAACATCTCCACGAAGTCCGATCCGCTCATCGAGAAGAACGGCACGTTTGCCTCGCCGGCCACTGCCTTGGCAAGCATTGTCTTGCCGGTTCCGGGAGGACCCACAAGCAGTGCGCCTTTGGGGATTTTTCCTCCAAGTTCCGTGTAGCGCGACGGATTTTTCAGAAACTCCACGATCTCCTCGATCTCGGTCTTGGCCTCGGCCAGGCCGGCCACGTCCTTAAACGTCACCTTGTTGGCCGAATCCTTGTCAAATATCTGTGCCTTGCTCTTGCCCACGGAGAAAACCCCGCCCGGTCCGTCGCCGCGCGAACTCATGCGCCGCATGAAGTAGATCCACACGCCGATAAACAGCAACATCGGACCGAACGTCCACAGCAGATGACTGTAGTCGCTCGCGTCCTCATATCTTACCTGTCCTTTGAACCATCCGTTGGCCTTCCACTGCTCGATCTTGCTGTCGAAGCTCTGCGGATTGCTGAAGCGCACGGTCACGTGGCCCACTCCGCCGGTCTTTTTCAGTTGTTCGGGGGTGAACAGGGTTTCCGCGCCGGCCTTCGACAGGGTGCCGTCGGCCTCGTTCTTGTTGGCATAGACGGTTATTTTCTCGACATAGCCCGATTTGACCGCGTCTTCAAACTGGTCGAATGTGTCGAGCGGGCGCGAGGCAGTGCCGCTTTCTAAGTAGAACATTCCGAACAGCACCGCAAGCACGATCGCATACATCCAGTAGATGCTGAACTTAGGCATCTTGGGCTGCAGCCGGTTGCCCCCTTTGGGGGCGGGAGATTGCTCTGGTTTCATATGTCAGTCAAGATCAGGGATTTCCGTTGTCCGGCCGTCGCTCCAGAGTTCCTCGAGATTATAGCGCCGGCGCTCGTCGGGCATAAACACGTGGACCAGTGCCGAACCGTAGTCGATCACTATCCACGACGCGTTGCCGTATCCGTCATAGTTATAAGGTTTCAGTCCGTAATTTTCGAGCAGATAGTCGCGGACGCTGTCGGCGATGGCCGCCACATGGGTGGTGGATGTGCCTTCACACACGATGAAATCCGATGCGGCGCTCGATTCAATGGCCGAGAGATCGATGTGGACGATCGAACGTCCCTTGCGCTCCTGTATGCCCTGCACGATCAGGTCGGTAAGTTCGGGATTGATAGTTTTCAAAAGTGGTTGGTTTGATGAATTTAAACGTTGTGCAAAAATACGCAAAAAAATTGATAGCGCACTATGAGCGCCTTTGTTTTATGACTTTATAACAAAAATCGTGCCGGTTTTGATCAACCGACAGGCCATAATCTCCTCCTGCGGCCTCTGACACTGAAAAAAATATGTTCTTTAGCAGAATAGTTGTTTTTTAACATATATATATATATATTTGTCGGCGAAAAACGGGTTACACCGAAAATCATTAATCACATTTAAATAAATTTACTTATGAAGAAACATCTACTCTTCTCGGCAGCGGCAGCTGTGGCTGTCGCAGGCATCGCCTCGATGGCGACCGCGGCCGACTATGATTGTAGCTCGCTCGGAACCACGAGTCGCAACGACCGCTACATCTCGGCGCTGACTCTGGTCGACGACCAGGGGATCGAGGGAATGATCGAAGGAATTCAGAGCTCCGACGTCCCTCATGCTATTTACTATGATCTGACCGAACAGTCCTACGTCACCTCTCCCGGTGCAACCATCACTATCACGCCCGAAGGCGCCGGCAGCTGGATGCACACTTATGCCTATATTGACTGGGCCGGCGACGGTTTCTCCTACACAACCCCCGGTGACTACCTCGACATAGACACTGACGCCGAAGTGGCCGAGCAATACAAACTCCGCCCCGGAGTGGACCTGGTTGCATTCACCCGCTGGTGTCCGACAAGCAATGAAGCTCACTGGTATAACACCAACGGCTATGTCGGCCAGAACCAAAACAACAACAACATCCACAACTGGGACATTACCACCCCGTTCTCGTTCACCATTCCGGCCGATGCCAAGCCCGGCACCTACCGCATGCGTGTCAAGAGCGCCTGGAACCAGCTCGATCCCAACGGTGTGCCCGACATTCAGCTCAATAACACTCTGGTATCTGACGGCGGATGCATCGTTGACTTCACTCTGGTGATCGAAGGCGAGACCGAAGTGCAGACAACCCTGGTCTACAACTCGTTCATCGAAGAATTTAAATGGAGTGTCACAGAATTCTGCTGTGAGGAAGATCAAGGCGAAGGCAGCAACGGCCGCGCCACACAGGTAGCCGACAATGACGAAGGCACTTACTGGCACACCAACTGGCGTAAGGCCCAATATCAGAAGGGCGCGCACTTCTTTGTGCTGGACCTCAAGAAGTCCCGCGACGTCTACGGCATCGCATACACTCCGCGACAGGGCACCACGCTGAAAAACGGCCTCTGGCGCACTGTCAACGTGTTTGCATCGGACGACGAATCCGCGTTCAAATTCACAGAAAAGGTCGCTGACTACACCATCTCCCTCGACAAGCATCAGGAACTTTCCGATCTTCTCGCCGCTTATGTGACCGAACACGAAGCCGAAGGACGCGAATGCACCTTCACAGCCGCTGCCGGTGCTCCTGCCGAAAGCGCCATGTTTGAAGAGCCGCTCTCCGGACGCTATCTGCTGGTGGTTGTCACCCAAACCGAGACCGGCCACTCCGTCTGCGGTGAATTCGGCCTGTATCTGGAAGATAACGACGAACTGCAAAACGAACTCGAAAAGCCGGTTGACTATACCCCCTATATCGACCAGCTGACCATCTACAAAGGCAACCTGCCCGGAGCAACCGAAATCGTCAATGCCGCCATCGACAAGATTCAGGCACTTCCCGGCACTGACCTGGAAACCAATGCCAACGCCATCATCAGCGAGACCAGGAACCAGCTCAACGCAATCCTCGCCGGTCTGGCAACCTCAGGCAAGAACATCGTGATCAAGCACGCCAACCGTGCCAAAGCCGGTCTGCCCGCAGTCCTTTCATACGACGAAGCCGCAAACGCATGGGTCACCGTGGCCGACGACGCGTCGACATGGGCTGTTCAGGAAAAAGGAACCGGCAGCGACTTCATGCTCTTCCACAATGAATCGCAGAAATATCCCGATCCTTCGGCCGGTCTGGGCCAGGACATGGGCGCGATAGCCGACAAGGACGCCGCCATCAAAAACAATGCCTCGATCATGTTCGAACTCTCGTTTGACGGATATGTGGGCATCCGCTGCTATGGCGCCAACAAGATGAACGCCTATGTTCTCGACGATAACGACGGAAACCTGCAGGTAGGCAACCGCTTTGACACCAAGGGCAACTTCATCATCGAATACGCTATCGACAAAGAATCCTTCTACGAACCCTACATCAAGCAGATCGCTATCTACGAAGGACACGTGTTCGGCGAAGTGGACATCATTCAGGAGGCTATCGCAAAGATCAGACAGCTCGCTGTCGATGACGATCTTGCAGTCAATGCCAAAGCCATCATCACCGATGCCAAGAACCAGCTCAAGGCCAAATTCCAGGACGTTGCCGCCGAAGGACGCAGCATCGTGCTCAAACACGTAAACCGCGCCAACGCCGGCAAGCCTGCATATCTCGCTTATGTCGACGAAACCTGGAACACTATCGAAGATCCCTCGGAATCGACCTGGACACTTCAGCCCGTCGAAGGCACCAGCAACGAATTCCTGCTGCTCCACAATGAGTCGCAGAAATATCCCGACACCTATACCGACGAGATCGAAAGCAATTCCGGAGTAGGACATATCGGCGTGACCGACGACAAAACCACCGCGATCCAACACAACGCTTCCGTGCAGTTTGATCTGGAATCCGACGGTTATGTGGAAATACGCTGCAGAAGCACAGGCAAACTCCGCAACTACACATTTGTCAGCGTTGACGGCGGAACTCTCTATTGCGGAATGCGCGCCTCAGGCGGCGGTGAAGGCCACTGGATCGTTGAATACGCTCCCGAAAAGCCCGTGAAGCCCGAACCCGTTGCAGTTGACATGACCGTGACTCCCGCCGGCG
>CAMWTI010000080.1 GCA_947177135.1 uncultured Porphyromonadaceae bacterium | reverse complement strand
CGGAGAGGTGTAGAAGAGACAGGCTGGCGTATACTCAGTCATGTGGTTGCCTTGTCGTGAATGACACTGCTAAGTTAACAAAAAAACATGATCTTCGTATTTTCATCCGGCCATGCCGCAAAGTGGCTATGTTGTTGAACACGTCTACGCTCGGCCGGTATTGCCAAACTAAAAGTTTGTTTTAATATTCGCTTAAATGGCTGAAAGTGCAGATTGCGGATGATTTGCAAATGGTGATGCGTTTTAGCGCCCGCCTCAGTCATTTACGAATACTTGCAGGATTAGTTTAAAATTTGAATAAAAAAATTTGCAGAGTTTCTTATAAATTCGTAACTTTGTATTGTGCTTTACTGCAAATCAGCAAAGGCTGATATGCCTGCCTTCTGTGCATACAGCGAGGCTGCTGGAGCCGAAACAATAGACAATAAGGTAATAAGATAAACGACATGAACAGTATTCAGACTGATTTTAGAAATTTTGCCACAAAACACTGTGGAGTTAATCCGTTAGTGTTCGATCAGTATGCGTCAAAGATAACTTCGCAGGTGTCGGCAAGCTACATTTCGCCGACAATCATCGAAGAGCGTCAGCT
Source organism: uncultured Porphyromonadaceae bacterium (assembly GCA_947177135.1). Taxonomy (GTDB): domain Bacteria; phylum Bacteroidota; class Bacteroidia; order Bacteroidales; family Muribaculaceae; genus UBA3263. The sequence goes on along the minus strand of CAMWTI010000080.1, from coordinate 10,238 downwards.
TAACGTGGCTCAGATGGACGTCTTTTCGCGTTTGATGATGGATCGCATCATATTTCTCGGTACTCAGGTTGACGATTATTCGGCCAATGTAATACAGGCGCAGCTTCTGTATCTTGATTCTGCTGATCCAGGCAAAGATGTAAGCATATATATCAACTCTCCCGGCGGATCGGTATATGCCGGTCTTGGCATTTATGATACAATGCAGTATATATCGAGCGATGTCGCCACTATCTGCACAGGCATGGCGGCGTCAATGGCTGCGGTTCTGCTTGTTGCTGGCGCCAAAGGTAAGCGTTTTGCGCTCAAGCACTCGCGTGTGATGATTCATCAGCCCATGGGAGGTGCGCAAGGTCAGGCAAGCGACATCGAGATCACCGCTCGCGAAATATTGAAACTAAAACATGAGCTATATACGATCATTGCGGATCATTCCGGTCAGCCACTGGAAAAAGTGGAGCGAGACAGCGACCGCGACTACTGGATGACAGCTCAGGAGGCACAGGAATACGGCATGATCGATCAGGTGCTTGTGAAAGCAAAGAGATAATTCGATGTCTAAAAAATATCATAACCAGAAGTGTAGCTTTTGTGGTGGCCCTCATTCCTATGACGCGGCCCTTGTGCCTTCGCCTATCGATCAGGATGCTCTGATATGTACCGATTGTGTCAAGCAGATCTCAGAAATGATATCTGCTATGGAGCAGGAAACAGGCAAAGGAACGGTCAAGACTAAAGGGAAAGATGCAAAAACGGTCAAGCAGACCATGAAGTCTGTGCCGAAGCCAAAGGAAATTTGTGAATTCCTGAATCAATACGTGATCGGACAGGAAGACGCTAAAAAATATCTTTCAGTTGCCGTATATAACCACTACAAGCGTTTGGCGCAGAAGAATGCATCTGATTCTCTGGCCGATGACGTCGACATTGAAAAGAGCAATATCATTATCGTCGGACCCACCGGCACAGGCAAGACCTTACTGGCAAAGACCATAGCCCGTCTGCTCGATGTGCCGTTCACTATTGTGGATGCCACGGTGCTGACGGAAGCAGGATATGTGGGTGAAGACATTGAAAGTCTGCTCACCCGCTTGCTCCAGGCTGCGGATTATGATGTCGAGAAGGCTGAACGTGGCATTGTGTTTATTGATGAAGTAGATAAAATTGCTCGCAAGGGCGACAATCCGTCGATCACGCGCGATGTCAGCGGCGAAGGCGTGCAGCAAGGTCTGCTCAAGTTGCTGGAAGGATCTATTGTCAATGTACCTCCGCAAGGTGGCCGTAAACACCCTGATCAGAAGATGATACCTGTCAACACAAAAGACATTCTCTTCATCTGTGGTGGCGCATTCGACGGAATTGACCGAAAAATCGCGCAGCGCCTGAATACGCACGTGGTCGGCTATGCTACCGATGCTGCAAAGCAAAAGATCAAACGCGATAATTATCTGCAATATGTTGCCCCGCAAGACCTGAAATCATTTGGTCTGATTCCGGAAATTATCGGACGTTTGCCGATTTTGACGCATCTCAATCCTCTCGATCGCGATGCGTTGCGTCGGGTCCTGACAGAACCCAAAAACGCTATCACAAGGCAATATGAAAAATTGTTTGCCATGGATGGTGTGAAACTTACGTTTGCTGATGATGCACTTGATTTGATCGTGGACAAAGCGATTGAATACAAGCTTGGCGCACGCGGTCTAAGATCTATCGTCGAATCAATCATGGTCGATGCCATGTTTGAAATTCCGTCGACAAAAGTGAAAAATCTGGAGATCTCCCGTGATTATGCCATGGAGAAAATCCTTCAGGCGCATTTCGAGACCGACATAATCAACTAACGCATTTATAACAGAAACGACAACAACTAATATCCCGGTTACTTCGTATCTATATTCGCCACGTATACCCTTTCACCTTCGTTCATAGAAGAATATCCTTCTTAGCACTTCACGTTTCACCAAAACCACAACTCAATGGCAAACCCAACAAATCTTGACGAAGCCCTGAAACTTCACTTTGGATTTGATAAATTCAAAGGAAATCAAGAAGAGATTATAAACGCTCTGCTCTCCGGGCACGATGTGTTCGTGCTGATGCCTACCGGCGGAGGCAAGTCGCTGTGCTATCAGTTGCCCTCGCTGCTAATGGAGGGAACTGCCATTGTTGTGTCTCCGCTGATAGCCCTGATGAAAAATCAGGTTGACGCAATGCGCAATTTTAGCGAAGACAACGGTGTGGCTCATTTTCTCAATTCATCGCTCAATCGAGCCGCGATCGACCAGGTCAAAAACGACATTGTGTCTGGGAAAACAAAGCTGCTCTATGTTGCACCCGAGTCACTGACTAAAGAGGAAAACATAGAATTCCTTAAGAGCGTGAAAATATCATTTTATGCCATTGATGAAGCGCACTGCATATCTGAATGGGGGCATGACTTCCGACCAGAATATCGTCGGATACGCCCGATCATAAACGAAATCGGAACGCGGCCGGTGATCGCCCTTACAGCCACTGCGACTCCGAAGGTGCAGCACGATATTCAGAAAAATCTGATGATGATTGATGCGAAAGTATTCAAATCATCGTTCAATCGTGATAATCTTTATTATGAGATAAGGCCCAAGACCGCAAATATCGACAAGGAGATAATCCGCTATATAAAAAGCAATGAAGGCAAAAGCGGAATCATATATTGTCTGTCGAGAAAAAAAGTCGAGGAGCTGACAGAGATGCTGCTGGTCAACGACATAAAGGCCAGAGCGTATCATGCCGGAATGGATTCTGCCACTCGATCTGCCAATCAGGACGCTTTTCTGCTTGAAGAAATTGACGTGATTGTGGCCACTATAGCCTTCGGCATGGGCATAGACAAACCCGATGTGCGGTTTGTCATTCATTACGATATGCCGAAATCGCTCGAAGGGTATTATCAGGAAACAGGACGATCCGGCCGTGACGGAGGCGAAGGACAGTGCATAACATTTTATTCGGCCAAAGATCTCCATAAAATGGAGAAATTCATACAGGGCAAACCTGTTGCAGAACAGGAAATTGGTCGTCAGCTGTTGATTGAAACGGCAAGTTATGCTGAGTCTTCAGTGTGTCGGCGGAAAACGTTGCTGCACTATTTTGGCGAAGAATACAACGAAGACAATTGTGGAAATTGCGACAACTGCCTTAATCCAAAAAAGAAAGTGGAAGCTAAAGAAGAACTCTCGGCTATCATTGAAATAATAACTGTCTTGAAAGAAAAATTCAAGGCTGACCATATCATAGACGTGGCTTTGGGAAAAACAACTGCCAACGTCAAATCTTACGGACAAGACGAACTTGAACAGTTCGGCTGTCTGACAGGCTCTGATGAACGGTTGCTCAATGCTGTGATCCGTCAGGCCATAATTGCTGGATACATCCAACGAGACATTGAAAATTATGGCTTGTTGAAAGTTACGCCGGCCGGAAATGAATTCGTAAAAAAACCAAAATCCTTCAAAGTAGTGGAGGATACAGACTTCAGCGAAGAAGAGGAAGAAATTCCGGTAAAAGGCGGTGGAACTTGTGCTGTCGACCCGGAACTGTATTCCATTCTCAAAGATCTGCGCAAAAAAGTTGCAAAACGACACAACATTCCTCCATATGTAATCTTCCAGGATCCTTCGTTGGAAGCCATGGCGACAACTTATCCCGTCAACATGGAGGAATTGGCCAATATCACAGGTGTGGGGCAGGGCAAGGCAAAGCGCTATGGTGAGGAATTTCTCAAAGTCATCAAATTGCACGTTGAGGAAAATGAGATCGAACGTCCTGAAGACCTGCGCGTGCGTTCTGTCCCTAACAAAAGCAAACTGAAAATTGCGATCATACAAGGAATCGACCGTAAAATCGCACTTGATGAGCTGGCCGCATCAAAAGATCTGGATTTCATGGAATTGCTTGACGAAATAGATGCTATAGTATATTCAGGAACCAAGATCAACATTGATTATTTCATCAATCAGGTAATCGACAACGATATCCAGAACGAACTCATCGACTATTTCCGTGAAAGCGAAAAAGGAGATGTCGAGACTGCCATGCAGGAACTCGGCAATGATTACAGCGAGGAGGAGATACGCCTTGTCCGCATAAAATTTTTAAGCGAATATTCCAACTAAGATCAGTTATGGGGGAGCCGATAATAAAGTATAGCGATGTTGAAGTGCTTCGCAAGGAGTTGGTTGTGCTTAAACACATCAATTTTGAACTGACCGATAGCGAATTCGTCTATATTATCGGCCGTGTCGGAAGCGGCAAATCAAGTTTGCTTAAGACTATGTATGCCGAGGTGCCTGTACACTCTGGTCAGGCACGTGTGTTTGACTTCGATATAGCCTCTCTGAAACCTGGCCGCGTGCACTTATTGCGCCGACAGATAGGTATTGTTTTCCAGGATTTTCAATTGCTGACAGACAGGTCTGTCGATGAGAATCTACGTTTTGTCCTCAACGCTACAGGCTGGAAAAACAAACACGAAATAAATGCTCGGATCGAACAAGTGCTGATAAAGGTCGGCATGCTGAACAAAGCTTATAAAATGCCACACGAACTCTCTGGCGGCGAACAACAGCGCATCGCTATCGCCAGAGCCTTGCTCAATAATCCCAAACTGATATTGGCGGATGAACCGACTGGCAATCTCGATCCTGACACTGCCTCGCATATCGTTGGAATGCTGCATGAAATTGCACAAAACGGCACAGCTGTTATCATGGCCACACACAACCTGGCCTTCACGAAACAGATGCCGGCCCGTGTGGTTCGGTGTGAGAACAAACAGCTGCTGAGCGGAATAGAGGATGCTCAGATCACAAATACAGACGATAATATATAAATCACAATATAAAAATTCCGTAAACGACAAATGAAAGTCTTGAAATTCGGCGGCACTTCGGTAGGCTCGGCCGCACGCATCAAGGAAGTCGCCAAACTCGTCACTGAGCGAGGCAAAAACATCATTGTGCTCTCGGCAATGTCGGGAACTACAAACACTCTTGTGGAAATCTCAGACTATCTCCACAAACGAAATGTTGACGGAGCTAAAGAGATTGTCAATCAACTGGAAAACAAATACCGCAATGTGATTGACGAGCTTTTTGCTTCTGACGAATACCGCGAAGCGGCACGCAAGGAAATCAAGGCTATTTTCAACTACATACGCTCTCTTTCAACCGACAAATTCTCATATTTTGAAGAACGTGAGATTCTGGCACAGGGAGAATTGATAAGCACTAATCTGCTGAATCTATATCTACATGAACAATCAGTGGATTCTGTGTTGCTCTCTGCTCTTGAGTTCATGCGTACCGACAATAATGGCGAACCTGATTCGTCATATATCCGCTCAAGGCTCCACGCCCAGCTTGAGAAACATTCGGACGCCGCTATCTATCTGACGCAAGGATATATATGTCGCAACGCCTTTGGGGAGGTAGACAACCTTCAACGTGGAGGCAGTGACTATACGGCCTCTCTAATCGGTGCAGCCATTGGAGCTGAAGAGATTGAAATCTGGACAGACATTGACGGAATGCACAATAACGATCCGCGATACGTCGAAGGAACAAGTCCTGTCAGCGAACTTCATTTCGACGAAGCGGCCGAACTGGCTTATTTCGGAGCCAAAATTCTGCATCCGACATGCGTGCTTCCGGCAAAACTCAACAACATTCCGGTACGCTTGCTTAACACTATGCAGCCTGATGCGAAAGGCACACTGATCTATAACTGCCCATCTTCTCACACCATCAAAGCTGTGGCAGCCAAAGACAATATCACGGCGATCAAAATCAAAAGCGGACGCATGTTGCTGGCATATGGCTTCTTGCGAAAAGTATTTGAAATTTTTGAAAGCTATCAGACATCCATTGACATGATCACGACTTCGGAAGTAGGTGTATCTGTTACGATTGACAACACCCGTAACCTGCATCTGATCCTTGATGATCTGAAAAAATTCGGCACAGTGACAGTCGATCACGACATGGCTATAATCTGCGTTGTCGGCGACCTTGAGTGGCACAACACCGGCTTTGAGACCAAGACCCTTAAGGCGATGGACACAATCCCCGTTCGCATGATATCTTATGGCGGCAGTAACTACAATATATCGATGCTTGTCCGACAGTCCGATAAAATCAACGCCCTCAACGCCCTCCAAAAAGCACTATTTAATGACTGACATTGCATTTCCGATAAACTGCTTCGCAGAATTGCCGACGCCGTTTTATGCTTATTCGATCGACCTGTTGCATCAAACACTTCAAACTGCCACTAATGCCGCAGGGCCAGACGCCCACATACATTATGCGGTGAAGGCCAATGCAAATCCGGTGATTCTGCAAAAAATTGCCAAAGCCGGATTTGGTGCGGACTGTGTTAGCGGAGGCGAAATCGAAGCCGCTCTGGCGGCAGGATTTGACGCCAAAAAGATCGTTTATGCCGGAGTCGGCAAAACAGACGCTGAGATTCTGCGCGGCATTGATGCCGGAATCGGGTGTTTCAACGTTGAATCGGCCGAAGAACTTGAAATAATAGCTGCGCTTGCCTCGGAGAGAAACAAAACTGTACGAGTGGCACTCCGAGTCAACCCTAATGTGGATGCCCACACTCACAAACACATCACAACCGGACTCTCTGAAAATAAATTCGGAATCAATCTGGAAGCGCTTCAACCGATTGCCGAGCGGGCTCTCGCTCTGCCATCAGTTGAATTGTATGGCCTACACTTCCACATTGGAAGTCAACTCCTTGACATGTCGCCATATGCTGAACTTTGTGCCAAAATTAATGACCTTCAGGATTCTCTGTCCAAAAACGGAATTTTTGTCAATTCCATCAATGTAGGCGGAGGTCTTGGTGTTGATTATGATGATCCCGACAAGAATCCAATTGCTGATTTCGATACTTATTTCGCCACATTCAAAAACGGCCTGAAACTACGCGACGGCCAGACTCTGCATTTTGAACTTGGACGTTCGATCGTAGCACAATGTGGATCGCTCATCAGCCGATGCATATATGTCAAACACGGCACTGTGAAAAAATTCGTGATTCTCGATGCCGGAATGACAGAATTGATCAGACCGGCACTTTATAGTGCCAGACACAAAATTCAGAATATATCAGCAACCGAAGGTTCTCCGACAGAAACATACGATGTTGTTGGGCCGGTTTGCGAATCATCAGATGTATTTGTCTGTGACGGACTGCTTCCGGTGACACAGCGTGGAGACTTCATCGCCATACGGTCTGCCGGAGCCTATGGCGAAGTAATGGCTTCGAACTACAACTGCAGGAAACTCCATCCAGCATATTTCATTAATTAAAGTGATGTGCATATGACGCAAGCAGCAAAATGGATGTACATTGTCATCATTGCGGTGATTCTGTTTCCGATCAGCTATATTGCCAGTAATGCCGAAATGATTTCACCGGCTTTGGCGCTTTTCCTGGGGCTTATATTTGCCTTTTCATTTCCCAATCCATTCCCCAGATTCAACAAAAAAACATCGAAATATCTGCTCCAGGCATCTGTCGTGGGCTATGGATTTTCAATGAATCTGCAGGAATCTCTCAAAAGTGGCGCCGAAGGCATGACCTTCACCATAGTATCTGTTGTGGGGGTGATGGCAATCGGGGTAATGGTCGGATACTGGCTGCACATTCAACGCAAAACCGCCTATCTGATCTCCTCTGGCACAGCCATCTGTGGCGGTTCGGCAATAGCAGCGGTCGGTCCGGTGATAAAGGCCAATGAAAATGAAATGGCAGTCTCGCTTGGCGTGGTTTTCATTCTCAATGCCATTGCTCTGTTCATATTTCCGCCGATAGGCCATCTGGCTGACATGAGTCAGACTCAATTCGGAACATGGGCGGCAATAGCCATTCATGACACATCTTCAGTAGTGGGAGCAGGCGATGCCTATGGACAGAAAGCTCTCGAAGTAGCCACGCTCATCAAGCTGACCAGAGCATTGTGGATTATCCCTCTGGCTCTCGTCACAATGTTGATTTTCAGAGATAAATCAGCTAAAATATCCATTCCGTGGTTCATATTCCTCTTCATTATCGCAATGGTGGTCAACACATACTGCGGACTTCCTCAGGAGTTTGGCCACACCATGGCGTTCTGGGCAAAAAAAGGAATGGTTCTGACTTTGTTCATGATCGGAGCCTCTCTTTCTCCATCCAGCATAAAAGCAGTCGGAGCAAAACCGCTGCTCCTGGCAGTATTACTCTGGATAATAATCAGCGTCAGCAGTTTTTTTGTAGTCAAAGCCACAATAGTTTGACCCCATGAAGATCGGGCGAACGCCATTGTTGCTCCCGCTGATAGCTTTGATATCAGGAATAATGGCATCCATGCTCTGGCCCGGGATCGCACTTCTGATTTCATTTACGCTAATTCTGACCGCGTGTTGTCTGTGTTTCTTCCACAGCCTCCACGCGGCTTTGTTTTGTTTGTTCGGAGCTATTGGATCATTTGTGCAACATACATCGGTTCAGAAGTCAGACATTAAACCGGACTCCGAACCTCACACATACGTCGCGACGGTGAAAAACCTGCGCCATGATGATGGCTCCAGATTGGTCAGATGCGACATAGATGGAGTGGGGGCTGTTGACGTCAGACTATATGGAGCCGAACCATTGATTGAATCTGGCGACGTTATACAGCTGTCGGCAAGACTGCAAAAACCGGATAACATTGAGACCATTGTCCCGGATGAGATAAATTACTCCGTCTCTGATGCCGTTGCTGTCTGTCGGGTCAGCAGTGCCGACGTGCTCTTGATCAAACACCACACTTCTCTGCGTCAGACAATAGTTGACAAAATTCTTACATCTCGCACCAATGATACTACCGGAGCGATGCTATGCGCGCTGATTGTCGGCCAAACCGATCTGCTGACCGACTCCATGCGGTCTGAATTTTCAGCGGCCGGACTTTCCCACGTGCTGGCAATCAGCGGACTTCATGTCGGAGTGATAACTATGCTGATCACTGTGGCATTACTCCCTCTCTATCTCGGCCGACACAATCGCTCGCGACTACTGCTGACAATCGGCTTGCTATGGGTATATGCCTACATGACCGATTTCACGCCCTCGGTCACCAGGGCTGTGATCATGGCATCGGTCTATATGCTCGGCCGGATCTTTCAGCGGCCTGGAATACCAATGAATTCATTATTCTGTGCTGCGATCATGATACTTGTGGTCAGTCCAGACAGCCTGACGTCAATCGGATTTCAACTCAGCTTTCTGGCTGTTGCCGGAATCCTTGTTTTCTACCCTCTCATAAACCGTATTGACCGTAGAAACCATCCTGTGCTGTATCAGATTGTTGGCTATCCGGCTGTCTCAATTGCTACAATGACATTCACAGGCATCCTGGCTGCTTACTATTTCCACTCATATCCTCTCTATTTTCTGCTGGCAAATCTGCTCATAGCTCCACTATTGCCATTGATGATCGGAAGCGGAGCGCTCCTGGTGCTTCTGGAATTTATTGGAAGCGACACTCAGTGGCTGTGCCATGTGCTTGATTTTCTCTCGTCTCTATGTGAAGGCATCGCATCAGCCATAACCTCCATGCCAGGACACTTGGCCGACGGACTATATTTCCACTGGAGTATGGTCATTGCCATATTCACCTCACTCCTTCTGATAGCATTAGCCGGCTATCGCAAGCGTCTGGCCCCATTGCTGGCCGCCGTGGCTTTGGTAATAGTCTCCATACAGTTCCATTACATCTTACAACCGTCATATCCAGCTCATGAATTTTATTTTCTGAATGACCACACGGCGGCAGACATACTTGTTCGCAATGCCGACACTCTTTATCTGCTGACATCAGCCAGAACGTCAGTGCAAAGCAACGAGCAGCTCGAGCGTTGCCGAACCCGTTTCCGCCATTACCAGAAACGACGAGCCATCGACACCTTTAAGCTCTGTCCCGACACAATCTTGTCTCCATGGTTCAGCCGACGTGGTCCTTATTTTTCCATTGGCGGACTACGATACCGTTTCCTTTCCGACAATGCCGCTAAACCACAGATGCGCATAGACTATCTGGTCATAGCCAGAGGATTTACTGGAGACGTGGTCGCTGTGACATCTGCCTTTATGCCAGATTCTGCCGTGATCCTCTCAACATCTCTGCATCCACGACGATTAAAGCGCTATTGCTC
>CAMWTI010000079.1 GCA_947177135.1 uncultured Porphyromonadaceae bacterium | reverse complement strand
GAAACCGACCCTACGGCCTATGTATACATCATACTGCAACGGCCCGAAAAAGAATTCGCCCTCGCAGCAAAAGCAATGGGATTTGATGACTGGCTCACGAATCCCGACTTCAACACCGCCGACGCACGCGACAGGCACAAACAGGAAATCTACAAACGCATCGGCGACTGGGCCGTTACAAAAGACAAATACGAAATCACCGAACTGCTGTCGAAAGCCGGAGTCCCCGTCGGTCCGGTACTCAGCACAAAGGAAATCATGGACGACCAGAGCCTATATGACGGCAACACCCTCGTCAAGATCGACCAAGGCGGAAAGATCGGCACTTTCGTGACAGTCGGCTGTCCTTTCACCATGAGCAGTTATCAACCGGAATACAAACCATGCCCCGATCTCGGAGGCAACACGACAGAGGTGCTCAAAGAATACGGCTACACCGACGAACAGATTGCCGGATTCGCCCAAAACGGCACCACCACGCCCACTGACCAACAGTCTGAATAATCGGAAATCTATTTTCACTGAAACCGGAAATGTGAGGCGGAGAAAATCAAGACAGACACAGCACTCCCGTCATCGGCCCATCTCCGCCCCACACCGGTTTTCCGCAACCTCTCCCCCACTCCATATATTACTTATTGAAATGGCAACAACAACCGCAATCCCATCAAAAACTCCGGCACAGACAGCAACGCCACAGACTCCGGCCTATCCAGGCCAGGTGACCGGAATGTACATACTGGCAAAAGCCCTCAAAAACGTGGGCATAGACACAATGTACGGACTGGTCGGCATTCCAGTGACCGACTTCTCCTATCTGGCACAGGAAATCGGCATCAGATTTGTCGGATTCCGCCACGAACAACAGGCCGGCATGGCCGCAGCCACCCATGGATATCTGACCAAAACGCCCGGAGTGCTCCTGACGGTTTCATCGCTCGGATTCCTCAATGGACTCACCGCCACAGCAAACGCCACAGTCAACTGCTATCCGATGATCCAGATCTCCGGATCGAGCGAACGGGCGCCAATCGATCTCGACCAGGGCAACTATGAAGCGCTTGACCAGCTTAACGTGGCCAAAGGACTGGCCAAGGCCGCATATCGCGTAAACCGCCCGCAAGACATTCCGACTGCCGTGGCCCGCGCATATCGCGCCGCAGTGTCCGGACGCCCCGGCGGTGTCTATCTCGACATAACGACCCCATGCCTCGGCGCTGTCATGGACAAATCCGAGGCCGACAAACTCTTCTTCCGGCCGGTGGATCCTGCTCCGTCACAACATCCGTCGGACCAGGCCGTAACGCGGGCCTTGAAACTGCTCGCCTCTGCCCGACGGCCGGCAATAATACTTGGCAAAGGCGCTGCCTATGCACAGATCGACGACAAAATCAGACAATTCATCGAAAAGACCGGAATCCCGTTCCTGCCCATGTCGATGGCTAAAGGACTGATGCCCGACACCCACCCGCTGAGCGCCATAAGCTGCCGCTCGACCGTGATGGAACAGGCCGACGTGGTGATGCTCATCGGCGCCAGACTCAATTGGCTGTTGTCGCGCGGACAGGGAAAATGGAGCCCCGACACGAAATTCATCCAGCTCGACATAGAACCTACGGAAATCGACTGCAACCGCCCGATCGCCGCCCCCGTCATCGGCGACCTCGAAAGTTCGATCGACGCGATGCTGGCCAAACTGCCAACTATCAAAATGTCGGCCGACCCGCAATGGATCCCTTCACTGCAAGCCGAAGCCAAAACAAAAAATGCCCGATTCGCCCAACGCCTTGCCGACAACGCCAATACCAGCCCGATGAACCACTGGACTGCTCTATCGGTCATCAAACCGATTTTGGAAAGCAACCCCGACATAATTCTGGTCAACGAAGGAGCCAACACTCTGGACGACACACGCAACGCCGTCAACATGGCGCTGCCACGCCACCGCATCGACTGCGCAACATGGGCCATCATGGGAATGGGAATGGGGTCTGCAATCGGAGCGGCCATCGCCTCTGGCAAAAAAGTCGTCGCCATCGAAGGCGACTCGGCATTCGGATTCTCGGGCATGGACTTCAGCACCGCATGCCGTTTCAAACTGCCCGTCACCGTCGTGATCTTCAACAACGGCGGCATCTACAACGGCATAGGCGAGAACCTTGCCAAAACGCCTGACCCAGCGCCGACAACGCTCGACATAAACGCCCGATACGACAAACTCGGCGAGGCATTCGGCGCTAAGACATACTATGTCACCAACCCTGACCAGCTCAAAACCGCGTTCACCGAAGCCATTTCATCGGGCACGACATGCCTGATTGACGTGCAGCTCGACGCCGCGTCAGGAAAAGAAAGCGGCCACATCGGCTACCTGAACCCCGAATCACTGCAACACATAACAGTCTGACACAGCCCTTTCACCTCATGAATTAGCATAAAACTGTTGATGACACCGGTCGGCCGCGGCCCCGACAATCCTCGCTCTCTCCTCCGATCTCATCGCGGCCGGCCGGTTTTCTATATCCCCCCACACACTCTCTCCATCAAACCAAATATTCAACTACCTCTCACTGTTTTATGGAACATATTATTCTATACGCCATCGTTCCTATCGTGGTGGTCATGTTCGGAGGCTACATTTCCGGCAAAAAAGGCATCTTCTCAGGTGATGACGCCAAAAAATTCAACAAAGTGGTACTCGACTATGCCCTGCCGGCCGCACTCTTCGTCAGCATCGTCAGCGCAAGCCGCGAAATGCTCTATTCCGACCTCAAGCTCACCCTGATCTCCACCGTCGTCATCATGGCTTGCTTCATGCTGGTCTACGTGATCTTCGCATACTGCTTCAAGGGCAATAACGGAGCCGACGGCGCAGTTGCTGCCCTGATCAACGGATCTCCGACAATCGGATTTCTCGGATTCGCCGTGCTCGAACCGATATTCGGCGTCACCCCATCAGTGGCTCTGGTCGTAGCGATCGTCGGCATCGTCGTCAACGCGATCGGCATCCCTGTCGGCTTGTCGCTAATGAACGCCTCGCTCGACAAGAAACCCGGACAAAAAAAAGAAAGCGCCTGGAAACCGGTGATCCACGCTCTGTCCCAGCCCGTGGCATGGGCGCCGATCCTCGCAGTTGTACTGGTGCTCATCGGAGTAAAATGGCCCTACTGGCTCAGCCCGTCGTTCAACCTCATGGCCAAAGCCAACGCCTCCATGGCTGTATTCTCTGCCGGCATAACCCTCTCGGCCATAAAAGTCGACATTGACTGGCAGGCAATTCTCGGCTCCATCCTCAAGCTCATACTCATGCCCGCAGCCGCACTGGCCGTCGGAATCCTATTTAAAATGGACATCCAGAACCTCTACATGCTCGTAGTCGCCTGCGCTCTGCCGCCGGCTTTCTCCGGAATAATCATCGCTGACGAAAACAACGTCTATGTCGCCACCGGCACCTCGTCACTGACTCTGAGCGTCATTCTGTTTGTGATCACCTGTCCGATGTGGCTATGGATCACCCAGCTAATAGCAGGCCCGTGTCCCGGACTCCACATATGACCACCGTCGCCCTGTCAGGCCATAAAGCAGACCGACTCATCATAATCCCCCGATAACGCCCGTATGGATATCCCGTGTCAATATCGGGAGAAATATGTTACAAAACATACCGCATCCCCGGCGATTCACTAATTTTGCGGAAAATTCAGATCAAAGACAACGGATGCGACACAAATCCATAATAACCGCAGTTCTGCTCCTGACCGCGTCAGCATGCTCCCACCATGCCGGCAGATACGTTTTGATCAGCGCCCCGGCGGTCGACACCGCCTGCGACGGACTGACAATCACACGCGTGGAACTCACCGACAGTTCCACGCGCGTGCACTTTCATCTGATATGCGACGCTGACAGCTGGGTGACTCTTGAATCTTCGGCCCACATCACAAGCAAAGGTGTCTGCTATCCGATGATCGGCCACGAAGGACTCACGCCCGACCACAAAACAGCAATCACCGGAAACGACCGTGAATTAGATTTCACACTGATATTCTCGCCTCTGCCTTCCACAGCAACCGAATTCAACTTCCTTGAAGGACGGGCAGCCGGAAGCTGGTGCATGCTCGGTGTCAAACTGAACGAAAACATAACTGCAAACTCATATGCCAGTAATTGAACTGACCGACTCCACATCGCCGGAACTGGCGCCATACCTGAAACTCACCGAAACACAGCTGCGCAACCGCCTTCATCCTGAACACTCGCTCTTCATTGCCGAAAGCCCCAAAGTGATCCGCGTGGCCCTCGAGGCTGGTCACCGTCCGGCATCACTGCTCTGCGAATCACGCCACATAACCGGCGATGCCGCCGACATAATCGCACGCATCGGCAATGACATTCCTATCTACACCGGACCACGCGAACTGCTCGCCTCAATGACCGGCTACACTCTGACACGCGGAGTGCTCTGCGCAATGCACCGCCCTGAAGCCCCTGGACCTGAAACCATTTTCGCCCGCGCACACCGCATCGCCGTGATCGATAGCGTGACCGACACCACCAACATCGGAGCAATATTCCGATCGGCCGCCGCGCTTGGCATCGACGCGATTGCCCTCACCCCAACCACCTGCGACCCACTCAACCGCCGATCGGTCAGAGTGTCCATGGGGTCGGTATTCCTCGTCCCATGGACATGGATCAGCTCCGACATGCACGAAATCCGATCGCTCGGATTCAAACTCGCCGCAATGGCTCTGACCGACCGATCCATCGGCATAGACTCACCGGAACTCGCTGCTGAACCGCGACTGGCAATTGTGCTCGGAACAGAAGGCGACGGACTCTCTCACCAGGCCATCGCCAACGCCGACTTCGTCGTGAAGATCCTGATGGCCCACGGAGTCGACTCGCTCAACGTGGCGGCAGCATCGGCAGTGGCCTTCTGGCAACTCCGTAAACCCTGACCACGAAAAAAAACAGGAGGCAAACGACGGAAACCCGCCGATGCCTCCTTAATCAGTCATCCAACCGGATCAATCCCCGGCCACCGGAGCGATCAGCTTATAACCCTTGCCGTGAATGTTGATGATCTCGATATCCGGATCCTCACGCAGATGCTTGCGCAGCTTCGTGATATAAACGTCCATCGAACGGGCGTTAAAATAATTATCGTCAATCCAGATCGTCTTCAGAGCATAATTACGCTCCAGAATCTCATTCACATGCGAGCAGAGCAAACTCAGGAGCTCAGATTCCTTCGTGGTCAGCTTCGTTGATTTATCGCCAACCATCAGCGTCTGATTCTGCGTGTTGAAAGTGAACTTGCCGATCTTGTACATAGTCACCTCCTTGTCCTTTTTGCCTTTTACCCTGCGCAGAATAGCCTCTATGCGCATCACCAGCTCCTCCATTGAGAAAGGCTTCGTGATATAATCGTCCGCGCCGATCTTGAACCCAGACAGGATATCATCCTTGAGCGAACGAGCCGAAAGAAATATGATAGGAATCTCCGAATTGACAGTGCGGATCTCCTGAGCCACTGTAAACCCGTCCTTCTTCGGCATCATCACGTCAAGCACGGCCAGATCATACTTGCCCTTGGCAAAAGCCTTATAACCGGCATCGCCGTCAGGATAAAGATCGGCGCTGTATCCCTTGGCCTGCAAATACTCGCGAAGCAACATGCCGAGATTCTCGTCGTCCTCGCAAAGCAGAATTCTGTTTTTTTCTTCCATAGCTGTTTTTTATTTGATATTATAGATTATTCCTCTGTTTCAGGCGCCTTGGCCAACGGCAGAACGATCGTGAAAACAGTCCCTGAACCAGAATCCGACTCCGCCGAAATCTCTCCGCCAAATTCACCTATCATCTTCTTCACATATGCCAGTCCCAGACCGAAACCCTTCACGTCATGACGGTCGCCGGTGCTGACCCTATAGAACTTATCGAAAATTTTCTTCAGATCATCACGTCTGATACCCATTCCGTTGTCGGCTACGCTGATCTTCAGCCGGTCGGCATGATTGGCCACACGCGCGGTCGAGACCGTCAGATTCAGCGGACGCTCTTCCGAACGATACTTCACAGCATTATCAAGCAGATTGTATATCACATTGGTAAAATGCATCCGATCGACATATACCATCGAATCATCGGCCGACAGATCAGTCTTGATCTTCCCGCCATACTTCTCCACCTTCAGCTTAAAAGTGTGGGCAATGCCGGCAATAGCGTCGTTGGCATCCACATACGCCATATTCAGAGCCGACTTGCGGTCATAATACAGCGACATCTGCAACACCTTCTCCACCAGAAAACGCAAACGCTTCGTGTCCTCGTTGATCACCTCCGATATATGACGCATCATCCCGTCTGACTTCCTCACTGAATCATCGCCGAGCATCTGCGCGGCAAGCGAGATGGAACTGATCGGAGTCTTAAGTTCATGAGTCATATTGTTGATGAAATCCGTCTTCATCTCATTGACCTTCTTCTGCCTGAATGCGACCATAACCGTATAGATAAAAGTCAGCAACAGAATCAAAGTGAACGCAAACGACGGCAACATAAACTTGATCGACGAAAATATATAATCCTTCTTAGTCGGAAAATACACATTCAAATAATTGATCTTATTGATCGGATCATTGGGAAAAAGCGGCTGCTCATAAATGGCAGTCGGCGGAAGCGAACGCCTCATAACCGCGTCTGGATACTCATGCGAATGATAGATCACTGCGCCGTTACGGTTAGTCACGGCAAACTCAAACGGAATCTTAAGTCCGTTATTGTCAAGCTCGAAACGCAGAAAATTACGCACCATAGTCGAATCGGCACGCTGCCGTATCGGACGATTGCTGCTGCGCGAAATAATGTTGAGGATCACCTCATCAACAAGACCCTTCTGATAAATATAACGGCCACGCAGATTCTCCTGAAGCGACTGCGAACCGCCGACGCCTCCCTTGCCATTAAAACGGAACCCGTCGGAAGAACCGCCGCCACGCCCCGAAGGCGACAGACGGTCCGCCGCACCCTCCAGAGTCAGATTGCCGGTCAGCCCGCTCTGCGTCGTGAACTTCAAAGCCACGCCCTCTGTCGACGAATTCACCTTATATGACTTATAATCATCTACCTGCGCCATATTCTCCTCCAGAAAATAACGGGTCTCCTCCTGCTCGAGCAACGATGACACAGCATAGAGCGAACGGCGCACACTCTCCTCAAACTGATCATTGCGCATACGCACCATATTGTTCATATACACAAACTGAACATATATCAGCCCGGCAAACGTCAGAGCCATTATCAATGTCAGATACCAGATCGTCGATTTCTTCATTCCTAACAAATCAGGACCGCAAGGCCCCGGTTAAAGATCAAACAATAGAACCGGATCAACAGGTTGACAATACAACCATCAGACTCACCGGCCCTGATAATTTAACACTTCCGACAGACTTTTGTTTAAAATTCTATAATTTTTAAAATCCATCCTTTTAACATTTGAGTGCAAAATTAACTAAATCACGCCACTCATGCAAGAAAAAAAGAGTTTTTTTTGCATAAAACCCTCAAAAATAGTAACTTTGCCCTGCACAATGTGCGACTTTCCCAAGATAACTAATTATCACATAATAAATTATTAAGTATGAGCTTGAACATCATCGTGCTCGCCAAACAGGTGCCTGACACCCGTAATGTGGGCAAAGATGCAATGAAAGAAGATGGCACAATCAACCGTGCGGCACTGCCGGCCATTTTCAATCCCGAAGACCTCAACGCTCTGGAGCAGGCGCTTCGCATCAAAGACGCCCACCCGGGATCAACCGTAACGATGCTCACAATGGGCCTGCCCCGTGCATCTGAAATCATCCGTGAAGCCATCTACCGTGGCGCCGACAAAGGCGTAGTGCTCACCGACCGAGTGCTCGGAGGCGCCGATACCCTGGCAACATCCTACTCTCTGGCCCAGGCCGTGAAAAAAATGGAAAATGCCGACATAATCCTTGGCGGACGCCAAGCTATTGACGGCGACACCGCACAGGTTGGCCCCCAGATTGCCGAAAAACTCGGCGTGCCGCAGGTCACATATGCCGAAGAGATCATCTCTGTCGCCGACGGACACGTAACCGTAAAACGCCGCCTCGAACACGGCGTGGAAACCGTGAAAGCCCCCCTGCCATGCGTCGTTACCGTCACCGGATCCGCCGACGAATGCCGCCCGCGCAACGCGCAAAGAGTAATGCGATTCAAATATGCAGCCTCACCAACCGAACTCAAAGCCCTGGACCAACAGCATGCCGAACACGCCCAAAGCCGTTGCCCCGGAATCATCCAGGAATGGAACGCCGAATTCGTCGAAGCTGATCCCATGCAGATCGGATTCCCCGGATCTCCGACAAAGGTGAAAAGCATCGAAAACGTCGTATTCACCGCCAAAGAAAGCCGCAAGCTGGACAATGACGACGCCCAGATCGAAGAACTGATCAAAGAACTCATTGCCAACCACACCATCGGATAAAATCTCACCCACTCAAATTATATTATACATATGATCAACGACAAAAACAATCTCATCGTCTACTGCGAGTGGGACGAAGATCATGTTGCCGACGTGAGCCTCGAACTCCTTACAAAAGGCCGTGTGCTCGCCGACAGACTCGGAGTGAAACTCGAGGCTATCGTGATCGGCAACAACCTGGGAGACATCGAAAAGACCCTCGCGCCCTACGGCGCCGACCGCGTCTATAAAGTCGACGACCCTCGCATGGCTCCATACACCACAAACCCCCATGCTGCCGTACTCATCAACCTCTTCCGCCAGACAGAACCGCAAATCTGCCTGATGGGCGCCACCTGCATCGGACGCGACCTCGGCCCGCGTGTCAGCTCATGCCTGCACAGCGGACTCACGGCCGACTGCACCGCGCTTGAAATCGGAGACCACACCGACGCCAAAACCGGACAATCATACTCCGACCTGCTCTACCAGATCCGCCCCGCATTCGGCGGCAACATCGTGGCAACAATCGTCAACCCCGAATGCCGCCCGCAGATGGCCACCGTGCGTGAAGGCGTGATGAAAAAGGAAATCTCGACCCCCGACAAAATCGCCGAAGTCATCAACCTCAAAGTCGACGACTTCGTTAAACCCGAAGACTTCGTCGTCGAAATAATCGACCGCCACATCGAAAAAAGCAAAATCAACATCAAAGCCGCGCCCATTATCGTGGCCGGCGGATACGGCGTCGGAAGCAAAGAAAACTTCGACATGCTCTTCACCCTGGCCGAAACACTCGGCGGAGAAGTCGGTGCGACACGCGCCGCAGTCGACGCCGGATGGGTCGAACACGCGCGCCAGATCGGACAAACCGGCACAACTGTACGCCCAAAACTCTACATCGCTTGCGGCATATCCGGACAAATACAACACATCGCCGGAATGCAGGATAGCTCGATTATCATCTCGATCAACAACGACCCCAACGCCCCGATCAACGCCATCGCTGACTATGTCATCACCGGCAATGTCGAAGACGTGGTGCCCAAATTGATCAAGTATTACAAGAAAAACTCCAAGTAATCAGTAGCCATGGCTAATTTTTATACAGACAACCCCGACCTGAAGCATCACCTGAGCCATCCGCTGATGCAGAAAATCGTCGCACTCAAAGAGCGCGACTACACCGAAGCACAGACATATGACCATGCGCCCTACAACTTCGACGACGCAATGGACAACTATGACAAAGTGCTCGAAATCGTGGGCGAAATCTGCGGCACAACAATCGCCGAAAACGCCGAAGACGTCGACCACCAGGGTCCAAGAGTTGAAAACGGACGCGTAATATATGCCGACGGCACACAGAAAAACCTCGACGCATGCCGCAAAGCCGGGCTCATGGGCATGGCAATGCCTCGACGCCTCGGAGGCCTCAACTTCCCCATAACCCCCTACATCATGGCTGCCGACATCGTCAGCCGCGCCGACACCGGCTTCGAAAACCTCTGGGGACTCCAGGACTGCGCCGAAACAATCTACGAATTCGCATCCGAAGAACAAAAACAAAAATACATTCCCAGAGTATGCGCCGGAGAAACAATGTCGATGGACCTCACTGAACCTGACGCCGGATCAGACCTCCAGTCAGTCATGCTCAAAGCCACCGAACAACCCGACGGGACCTGGCGCCTCAACGGAGTGAAACGCTTCATCACAAACGGCGACAGCGACATCCACCTGGTGCTCGCTCGCTCCGAAGACGGCACAAAAGACGGACGCGGACTCTCGATGTTCATCTATGACAAACGAGACGGCGGAGTCGACGTGCGCCGAATCGAAAACAAAATGGGCATCAAAGGCTCTCCCACCTGCGAACTCGTCTACAAAAACGCCAAAGCCGAACTCTGCGGAAGCCGACGCATGGGACTCATCAAATACGTGATGGCCCTGATGAACGGAGCGCGCCTCGGCATCGCCGCACAAAGCGTCGGCGTCAGCGAACTCGCCTACCGCGAAGCCCTCGCCTACGCCAAAGACCGCAAACAATTCGGAAAAGCGATCATCGAATTCCCCGCCGTATACGAAATGCTGGCCACAATGAAAGCCAAACTCGACGCATCGCGCTCGCTGCTTTACGAAACAGCTCGCTACGTCGACCTCTACAAAACATACGACGACATCGCAAAAGAACGCTCGCTCACTCCCGACGAACGCAAAGAAGCCAAACACTACTCAAAACTGGCCGACGCATGCACCCCTCTGGCAAAAGGACTCGGAAGCGAATACTGCAACCAGCACGCCTACGACTGCATCCAGGTGCACGGCGGATCAGGCTTCATGAAAGACTATGCCTGCGAACGCCTCTAC
>CAMWTI010000078.1 GCA_947177135.1 uncultured Porphyromonadaceae bacterium | reverse complement strand
ATGCTGGATGCGCTTCTTGCCCAGATGCCAGGTCTGGAACTTAAGAGCAACGGCGAAATTCTGTGTAATGGCAGGCGGGTGCAGAATCTTCTGGTCAACGGTCGCGACATATTCAATGGCAACCGGGAGTTGATGCTCGACAATCTTGCCGCGTATGCAATCAAAGATATTGCTTTCTATGACAAGATGGGGCGTATAGGCGAACTGATGGGGTTTAAGACCGGAGATGAAGTCTATGTTATGGATGTGAGGCTCAAGCGGAATTATTCTCACGGATGGATCGTCAATGCCGAGGCCGGTTGTGGTTCTGCCCGGCGTTATCTTGGCAAGTTGTTCGGAATGTGGTTTTCCGACAATGTGTCGATGACGGCATATTCCGGCGCCAACAACCTGTCTGACAGCAAAACGCCCGGACGCAGTGACGATGCGTGGTCACAGTCTGATATGGGCGCCGGAGTGAATTCTAACCTAAAGGGTGGAATCACCTACAATGCCAAAGGCTATGATGACCGTTGGGAACTGAAAGGAAGCGTCGGGACAGAGCGCCACACCTCTGATTCACGGCGGAGCAGTTCGGTTGAGAACTATCTTGGGACTTCAAATCTGTATAGCTATTTTTGGAACACGACAAAGCGTCGGAACTTTAATGTGAACACCGGCCATCAATTTTTTGCCAGACTTGGCGAGCGGGCAAATCTCGATGTAAAGCCGGCGTTCAGTTATTCGTCTATGCGCTCATCGGCCGACAACACTTCGGCGGTGTTTCGGGAAAAGGTCACCGGTTTGTCGAAAGCGCGTCTGCTGGCCATATACAGTGACGGCAGTTCGCTGGCCGACTCTATGCTCAACCGCTATGTAAGTGAAAACATTTCCAGAGGTCACGGCATAAATGCGTCGGCCGATATATCGTCGCCCATTAAGCTAAAGTCTGGCTTTTGGGGAAATATGCTTGAACTGTCGGCATCAGGCACTTATTCCAATGATTTTACACGTGATTTCGCCCGTTTTGCCATCAATTATGGAGCGGAGAGCCGGCCCGCAGATTTTGACCATCGCTACACGCGCCGCTATCCCCATCATGACATCAGGCTTTCGGCCGGCGCCACATTTACACAGTATTTCAAAAGGCCATTTGGGAGGATGAGCTTTAAATATGATTTCCGTTATGCGGAGCAGGCACGGACAGCCGATGTGTTCAGTCTCAGTTCAATGAGCGGATATGATCCGGAGCAATGGCCTACAGATTTTTTGCCGTCAGGCGGAGAACATAAGGACCACTTCATTCCATCTCTGAGCGACAGAAGCACCCTGACTGAATGGACTCATCATCTGTGTCTTGTTCCATGGTTTGAGCAAATAAAGCTCAAACAAAATTGGGCCCTGTTTATGTGGGGTAACGTTAATCTTGACATTTCAAGGCGCAGGCTTGACTATGTCAGCAACAACATTCCGTTGTCAATGACTCGCGACGACCTGCTGCCGGAAGTGTCGGTCGGAATGTCACTTAACCCGCTGATCTCTTCGGCTGCCTGGCGATATAACCTGACATATCGGTTTAAGCGCGACCGGATCCATGATATGATGTATCTGGTCGACCGTCCGGTGACTAATCCGCTGGTCATATATCGAGGTAATCCTGATGTCGGGAACACGTCGGAGAATTTTCTTACATTTGTTGCCACACGCCGCGGCCAGACTATGCTTCGCCATGAGTTCAAACTTTCTGCAAGATATTATAACAGCGCGATAGATTATTATTATACTGTTGATCCGCAGACCGGAGCCTGTGTATATCAGGTTGAAAATGTCAATGGCAACTGTCAGGCCGATATAGGTTATGAATTGTTCACCCCGTTCGGCCGAAACAGCAAGTTCAACCTTTCATCGCGCACGGATATGAGTTATCGTCGTGACGTAAGTGATATGCGCGATAATGTGATGAACAATTTTTCGGCTGGCGAAAATCTCAAAATCAGTTGGCAGACAGGCCGTCATCGCGTTTCGTTGCTCGGAGACGTCAGTATGAACAGATATGTTCACTCGAATTCTCTCTATGATGATTTCACGTCATTTACATGTCGATATGGGGCAGAGTCAGTGTTGAATTTTCCGAAAGGCTGGGGCGTGTCGACCGACATGACGCTCTACACCCGGCGCGGCTATGGCGACTCGCGGCTCAATACGACCGATCTGGTATGGAACGCACGCGTGAGCAAGTCGCTGTTCAATGGGTCGCTGGTGCTGGTGGCCGACGGTTATGATCTGCTGCGGCAGCTGAGCAACGTTAGCTATACGGTCAATGCCCAGGCGCGCACCGAGGTGGTGACCAACGTGATTCCGAGCTATGTGCTCTTCCACGCCCAGTGGCGCTTCAACCGCCAGCCCCGCCGCTGAAGAGGTGAAAATGGTATTGAAAAACCGTAATTAGCAACAGACAGACAAAAGCAGCATCCTGCCATAACGGGATGCTGCTTTTGTCTGTGTCTGTTGTCTTCGTCTGGTCTAAGGATCAGCGGAGAATTATTTCATGGATGGTGACCGGGCCGTCGACGGTAACTTTCACGGTCTGTGGCGCCAGGTTGATGTGCCCATATGGAGTGGTTATGGCCGACGATGTCAGCACATGGCCGGCTTTGTCAAGCTGGGTCACTATCACGGCGGTCTTAATGTCGGCCAGCAGCATGATCATCTCCTTGGCGTCTTTGCGGGGCGTGAAGGAGAGGACGCCGGTGTTGACATAGAAGGACGCCGGGTTGGAGTCGAAGGCGCGGAGTGCGGTCTGGGAGTCGGCGGCCGTGACGTCCATGCCGATGCGTTGTGCCGATGGCGGATTTACCTCAAATACGCGTACCGAAGTCCAGTTTTTCTTTTCGGACGGAAGGCGGCGCAGGCGCACATAGCGGGCCTGGACGGGTTCTCCGCAATAGCGTATTTCATAGGTTTTGACCAGCGGTTCGGACAATGCGGTCCATGTTTGTCCGTCGGCCGAAGCCTCGAGTATTGCGTGGTCGAAATAGTCGACGTCGTCGACCGAGTTGCGTCCCTGGAGTATTGTGATCTCTTCGACATTGATTACCTTGCCGGCGTCGATGCCGATCCAGTCGCTTTCAGACTGTGACTGTGCGCTGGTGTAATATGTGGCGGTGTCGCCGTCAAGCATCAGTTTCTGCAGCGTTGTCGGAAGGTTGGGGTAGGAGCCGATAGCGCGGTGCACGTTGGCTTTCTCGCCTGTGAGTTTGCCGAAGAAGTCGGCCGGCATATGATCCATTGCGTTTTCATAGAAGGGATGCAGTTTCATTGTGCCGGTCTTGTGGGCCTGATATTCGGCGCGCTGTTGTGGCGTCATGATGTTGGCCACATAGTCACACCAGAACAGCGAGTCATTGCCGCTTTCATATGTCTTGATGAGGTCGAGGGTGCGCAGTCCGCGCTGTCCGAGTTTTTCGAATTCAGTGAGCCAGGGGGCAAGTTCGGCGAGCAGCAGATTGTTGCCAGCTTTGGCTCGCAGTTGTGACGGTGCGGCGGCCACTCGTTCAAATTCGGCGCGCAGTGCGTCGAATTGTTCCTGGGTGTAGTCGTTGTAATGGAATGTCTCTGTTTCCCATGATTCGTCGCGTCGGTAGCCAGTTTCGGTGTCGCAGTTGTGGATCGCGAATGTGCGGTAGGCGTCGGCGGCTTCGGGCGTCATGTAGCGGAGACCGCGTTCCCAGTTGTCGATCGCATTATAGGCGGCCTGGTTCCAGGTGTAGTCGGCCACGCCGTAGAGCGCGAGTTTGGATGCTTCGCCATGCTCCATCGGATTGCTTTCTATGCCAGCCACTTCAGCCGATGTCAAAGTCGGATCCAGTCCATAGACCGGTCCTTGCAGAATGATGTTTCGGCAATAGTCGGAGACGGGGTAGTTCCACCAGAACAGGGCGGGACGCTTGATGCGCGAGTTGACGAAATCAAGGGTCTCGCGCGTCAGGTCGCTGCACACCACCGCGCCGGTCCAGAACACTTCGGCTTTGGGATTGAGGTCGCGCCCATAGATTGCCAGAGGGCCATCCGGGCCGGGTTTGGCCCAGAGCTGGGAGTAGTCAGTGGGACAGATCATGAGGTTGGTGACATCGCCTTTGCGCACAACGAAGTCGTTGGTCAGATCGTTGACCAGCATTGCCTGGCGCGCGGGATCGGTTCCGATGCCGTCGATGTCGTCGAAGAACAGTGCGAAAGAGCGCACGCCGAGGTCATACATCATCTCGAGTTTGTTGACCAGACTGTCATAGTCGGCGCGGTCCCAGCGGATGTCTTTTCCAGGGTGTATGGCCCAGACAAAGTTGACGCGCGCGCGCTTTGAGGCTTCGACCAGCTCCTTGATTTTCGCGGCCTGGTCGGCGGGATAGGGCTGACGCCAGTAGGGTGAGCTGTGATATGGATCGTCTTTCGGGCCATAGATATAGTCGTTCATTTTGTTGCGGCCATAGAAATCGATGAGCGACAGACGCACTTCATGGCTCCAGGGGGTGCCGTAGAAGCCTTCTACAACGCCACGGTATGGCAGATCGGGCCAGTCGTTGATTGTCATTGTTTCAAGATGCTCCGGATCGTGTTCGAGAATCTGGCGCAGGGTCTGGAGTCCATAGAATGCGCCGCGTTCGTCGTAGCCGACAATGCTGACGTCTTTGTTGCCGATGATGAGACGGTAGGCTCCGCTCACGGGTTTCACTCCGGCTTTTGAAGCCTGGCGTGTGCCGAAATCTATGTTGAGCCTGACTCCTTTGGGTGACTGGCGGAGGAATCCGAGGTCCTCAATGAATGCTTTTTTGCGGTCGGCGACCTTGAAGCCTGCCGATGCGTTGAGGGTGGTGCCTGGAGTATGACGGGTAATTTCATGGGGAGTTGGGTTGATCACTGCTCCGGTGTGGTTGATTTTGTGACCAGGGACTTTGTTAAATGCCTGGACTTCACCACGCTGTGTCGACAAATCGAAATCTTCCGCCGCCATGGGCAGGGATGTGGCCGCCGCCAGTGCCAGCATGATTGAAAGGGAATGGATTTTCATGAAAAATATGCCTGGATGAATTGAATTTGTAATTATTTACAAAGTTATGAAATTTTCTGCATATTGCCGTCATGGCTGTTGGTTTTTATAATGACAGCGAGAGAGGGCGCTCATCTGGGGCGTCCTCTCTCGCTGTGTGTGGTTGGAGTGTCTAATCAGTGTACTATTGTCTTGCGGCCATTGACAATGTAGATTCCCGGAGATGTGATGTGGGAGATGCGGCGTCCGGATAGGTCGTGGATGACCGTCTCTGTGCTGCTGTCGTTGTCGGGTTCGGCAATGATCTCTTCGATCGAGTCGGTCACACCCATTGCGTTGACAAGGGCCTTGTAGGCCGGTAGAAGTTTGTCGTAAGCTGTTTCCAGGTCGGCGATTCCGGCCGACGCGTCATCGGCTATTGCCGCTGCGGTTTTGGCCGACGTGTAGGCGTTGATCAGGATCTCGTTTGTGACTTCGGGGTATCTGGGCGACGGGGTGCCGTTGAATTCGGCTTTGTTGACTCCGAATTCACTCATCACGAAGTAGGGGTGTCCGTCGTCGGTTAGCTGGTTGCTGTAGGTGGCCGTGACCATGAAGCGGAAGTAGCGGCTTGGTGAGGCGGCCTGTATGGGGTCTGACTGGTATACGGAGTTGACTGATGAGGGCAGTCCGGTGAGGATTGTGGCGGCAGTGGTCCACTGTTCGCTGTCGTTGGAAGCAAATACCAGGATGTTGCGGGGCGCGTGTGCCGGGTCGCTGGCTCGTGTGGTGTATGTGAATGATATCGATTGCAGTTCTTTGCCTTCGCCGAGGTCGACCTGCAGCCAGTGGTCTTGTCCGTCGTCGGATCCTTTGGGAGAGTAGTCCGAGTGGAAATAGGTGTTGGTCTTTCCGTCGAAGAGCACGTCCCATCGGTTGAACTGATCAGGTCCGTTGATGCGGCAGCGTGCGTTGGAGCTCATGTTGGAGGCACCGAGTTTGACGGGGCTTTCGTCAAATCCGATGGTGCCGGCCTGGTCGAGCAGGGTTTCTGTAGTGGCCACAAGATCGCGGAGCCTGTAGCGTGCGTCGTTACGCTCATCGGCGTCGGTGAGCAGCATGATCCATTGTGACGGAGCTTCATCGGATGACCAGCCGACGATATTGTTTTGCTGGTCAATGTGGAGGCATTTGCTCAGATCGCCTTCGGATGCGAACGCATAGAATCCGGGAGCAGTCTCGACAATTGAGAATTCAATGGGTTCGCTGCCGAGAGACACGACGGCGGAACGTGTCACCGCCTGTAGATATTTGCCGCTGTTGGCATTGCGTAGGTAGAACCGGTCATTGCCGGCGTCTTCCAGAGTCCAAGACTGTGATCTGGCATTGAAATTGATGGCTTGGCTGGAAGTGCGGTCGCCGTTTTCGGAGAGCGCGCGGTTGGAGTATTGGCGGTTGACGATGCGATAACTGTTTCCTGCCATGTAGCAGATGCGGGCAAACGGGTCAAGGATCAGGCGATAGTATTCGCCGGCCACAAGGTTGTATGCTTTCGCTGGGTCAGAGCCGGCTATTTCGGAGGCCTGTTCACACAATGAGATGAGTGTGGCAAGTTTGTCGCTGCGATACCATCCAACCTTTGTCATTGACTTGTCCTGTTTGGACGTGAGGGCCTTGCAGGCGTCGAGCAGAATGTCTAATGCGGCTTTTTTCTGGGCGTCGGTGCCTGCGCTGACGGCGTTGGGCACTTCGGTGAGCGATCCGTCGGCCGCGACAGCATAGAGTTTGGCTTTGCCTGTGGCCACGTTTGCGGCTGCCTGCGGACTCATTTCCCAGTTGTAGTCGTTGGCGAAGGTGATCAGTTCGCCGGTGATGTTGTCGAGCGCGAGGAAACCTACGCCGCCTGTGCCTCCCGAAACGGTTATGCCTGTTCCGTTCATGCTGAACATATGTTTGCCGTCAGGTCGTGTCTCTGCTTTGAAGTCTTTGAGTCCGCCCAGCGGTCCGCATAGGTCTTTGTTGAATTCGTCGTGGGTGAGGCGGTCAGATCCGGGTCTGTCGTCAATGAATATGATGGCTCGCGATTTCGGCAGTCCGTATTCGGCAATTTCGGCTTTTACAGCGGTGATGTCTGCTTGCGTGAGGTTTGCGTTGAACTGGCTGTAGTCATCGATGAAGTAGTTCTCCAACGGCACGAAGAATCCCCATGCGGTGAAGAAGTCCGTTAAGTCTTCGCCGGCTGCCAGACAGCACATTTTGGCGAAGTGCAGCATGTCGTAACGCGGATTCAGTTCATAGCTTTGACGGCGCGGGTTCTGGCGCAGCAGTTCATAGAGAGTGGGATAGAACTTGCGGTTGTGTCCCTGCACGTGATAGTAGAGGAAGAGTTGCCAGAACATTCTTGTGGTGCCCCATGTGCCGTTTTCGAGATATGTGAGTCCGCGGTTGAATACCGAGCGTTGTGCCGATGGGTAGTCGGCGCGCGATGTCGTGATGCCTTGATAGAATATGGCGACGTTGGAGAAGATGTTGTTTGAGATTTCGGTTGATCCGGCAAACTTCATCGGTTCCTGGTTCATGTGGCCGTATTCGTGTGCCGGTCCCCAGAGCGCGCCCGAGCTTTGCGGCAGATCGAGCAGGATGGTGCCCATGGTGCTTGGATTGTAGGCGGTCCGCCACGATGTGGCGTTCATGAACAGGTCTCCCTGCATGGTGATGCCCATCATTCTGTTGTTGAAATACAGATGGAAGTCGTCGGGGCAGATGTCGTCGGCAGCGAATGGTTCGAAATAGCCTTTGGCGCGTGCTGAAGTGATGTCTTCGGCCGGCTGTATGCCGAGCAGCAGGCGTTCGGTGAAGCAGAAGTCGTCCCAGGCGGTGAGGATTGCTGTAAGATCAAAGTCTTTGCCAGGGGCGAGAATCTGTTTCAGGCCGTCGACTAAGTATCCTCCGGGTGCGGTGTTTGTCATTACCCTGTCCAGGAAGAAGTGAAGGATCACGTATTCACCCACCAGGTCAAACATTTCGTGGGTGGCCCGATCGCGATAATAGAACCAGTCTTCGTTGGTGTCAGGTGTGTAGAGTTTGTCGCCTTTCGGGTTGAACAGGCCATTGAGCGAGCCGCCTTCGATGTGTATTTTGATGTCGTCGAAATCGGAGATTTTATTGACGCGGGAATTTGACGCTCTGTCGTATGTGTTGACCGTGTAATAGATGTATTGGGCTGCTTTGTCGTCCCATTGTGTGATCACGTTGAGGCCTTCTTTAAGAGCCACCCCTGAGATCCAGTCATTGAACATGCCTGATCCGATTGCACCGATGATGTAGAGTGTCGATCCGTTTGCCGGAGCTTTGTCTACCATGACATACAGTGTCTGTCGTTTCTGACCGAGAATGCCGGTGGGGTTGTTCATGTTGGTGTAAGCCTGGATTCCGAGCATCGAGGCCGCTTCGGCGCCGCGGCTGTATGGCTCATAGTTCTGCACGCGCAGTTTTTTTGCGTGGGCCGAATCCCATTGGTTGTTATTGACGGGATCTGTTTCTGCCCAGTCATTGCTCTTTACTTTGGTGATCATCTGCTGAAGTTCAGCAGGAAGCGCCTGATAGTTGGCGTCGGCTTTGAGTGACGACGCGCTCATCGAGGCATATTTGCTGTTGAGGGCTGTGCAGG
The DNA here is from genome assembly GCA_947177135.1 of uncultured Porphyromonadaceae bacterium. Lineage (GTDB taxonomy): Bacteria > Bacteroidota > Bacteroidia > Bacteroidales > Muribaculaceae > UBA3263. The sequence goes on along the minus strand of CAMWTI010000078.1, from coordinate 2,295 downwards.
CCTTGTCAGAGAAGATGGCGTCGAGGGCGGTCTGCCATTTAGCCACGGTTGCGTCTGTGATCTGGTTGGCTGTTGCAGCGGCGAGGGCTTCGTCGATCTGTGACTGTGTCATGCTGACTTCCGTCAGGGTCCATTGGCTGGCTTCGGCGTCGGCTGTCCAGCACACAGCGATGCCCTGGCTGTCGCAGTGCAGGCACTGATATGTGTCGGACATGTAGTGTATGGCATATTTATCGCCTTTGACGTCGAAGATCATTGCGCAGTTGCCGTCCGACGGGTTCTGGCTTATTGTCCACGGCGATGAGAAGTTGCGTGAACTGCTCAGATACATTCCCGTGTTGAGGTTGCGCAGGTAAAAAGAGTTGGCCGCGGATCCGGCGCTGACCAGCCACAGTTGTGAATAGTTATTGTCCTCGACGGCTGAACATGTCACTGATGCTGTCGGTCCGTTGCCGGTGAGTGCTGTGGAGTACATTCCGTTTATCAGCCGGTAGACCTTTCCGGCTACCGGCTGCGCAGCATATGCGGCTAAAGGAGCCATAAGCCCGAGAGCTATTATTGCAACCACTGCGATCATGAGCCGACAGCGGCTGTTATGCTTTTTCATTTGATGTATCGGTTGTTTAAAATTATGTGTTATATCAGAAGTGATTTCATCTGTGAGGCCAGATCAGCTGCCGCGGCAGCTGCGGCAGCGGCAAAGTCTTCGCCGGTTGACGCATAGATAATGCCGCGGCTTGAGTTGACCAGCAGGCCGACGTCTTTTGTCATGCCGTATTTTGCCACTTCTTCAAGCGATCCGCCCTGGGCGCCGACTCCAGGCACAAGCAGGAAATTTTCGGGGGCGACGGCACGGATATCTTCAAACATTTTGCCTTGTGTCGCACCGACAACATACATCATTTCGTCGCTGCCGGCCCATTGTTGAGATGTCTTGATCACGTTTTCAAACAGCCTGTTGCCGTTTTCGTCGCGTGTGAGCTGAAAGTCAGCCGAGCCTTTGTTGGATGTGAGAGCCAGCAGGATCACCCATTTGCCGTCATAGCCGAGAAACGGTTTCACGGAGTCTTCGCCCATGTATGGCGCGACGGTCACGGCGTCAACGTCGGTAGTTTCAAAAAATGTGCGGGCATAGAGAGCCGATGTGTTGCCGATGTCGCCGCGCTTGGCATCGGCGATTATGAACTGGTCGGGGTAGCGTTCGCGGATATACTTTACGGTTTCGTCAAAGGCCACCCAGCCTTCCACTCCCATGCTTTCAAAGAAAGCGAGATTCGGTTTGTAGGCCACGCAGTAGGGGGCTGTGGCGTCGACTATGGCCTTGCAGAAGGCGAGCAGGGGATTCTCTTCGCGCAGCAGGTGTTGCGGAATTTTTTTGATGTCCGGGTCAAGGCCGACGCATAGAAACGATCCTTTGCGGCGGATGTTGTCGATTAGTTCCTGACGTGTCATGTGTCTGTGTGGATATGTTAGATTTGTGTTTAAAGTTCGGATGATTTGAGTTTTTCGGCATTTTCGGCCACGGTGAGGCGGTCGATGCATTCCTGGATGTCGCCTCCGACGAATGCCTGAAGGTTATATATCGTGTAGTTTATCCGATGGTCGGTGATGCGTCCCTGGGGATAGTTGTAGGTGCGTATCTTGGCCGATCTGTCGCCGGTCGAGACGAGAGTCTTGCGGCGTGAGGCTATGTCGTCGATATATTTCTGGTGTTCCTTGTCGTAGATAAACGTGCGCAGTCTGCTCAGGGCGCGCTCTTTGTTCTTAGGCTGATCGCGTGTTTCTGTGCATTCGATCAGAATTTCTTCGCTTTCTCCGGTGATCGGATTGCGCCACATGTAGCGCAGTCTCACGCCGGATTCCACTTTGTTGACGTTCTGGCCTCCCGCTCCTCCGGAGCGGAATGTGTCCCATTTGATTTCGCCTTCGTTTATCTCGACGTCGAATTCTTCGGCCTCGGGCAACACTGCCACGGTGGCGGCCGAGGTGTGGACGCGTCCCTGGGTTTCGGTGGCGGGGACACGTTGCACGCGGTGCACTCCGCTTTCGTATTTGAGCGTGCCGTAGACATTTTCGCCGCTTACGGCAAATACGATTTCTTTGAAGCCTCCGGCTGCACCTTCGCTGAACGATGTCACCGCCACGTTCCAGCCGCGGTTTTCGCAATAGCGCGGGCACATTTTGAAAAGATCGCCGGCAGACAGTGCGGCTTCGTCGCCGCCTGTGCCGCCGCGTATTTCCACGATTGCGTTTTTTGAGTCTTCGGGGTCTGACGGCACGAGCAGCAGTTTTATC
>CAMWTI010000077.1 GCA_947177135.1 uncultured Porphyromonadaceae bacterium | reverse complement strand
GGTGAAGCAGCTCGCGCGCAAGAGCGCTCTGACATGCAAGGCTGCCGATTGCCAGATCACCGTGGTTGAAGATTTTACTTTTGCAGCTCCGAAGACCAAGGAATTCTTAAATGTTGTTAAAAATCTTAAACTCGACAACAAGAAACTCCTTCTGGTTTTCTCATCTCAGGATAAAAACGTATCTTTGTCCCTGCGAAACGTGCCCGGTGCCAGCATGATGCAGGCTGCCGACCTCAACACGTATGCGATTCTCAACAACGGCGCCTTGGTTCTCACTGAATCGAGCGTTGAAGTTGTGAATAAATTTTAACATACTTCACACCACCACGTTAAAACCCAAACCGGTTAAAACAAAATGGAAATAAGCATCACTCCCGTCGTGACCGAGAAAGCAACTCGCCTCACCGACACTGAAAATAGCTACACCTTCCGCGTGTCGCCTGAAGCTACCAAGCCCCAGATCAAGGCTCTGGTAGAAGAGCTTTATGGTGTGAAGGTCACTAAAGTCAACACAATGATCGTGCGCCGCAAACGCAAGCAGCGCTACACAAAAGGCGGCCTTATCCAAGGCGCCACTTCGCTGTGGAAAAAAGCCCTGGTGAAAGTGGCCGAAGGTCAGTCAATCGACTTCTACAGCAATATTTAATACAAAATAATGGCAGTAAGAAAATTCAAGCCCACAACCCCGGGCCAAAGACACAAAGTTATCGGCGTATTCAAAGGTACCATCACTGCTACAACGCCGGAAAAATCTCTTACAGTCGGTAAAAAATCCACCGGCGGCCGCAATGCCGAAGGTCACCTCACCACTCGGTACATTGGTGGTGGACACAAGAGAGCTTACCGTATCATAGACTTTAAGAGAACAAAAGACGGTATTCCCGCCGTAGTGAAATCGATCGAGTATGACCCCAACCGCTCTGCCCGTATCGCTCTTCTTTACTACGCTGACGGAACCAAAACCTACATCATCGCACCCAACGGTCTGAAAGTTGGCGCTACTGTGGTGAGCGGTCCTGATGCCGCTCCTGAAGTGGGCAACTGTCTTCCCCTGAGCAAGATTCCCGTAGGTACGGTAATCCACGCCATCGAACTCCGCCCCGGACAGGGCGCATTCATGGCTCGCTCGGCCGGTACTTTCGCACAATTGGTGTCTCGCGAAGGTGACTACGCAATCATCAAACTCCCTTCGGGTGAAACCCGCAAGATCCTCTGCGCCTGCAAGGCAACTGTCGGCGAAGTGGGCAACAGCGAACACTCACTCGAACGCTCCGGCAAAGCCGGCCGCTCACGCTGGCTCGGCCGCCGTCCGCGCAACAGAGGCGTTGTCATGAACCCTGTGGACCACCCGATGGGTGGTGGCGAAGGCCGCGCTTCCGGTGGTCATCCCCGTTCCCGCAAGGGTCTGTACTCGAAGGGCCTGAAGACTCGTGCACCGAAGAAGCACTCGTCGAAGTACATCATCGAAAGAAGAAAGAAGTAACACGTGAACCCCACAATCAGACAGTAAACAATGAGTCGTTCATTAAAAAAAGGCCCCTTCATCAGCGTGAAGCTCGAGAAGAAAGTCAACGAAATGGAAGCCTCCGGCAAGAAAAATGTCATCAAGACCTGGAGCCGCGCATCAATGATTGCGCCCGAATTCGTTGGACACACCTTCGCAGTGCATAACGGCAACAAATTCATCCCTGTTTACGTGACCGAAAACATGGTCGGACATAAACTCGGTGAATTCGCTCCCACCCGCACATTCCGCGGACACGCAGGCAACCGCAAAAAATAAACTGCGAGAGGCCTAAAAAATAATAACAAAACAGACCAATCAGACTACACAATAACTCACCATGGGTGTAAGAAAAAGAAACTCTGCCGATCAGCGCAAAGAAGCACTCAAGCAAGTGGCTTTTGCCAAACTGCTCAACGTGCCTTCTTCGCCCCGCAAAATGCGCCTGGTCATCGACATGGTACGCGGCATGGAAGTGAACCGCGCACTTGGCGTGCTCAAGTTCTCAAACAAGGAAGCCGCTGCCCGCGTCGAGAAGCTTCTCCGCTCGGCTGTGGCCAACTGGGAAGCCAAGAACGAACGCAAAGCCGATTCAGATGAACTCTATATCAGCACGATCTTCGTGACTCCCGCTCCGATGCTCAAACGCCTCCGCACTGCTCCCCAGGGCCGCGGCTACCGCATCCGCAAGCGCGCCAACCACGTGACACTCGTCGTTGACACCATAGCTAACAAGAACGCTTAATTCACACTTTCAAGAACCACTTAGACAAGTATGGGACAAAAAGTCAATCCGATCAGCAATCGCCTGGGTGTCATCCGCGGTTGGGATTCTAACTGGAATTTCGGCCACAAGTATGGCAACAACTTGCTGGAGGACTATAAACTCCGCAAATACCTCAATGTGCGTCTTGCAAAGTCAAGCGTATCCCGCATCGTCATCGAGCGCACCCTCAAGCTCACAACGATCACCGTGTGCACCTCGCGTCCCGGCCTGATCATCGGCAAGGGCGGCTCTGAAGTCGACAAACTCAAAGAAGAACTCAAGAAAATAACCGACCGCGACGTCCAGATCAACATCTTCGAGATCAAGCGTCCCGAACTCGACGCTCAGATCGTGGCTCAGACCGTAGCCCGCCAGATCGAAGGAAAAGTAGCATATCGCCGTGCTGTCAAGATGGCTGTCGCCTCGACAATGCGCGCCGGAGCGGAAGGTATCAAGATTCAGGTGAGCGGCCGTCTCAACGGCGCCGAAATCGCCCGTAGCGAAATGTTTAAAGAAGGCCGCACCCCGCTGCACACCCTTCGTGCCGACATCGACTATGCTCTTGTCGAAGCCCACACCAAAGTCGGCGTGATCGGCGTGAAAGTATGGATCTGCCGCGGCGAAGTATACGGCAAGCGCGACCTGGCTCCCCAGTTCGCATCACAGGACAAAGGCTCCCGCCCCGCAGGCGGCAACCGCGACGACCGTCCTGCACGCCGCGACCGTGGCTTCCGCAAGCCCCGCACCAACAACTCCGGAAACAATCGCTAATATCTATCCACCCTCTTGATTCTACAATACAATGTTACAACCTAAGAAAACCAAATTCCGCCGCTCACAAAAAGGCCGGATGAAGGGTATAGCCCAGCGTGGCAACCAGCTCGCTTTCGGCTCATTTGGCATTAAGACTCTTGAGTCCAAGTGGATTACCGGTCGCCAGATTGAAGCCGCTCGTATCGCCGTGACCCGCTACATGCAGCGTCAAGGTCAGATCTGGATCCGCATCTTCCCCGACAAACCCATCACCAAGAAACCCGCCGAAGTCCGAATGGGTAAAGGTAAAGGTGCTCCCGAAGGATTTGTTGCTCCTGTAACTCCCGGACGTATGCTCATCGAAGTTGAAGGCGTGCCTTTTGAAGTTGCAAAAGAAGCCCTCCGTCTGGCTGCCCAGAAACTCCCCGTGATTACCAAATTCGTGGTAAGCCGCGATTATGACCCCAATCAAAACGTCTAACCCCCCAAGCATACAGTCATGAAACCAGAAGAAATCAAAGAAATGACCACCGCCGATCTGCGCGAACGCTTGGAGCAGATGCAGAAAGAATATCGCCAGCTGGTGGCTACCCACGCAGTCAGCACAATCGACAATCCCGCTCAGATCACCAAAAATCGCCGCATGATTGCCCGCGTGCTCACTGAACTCCGTGCCCGTGAACTTGCCTCCAAATAAAGCGAACCCCACACCATAATTTTCTTTAACAAACTCATCCTTAACAATGGAAGTCAACAGAAATCTCCGCAAAGAGCGAGTTGGGGTGGTGTCAAGCAACAAAGGCGACAAGACCATCACCGTAACCGTTAAATGGAAAGAAAAACATCCCATTTATGGTAAATTCGTGAACAAGACCAAAAAATACCACGCTCACGACGAAAAGAACGAATGCTCCATCGGTGACACCGTGCGCCTGATGGAAACCCGTCCTCTGTCAAAAACCAAGCGCTGGCGTCTGGTCGAGATCATTGAAAAAGTCAAGTAATCGCTACCACACGATTACTTTTACTTCCCCCCCCCCAACAACTTCATATTACCCAACATAGCTACTTAAACAAATGATACAGACTGAAACCCGCTTGACAGTCGCTGACAACTCCGGAGCAAAGGAAGCCCTGTGCATCCACGTGCTCGGTGGCACAGGACGCCGCTATGCGTCCGTTGGCGACATTATCGTGGTGTCGGTGAAGAGTGTGATCCCTTCATCCGATGTGAAGAAAGGCACCGTGTCGAAAGCTGTGGTCGTCCGCACAAAAAAAGAAGTACGTCGCCCCGATGGGTCTTACATTAGATTCGACGACAATGCCTGCGTTCTGCTCAACAACGCAGGCGAACTTCGCGGAACCCGCATTTTCGGCCCCGTTGCCCGCGAACTCCGCGCAACCAACATGAAAATCGTGTCGCTCGCGCCCGAAGTGCTCTAAGCCCCGACACATTCTGTCAGATCGTAATGTAACATCATCAACAAAATGACCAAATTACATATCAAAAAAGGCGACATCGTCTATGTGAACTCCGGCGAAGACCGCGGCAAACAAGGCCGTGTGCTCTCCGTCCAGGTCAAGAAGCAGCGCGCCATCGTCGAGGGCATGAACATGGTCACCAAGGCCGCAAAGCCCAGCGCCAAGAACCCCAACGGTGGACTCGTGAAGATGGAAGCTCCCATTCACGTTTCCAACCTCAACCTCATTGACCCCAAATCAGGCAAACCCACCCGTGTGGGCCGCGCCCGCAACGAAAAGGGTCAAACTGTCAGAATCGCTAAAAAGTCAGGAGAGGAGATTAAGTAATGAGCAGCACATCTTTGCAGAAAGACTATAAGGAACGCATCGTTCCTGCTCTGGTAAAAGAGTTTAACTACACCTCAGTAATGCAGGTGCCCCGCCTGAAAAAAATCGTGATCAACCAGGGCCTCGGCGCTGCCACTCAGGACAAGAAGATCATCGAGACCGCCATCAACGAACTCACCGCCATCACCGGTCAGAAAGCTGTGGCAACCCTCTCAAAAAAGGATATCTCGAACTTCAAACTGCGCAAAAAAATGCCGATCGGCGTGATGGTCACCCTCCGTCGCGAAAAAATGTACGAATTCCTCGAACGCCTGGTGCGCGTGGCTCTGCCCCGTATCCGTGACTTCAAAGGAATCGACTCCAAACTCGACGGCCGCGGCAACTACACTCTCGGCATCACCGAGCAGATCATCTTCCCTGAAATCAACATCGACGCCATCAACAAAATGATGGGCATGAACATCACCTTCGTGACCTCGGCACAGACCGACGAAGAAGGATTTGCTCTGCTCAAACAGTTTGGCCTTCCCTTCAAGAAAAACTAATCAACAATCAATTCAACCATCACTATGGCAAAAGAATCGATGAAAGCCCGCGAGGTGAAGCGCGCCAAACTCGTTGAAAAATACGCCGCTAAAAAAGCCGCCCTCAAAGCGGCCGGCGACTACGAGAGCCTCCAGAAGCTCCAGCTCCTGCCAAAAAACGCATCAAAAGTGCGTCTGCACAACCGCTGCTCCATCACCGGACGCCCCAAAGGCTATATGCGCCAGTTCGGCATCAGCCGTATCCAGTTCCGCGAAATGGCCTCGGCCGGTCTCATTCCCGGAGTGCGCAAGGCAAGCTGGTAACCTTCACCTCCAATGCAAGTAATGTAATTAAATATTGTTCGGACACACCCGAATCAATTTAACCATCAACAACAATGACTGATCCCATAGCAGATTATCTGACAAGATTGAGGAACGCCATCAAGGCCAACCACCGCGTGGTGGAAATCCCCGCCTCAAACTTGAAAAAAGAGATCACCAAGATCCTCTTCGAACAAGGCTATATTCTTAACTACAAGTTTATAGAGGGTGAAACCCCCGCAGGCTCCATCAAGATAGCCCTCAAGTATGACCCCAAAGACAAGGTCAATGCCATCAAATGCCTCAAGCGCGTCAGCCGTCCCGGCCTGCGTCAGTACACCGGCTACAAAGACATGCCCCGTGTGCTCAACGGCCTCGGCATCGCCATCCTCTCCACCTCGCGCGGCGTCATGACAAACAAACAGGCTCTCGCTGAAAAAGTCGGCGGAGAAGTGCTCTGCTACGTTTACTAATCAAGAAAGGAGGAATAACAGAATATGTCACGTATAGGTAAAGCTCCGATTGAGATTCCCGCAGGCGTAACAGTTACTGTCAGCGGCAACAATGTAACCGTAAAAGGCCCGAAAGGTGAACTCTCACAGACCGTCAACCCCGACATCAACGTTGCTATCGAAGATGGACACGTTCACGTAACCCGTCCCTCTGACGATCGCGAACACCGCGCACAGCACGGCCTCTACCGCGCTCTGATCCACAACATGATCGTCGGCGTATCGACCGGCTATCGCAAGGAGATGGAACTGGTGGGCGTTGGCTACCGTGCCAATGTCGAAGGACAGGTCCTCGAACTTGCACTCGGATTCTCGCACGCCATCTTCATCAAGCTCCCCAAAGAAATCAAAGTGGAAGCCAAGAGCGAACGCAACAAAAACCCCCTGATCATCCTCGAGAGCGACGACAAGCAGCTCCTCGGTCAGGTATGCGCCAAAATCCGCTCTCTGCGCAAGCCCGAACCCTACAAGGGCAAAGGTATCAAGTTTGTCGGTGAAGTTATCCGTCGCAAGTCGGGTAAGAGCGCCGGCGCGAAGTAATCATTCACCCGATTAGACCAATCTCACTATGATTTCAAAAATAGCAAGACGCAACAAAATCAAGGCACGCATCCGCGGCAAAATCTCCGGCACCGCCGAGCGCCCGCGCATGACCGTGTTCCGCTCAAATAAGGCTATCTACGTCCAGCTCATCGACGATCTGGCCGGAAAGACCCTCGTCTCCGCTTCCTCAAAAGGACTCGAAGGTGGAACCAAAATCGAAGAAGCTGCCAAAGTCGGACAGGCTGTGGCCCAGAAGGCTATCGAAGCCGGAATAACCGAAGTCGTATTCGACCGCAACGGTTACCTCTTCCACGGCCGAGTTAAATCACTGGCTGACGCTGCCCGCACCGCCGGCCTCAAATTCTAAAGACTCTTTCTCTGACCTATGGCAACAAAAACCAATCGCGTTAAATCAACCAACGACCTTGAACTCAAGGACCGTCTCGTGGCCATCAACCGTGTCACCAAAGTGACCAAAGGCGGCCGCGCATTCACCTTCGCCGCAATCGTAGTGGTGGGTAACGAAGACGGAATCATCGGATGGGGACTCGGAAAAGCCAACGAAGTGACCGCCGCCATTGCCAAAGGCGTCGAAGCCGCTAAAAAGAATCTTATCCGCGTACCCGTTCACAAAGGCACCGTGCCTCACGAACAAGTGGCCAAATTCGGCGGATCACGCATCATCCTGCGTCCCGCTTCCCACGGTACTGGTGTGAAGGCCGGCGGCGCAATGCGTGCCGTGCTTGAAAGCGTGGGCATCACCGACGTGCTGGCCAAATCAAAAGGCTCTTCCAACCCCCACAACCTGGTGAAGGCGACCATCGCCGCCCTCGGCGAAATGCGCTCGCCCGCTCAAGTGGCTGCCAACCGCTCGGTGAGCGTTGACAAAGTGTTCAACGGCTGATCCCGACTCTGAGATCCACCAAAAATATCCCTTTTTCACTCACCACCACACAATTCAAGCACATTCACCAAAATGGCAAAAATAGCAATCACCCAAATCAAGAGCCGGATCAACGCGCCTGCCGTCCAGAAGCGCACTCTCGACGCTCTGGGGCTACACAAAATGCACCACACTGTGGTGCTTGAGGACACCCCTTCAGTGATGGGCATGGTAAAAACTGTGCATCATCTGGTCAAAGTTGAACCTGCCAACTAATAATTATCAACCGAACAAGTCATGGAACTCAATAACCTCCAGCCTGCAGTAGGCTCCACCAAAAACCGCACCCGCAAGGGCCGCGGTGCCGGATCCGGCAAAGGCGGCACTTCTACCCGCGGCCACAAGGGCGCTAAGCAGCGTTCCGGTTACAGCCGCAAAATCGGTTTTGAAGGCGGTCAGATGCCCCTTCAGCGCCGTCTGCCAAAATTCGGCTTCAAATCACTCAATCGTGTGGCCTATAAAGCCATCAACCTTGCCGACATTCAGGCCCTGGCCGAAGCCAAAGGTCTCCAGACCATTGACATCGAAACCATGGCCGCCGCAGGTCTTGTGGCCAAGAATGAACTGGTGAAAGTCCTCGCAAAAGGCCACATCACCAGCAAGGTCGATGTTCACGCCAATGCTTTCTCTGCCGCCGCCAAAGCAGCTATCGAAGCCGCCGGAGGCCAGGCTGTGGAAGTAAAGTAATATCATTGGCGCGTCCATCTTTCGCCTCGCCACAACCCCCCATCATTCCCCAATGAGATTCATACAAACCATCAAAAACATCTGGACCATTGAGGAACTGCGCAAACGCATCCTCGTAACGCTCATGTTGGTACTCGTCTACCGACTTGGGTGTTACGTCGTGCTGCCGGGCATCAATCCTGCCCATCTGATGGCGCTCGAAAAATTCACCGAATCGAGCGGTCTGATGCAGTTGCTCAATATGTTCTCGGGCGGCGCATTCTCCAATGCCTCCATTTTCGCTCTGGGTATCATGCCTTACATCACGGCCTCAATCGTGATCCAATTGCTCGGCATGGTATTGCCATCCTTTCAAAAAATGCAACGCGAAGGCGAAAGCGGCCGTCAGAAACTGAATCAGTACACACGCTATCTTACAGTACTGATCCTGGTCATCCAGGGCCCTGCCTATCTGGTCAACCTCCAGCATCAGCTCAATGCCGCCGCCTCATCCACTGGCTCCGTCATTGAAATGGGCGGCTGGACCATGGCTTACCTCACCGTGATACTGGCTGCCGGCTCCATGTTCATCATGTGGCTCGGCGAACGCATCACAGACCGAGGCATCGGCAACGGCATATCCTTCATCATTCTCGTCGGTATCATCGCCCGCCTGCCGCAGGCCCTCTCACTTGAATTCGTCAGCCGTCTGCCCGGCACCGCCGGCACCCAGGGCGGCCTGATCATGTTCGTCATCGAACTCATTCTACTCTTTGCCGTGACAGTCGGAGCGGTCCTTCTCGTACAAGGCACACGCAAAGTCCCCGTGCAATATGCCAAGCGCGTTGTCGGCAACCGCCAGTACGGCGGCGCCCGTCAGTACATTCCACTGAAAGTGAATGCTGCCGGAGTAATGCCCATCATCTTCGCCCAGGCCATCATGTTCATCCCCCTGTCGCTCTCAGGCTTCAGCGCCGACGGATCAGGCTCGGGATTCTTCGCCACCTTCTCCAACGTCAACGGATTCTGGTACAATGCGGTCTACTTCCTCCTGATCGTTGTCTTCACATACTTCTACACCGCCATCACAGTGCGCCCCACCCAGATGGCTGAAGACATGAAGCGCAACAACGGATTCATCCCCGGAGTCAAACCCGGCAAAGCGACAGTCGACTATCTCGACAGCATCATGTCGCGCATCACACTGCCCGGATCTATATTCCTCGGCATTGTTGCCATCATGCCCGCTTTCGCCCGCCTGTTCGGAATCAGCCAGAACTTCGCCCAGTTCTTCGGCGGAACATCGCTGCTGATCCTCGTCGGCGTCGTCCTCGACACCCTCACCCAGGTTGAAAGCCATCTGATGATGCACCACTACGACGGACTGATGAAAGAAGGCAAAATCAAAGGCCGCACCACCGGCTCGGCCTATTGATCACTTGCCGCGATGTCAAAAGAAAACTACAAGATTCTTGCATAGCAAATCAAACAAAGCCTGATGATATATCTTAAAACGGCCGAAGAAATTGCCCTCATGCAAGAAGCAGCCACACTGTTGAGCCGCACACTTGGCGAAATTGCCAAGTGGGTGGCTCCCGGTGTGACTACGCTGCGGCTTGACACCATCGCGCGGGAATACATGCAGGACCACGGCGGACGTCCGGCCTGCCTCGGATACGAAGGATTCCCCGCCTCTGTGTGTATGGAAGTCAATGAAACCGTAGTCCACGGATTCCCCAGCAACTACACCCTTCGGGAAGGAGATATCCTCGGCACTGACACCGTCGTCGAACTCAACGGCTACTGCGCCGACATGTGCTACACGTTCGCCGTCGGCGAAATCGATCCCAAAGTGCGCCAGCTTCTGGTCGACACAAAAGAATCCCTAGCCATAGGCATTGCCGCGGCTCGCGAAGGCGCACGCATCGGCGACATATCCAATGCCGTGCAGACCTACTGCGAAAAACGCGGCTACTCCGTCGTGCGCGAAATGTGCGGACACGGAATCGGACGCAAAATGCACGAATCGCCCGAAATCCCCAATTACGGCCGTCGCGGCATCGGACCCGTCCTGAAAGCCGGAATGGTCATCTGCATCGAACCGATGATCAACCTCGGCTCGCGCAACATCGTTATCGAGCGCGACGGATGGACCTGCCGCACAAAAGACCGCAAACCGAGCGCCCACTTCGAACACACCGTGGCCATTCTCCACGGCGAAACAAGAGTGCTCACATCTTTCGACCCAATCGCCGAAGCCCTTGGCCCCCGGTTCATCTGACCATCACCCACAAGTTCATAAACCCCAAAAACATATAAATGGCAAAACAAGCTGCAATAGAACTCGACGGCACAATAGTGGAAGCTCTCAGCAACGCTATGTTTCGCGTTGAACTTGAAAACGGCCACGAAATCACGGCCCACATCTCCGGCAAGATGCGCATGCACTACATCAAAATCCTGCCCGGCGACAAAGTCAGAGTGGAAATGAGTCCATACGACCTCTCCAAAGGACGCATAGCTTTCCGCTACAAATAAAAACCGCCACATACCACCACTGGCGGAGGCCGTATGAAAAAAGACTCCTCTCTATCTCCGTCCATCACATCAATAAACCTCTCCACTCCTCTTCGGAGCCTTCCGCATCGCGGGACACCAAGACGAAAACAATCCAAATAAACATTACCCTAATCTCATTTCAAACACGATGAAAGTAAGAGCATCAATCAAGAAGCGCACAGCTGACAGCAAGATCGTGCGTCGTAAAGGCCGCCTTTACGTGATCAACAAAAAGAATCCCAAATACAAACTCCGTCAAGGATAAGTTTGTGGGATCTAAAAAATTTTTTGTACCTTTGCAAAAATTTTTCCACTTACCAACAAAAATATGGCAGTAAGAATCGTGGGAGTTGACCTCCCCCAGAACAAAAGAGGTGAAATCGCCCTGACCTATATTTTTGGTATCGGCCGTAGCGCAGCCAAGTCAATCCTTGACAAGGCCGGCGTTGACGTGAATATCAAGGTCAAGGACTGGACCGACGATCAGGCAGCCAAGGTTCGCGAAGTAATCGGCGCCGACTACAAGGTTGAAGGTGACCTCCGCAGCGAAATTCAGCTC
>CAMWTI010000076.1 GCA_947177135.1 uncultured Porphyromonadaceae bacterium | reverse complement strand
ATTTAAGCTTTTTACTGTGTTGTGACCTCGATGCCGGAAGACGTGGCAATGAATTCCGGCGCATATTGGCTCTGCGCTTGAGCGGGAGCGAGAATGAACGATCCGTTGCCGGTCACATAATATTCCTCCCGAATGACAGTCCGGCCTTTTGGTAGACGATTGATGAAGAATGTGGTGCGCTGTGCCGTCGGCTCGGTATAGACAGCTCTTCTCCATCCGTCGTTGTGAGGCAACTGATTGACCGGCTGCATTCCTGCACAATGAGGAGATACGACTGTGACATAATCCATCGGCCTGTCTGCATCGATGGTCAGGATTACATTTACGCGTGATCCGACAGTCAGGACTCCTTCTATTTCCCGACTGATTTTCAATTCTTTTCCAGTAGACGGAGCAACACTGTCGGCTTTCGATTCAGACTGGCTCCAGATGCCGCCCCATGCAGGGAAACGCCCTTTGGTCACTGTGACAGCGCCCCCATCCGGAATGTCCAGGCGGAATTCACCGACATAAGAATCTTCAGTCGTTACATCCACGTCTTTACCGTCTATTTTGACCGACAATTCATTGGCAGCCGGAACAAGCCAGTCTGTGCCAGATGAAAGAATCGAATAAACGACACTGGAAGTGTAATATCCTTGGCCCCAGTCCTGAGTCTGTTTCTGGCTCAGCAGCCAGAGTCTGATCACGTCTACGTCGGCCGACGACGGATCTATTGCGGCAAACGCTTCAAGTACCCACGGAGTGACCCCGGTCTGACGCCACGCATTGTATTGCCTGAGAGACTCCACAATCTTCATGGCGGTGGAATGGTACCCGTTCTCATCCAGGAACAGAGCGGCCTGCGCGCGTCCTTTCAGAGAATAATCCCGCCAGTTGGCCACTGCGTGCTGCACCGCTGCCGCACTCACCTTGCGTGCGGTCGAAGGCTGTGACACCACGTCGGCAAAAGCGGTGCGGACATAAGCATAGGTCATATTGATATCGTGCTTATCGGCAGCATACTTGCGGGCGACTACATTGTCGATATACTTCAGAGCCTCTCTGATTATCTTGTCAAGACGTCTGTCGGACGGAAGATAGCCCATCTTTTTCAACTGGCCGAGTGTCGAGAGCGCGCACAAAGTCATCCATTCCGACGGTTCATCGTCTCCATCGACCCAGCAAAGTCCTCCGCCACGAGTTAGCTTGGCCATTGTCGTGATAGAATTGTCGATCGTTTTTTTGATCCGGGCTTTATCAAGCAACAGACTCAGGCGCGCCATCCGTTCAGTATCTGATTCCGCTGCGCCAATCCATGGCGTATTTTCAAGCAACGCGATTTTCAGATCTTCATTTTTCATCAGACGTGACATTAAAAGCGAGTCTGTATTCTCCCACTGGCGTATCGCTTTTCTGATTTCAGGATAGGAGCGTGACAGTCCGTCGGCTGTAGCGGCGGAGAAAAGAGAGCTTAACGCCGCCAACAATGAGCTGTTGTTATATTCGATAACTCCCGGCAACGCCATGACGCATTCCCACACAGCATTTGATGTCAACTGCATCACGCTGCCAGGCTTCGCGTCAATCACAGTCACTGTTGAATCGGCATCAATCAGAATCGGCGTGCTCTCCAGCACGGTGACAGTCGACGGCAGCACCGGAATCACCGTCTGTTCACCATCGGAAAAATTTCCACCGGAAGCGCGCACTCTAATGCCGAGACAATTCCAATCCGAGCCGACAGTCAGCGGCAGGCTCAATATACGTGTCGACATCGGCCTCATCGCTTCTTGCTGGAATTCCTTGCTTTTTATGATATCGCCGGTTATCGGATCATACAGCTCAATCACAGCGCCGATGCCGACAACCGAATCGGTATTATTGACTGCCGACGCACGCAGTGTCAGCATATCGCCCTGACGCATGAACCGCGGAAGCGAAGTCTGTACCATCACAGGCTTTGATGCGATAATATCCGCACCGAATGTGCCGGTAAGCAGATTTGAATCATAGGCAACTGCTTTAAGTGACCATGTTGTGTTGGCGTCAGGCGCCACAAACTGCACTTGCAAGGCGCCGTCAGCATCAGTGGTCAGAACCGGCTGCCACAAAGCCAGAGGCACCTCCGGCAGGCGATAGCTTCCTTCGGCCCACGATTCCGAATGCGATCCCTTGACGATGTTGTTTCCGCTATCGGCGAGAGATCCGGACTCTTCATACACTGCTTCCTCCATTGCCATCGGCGCGGAATCTACTGTTATAGCAGTCTTATAGTTGCGGGCCATCGCACTCTGGCCCATTCCGGCTATATGATAAAACACCGTTGCGCGGGGCCACCGCTGCCCATATGTATTGAACCCGTTGTTAACGTCAGGCAATTGAGGCTTGGCTCCATTCTTCCAGACAATGGCCGATTGCGGATACCATGAGCCAGGTGAAATCCAGTAATGGCTTGACGGTCCACTGTAAGGGTTGAATGCCATGCTGAAAGGCTGAAGCGCATCAAGTGCTTTGGAATATACGTCAAGCACAACAGCCGAATTTGCGGCTGGCCGGCCAAGATTATCGACAACCTTTATGGTCCACAGTTCACGGTCGCCGACATTGATCCGGTCACGCAGCGACGAGATTTCCAGTTTAAGGTTCCGTGCTACATCGCGGCGTTTCACCGTCACTGAACGCGTCTCGACCGCATAGTCGCGGAATGTCCACAGCGTTATGGTCGCATCGTTTATTCCATCCGGCAGTTCTGCTTTAAATGAGTGGTTTCCGACACCTGGCGACAACCATTTTTTCTCAAGCACACTGTCTGGAGTCCAGAGTACATATCTGATGTAGGATTCATCGAACGATGTGCCATACATAACATCCTCTCCTGTCGAGACTGCCACAGACGGCACCCATAGCGGAGTCTTTACGGGCGGCATCTTATCGTCTGCACGATAAATGACCAGATTGCTGACAGTGACATTGTCGGCAAATTCACTATTATCAGCAGATACAATCAGTGAATATTGTCCTGATGGCACTTTACTCCAGTCTTTCACTGAGGCGATTGTGTCATTTTCAGATGTGATCAGAGAGAAATTCAGTGCCAGTTCGACGCTCTTGCCCTCGGCATCAACCACTTCTACCGGAGGGATCCAGTCTGTATTTTCCGGTGCAAGCAGATTTTCAGGAAGACTCACCTTTATATAATAGGGCTTGCCAGGAATAAAGCAATCAGCATCATGGCTTTCTCCAAGCGCCGACGTGACGGTGGCGCGTGCCGAAAGCGCAACTCCGGCCGGTACATTGACGTTAACAGAAAAACGTCCGGAGATATCGGTTTTAGCATCAGTTTCGGCGACTGTTTCCTGAATTCCGCTTCGGAAATCCCAGAACCATACCCACGGACTCAGTTTATCAATCGAAATCCTGACAGATCCGTCCTGAACCGGGAATCCGGAATAGCTGAATGCTGTGCCGCTTATGTTGACGGTTACCGAATCAACGCGTACAGCCCGGGCTGTCACTTCAAATTCAGGAGCCTTATAGTCGCTGACCATAACCGAGACTGACCCGATCCGCTCGACTGCGACTCTGAAATAGCCGGTCATCACGCTCTCCGGGATGGGCATAACGCCATGCAGCCGACCCATATTGTCAGTGATTCCGTCGACAGACGCCACTTCCTTGCCATTGGCATCAAAAAGTGTCACCAAGTGATGCGCACCCCCTTTTATGCGGCGTTTAAGCCCATCATACTCATAGACTGTGGTGACAAACCTAACGGAATCACCCGGATGATATATTGCACGATCTGTAAGCACATTGGCAGCCTGTCGCCATGATTCGGAAGAAGGGTAGCCTTCATATGCGGCACCACACCACACAGTCGGCGAATATATGTCGTCGCCTCTTGTGCCTGACAATCTGTTGCTCTCCAGCGAAAACTTCACATCTGACTGAGGCTTGCCGATCATCGGATCAATGGCCATGTAATCATTGACACGGCCAAAGCGCTCCACTTCAACAAGAAAATCCGACACAACCACTTCACAGCTGTGGCCTTCAAGATCTTCTTTGCCCCCAGGCAGAAGCGGCACTATGCGATAGTTGCCGAAACGAGGCAATGTGACATCGATTATAGTATCGTTGGCAAACATTCCTTCTCCGTCAAATCGCAGATCATACTTTTTCACCAAACGCTGCAATGGCTTAGTCTCATAAACAGCGATTTCGACATGGCCGGCATTCTGCGATTCAATATGCACTGGCAGAGGATCGGCCAGTCTGGTCGTTGTGCGGCAAAGCAGTTTGACTCTCGGAGCAGTGA
Source organism: uncultured Porphyromonadaceae bacterium (assembly GCA_947177135.1). Classification (GTDB taxonomy): domain Bacteria; phylum Bacteroidota; class Bacteroidia; order Bacteroidales; family Muribaculaceae; genus UBA3263. Next base: position 7,345 of record CAMWTI010000076.1, on the reverse strand, counting down.
GAGCGCCGACAACGCGTTTGACCTGAGTGACGGCCTCGTGCGGCGCTGTGGCAGAATGCATGTCAATCCATTTCACGGCCGCATCAAAAATGCGTCGGCTCTCGTCATTGTTTTGTCCGTGCATCTGCTGTAGCCAAACCAACGGGTAGAACGACTGCCACTTCTGAAAATATCCATCATAAAGTTTCCACGCATCGGAATCACTGCCACTATAAAGAGACCAATACATCAGAGGAGACAGATCTCCTGCATGAAATTCACAAATCTGACGCAACAACGAATCAGACATTTCGAAATCAAGGCGCTTGGACACAGCAAAGTCATAGAGCGTAGGCATATAGACTTTGTCGACACTTATGACGTCACCCCACGCTCCGACATCTGTGCCGCGCAGAGCGTCGGTGTAAACAAGCGCAGAGTCAGCCCACTGCGCTGATTCGGAAATTTCAGCGCGCAGCAACATAGTCATCGCTTTTGTCACCGGATTTCCGGTCCTGGCAGTCACGTCGGCAACTATGTGTTCAAGCCGGGCAATGGAATCCGGCTCCATGAGACCTCCAGCAAGCGTCAGGTTTATCAACGCCCGCATCGTCCCCGGACCATTATCGGATTTGATCGCCGTTTTCAGTTCTTTAGAGGCAGTTGTCGACACTTGCTTCGGAAAAGCAAAATCGGGTTTCGCGGCACCGGCGGACGCAAAACCCGAAAAGAGCATCGACACTGCCAACAGTGTCTTCTGTATCATAAAACTTGTCAATTTTTCTTTCTGTTTTTCCCTCTCTGCTCCATCAGTGACTTCTGGAATTTTCGCTCGGCAGCATTCAGTTGAAACAATTGCCGCTTTGTCAGCACTTTCTTGAATTCCTCATGATAACGCCGTTGAACTTCATTTTGTTTGCCACTGAGTTCAACCGCAGCGTCTGCCGCTTTCTCAAATTCAAGATCCGTGGCTTCGTCTCCTTTCTTCATTATTTCACGCTCCATATGACGCACATCGCGGCCAAGCGCCCATTTTTCATCCTCCATTTTGTCATATAGCGCGAGGAAGGCGTCTTTTTGTTCGTCGGTCAGACTGAGTTCGCGAATCAGAAAATCATGTTTATACTTCTTCATCTGCACCATCCACTGCCTGAATTTTTCCTTACCTTTCCGCTGCCCTGGTTCTTCATGTGACAACACTTTTTCGTCTGGAGAGCCAACGGCATTAGCATCAATCGGCAGCAATGTCATAGCCGCAAACGTAAGCGGAATCAGAATTATTTTCTTAAACATGGTCAGAATTATTTTGTTAAAGATTTGTGACATCAAGGCCCGAAGCATAAAGATCGTCTATAAAATCTAACTCATCGACATCCATGCAGTAATAGTCATCCATAAAAGTGTCATCACTTATTGCTTCTGCCAGAATCGGATTTGTGTCTGGCGACATAATGCCGTGAGCACCGCCGCCAATCATATGAAACATCTGGAGCATGCACCATATGCCGGCAAACATCGCTGCCAGATAGGCATACGGCCTGATCATCTGCCAGCGTGTCCGCACAGCCGGATGATTCTCTGTTACGCGATCAGGCAACATCGAATCCATACGGGCGGCAAAGTCGGAAAAATATCCATCAGGTACCGTCATTCCGTCCTTCCGGCCAATCATTTCGGCCAACAAGATATCAATTTTATCATCTTTCATATAACCTATGACTGATTCCAGCTGTAATGGTTTAACTCTTTTCAGAGAAATATTTGACAATTTTGTTCACGGCATGGTGGTATGAGGCCTTCAGTGCTCCGACCGAAGTCCCGAGAATATCCGATATAGATTCATATTTCATATCGTCGAAGTACTTCATGTTGAACACAAGACGTTGTTTTTCCGGCAGCGCGGCAATCACTTTGCGCAACTCCTTTTTAAGTTCGTCTCCATCAATCCATTCGTCGGCTTCGATAGTATTGGCCAGCATAGATGCCTCTTCGTCCATCGACACTCCAAGCCGCTTGCGCTCCTTTTCCAAAAAAGTCAACGACTCGTTAATGGCGATCTTATATAGCCATGTTGTCAGCTTAGCATCTCCACGAAACGACTCTATGTTAGTCCATGCTTTCATGAATACGTTTTGAAGCAGATCGTTGGCATCATCGTGGTTCTGCACCATACGGCGTATCTGCCAATAAAGCGGCTCTGAATATAGCGTTATAACTTCATTAAATGCCATGCGGGCCGTGGCGGAGTCTTGCAGACGCCGCGTCAACTGCTCCATTTCGCTGTCAGAGATTTCTTTCACGCCCCAAAGTTACTCCATTTCCCCCACTCTGCCAAACCTTTCACCTTTTTTTGCTAAATCACGATAATTCATTAATTTTGCAATATGAATGACCTGCAACTGATGAGTTCCGGCCTCTGGCACAACGGCAAGACACAGATGATCGGCGAAGCATTGATGCACACCCGCCGTCTGTGTCACCGTCTGAATATGCTCGATCCGGACAATGAAGCGGAACGATGCCGCATCCTGACCGGAATGCTCGGCAAGATTGAGCCTCCATTTGTCATACACAGCCCATTCCGGTGTGATTTCGGTTCTCAGATACACATCGGACGCAATTTCATGGCCAATTATAATCTGACAGTTCTTGACGAAGCCGGAGTGACAATCGGCAATGAAGTGCTGATCGGACCTAACGTGAGTATTTTCACAATAATCCATGCGCTTGATCCCATACAGCGCGCCGAAGGCATAATGCGGTCGGCACCGGTTTCAATAGGTAATAATGTGTGGATCGGCGGGAACGTGGTAATCCTTCCTGGAGTGACAATAGGCGACGGAGCTGTCATCGGCGCAGGTTCAGTTGTCACCCGGCCGATTCCTCCCGGAGTACTCGCCGCCGGAAATCCATGCCAAATAATACGCAACATCACAGAGTCAGACAAAGTTTCAGAAATAGCGAGCCCTTCCTGAGAGATGAAGTTTTCCGATATCCCAGGCCATGACACGGCCAAGTCCAGACTGCGGGCCATGGCCGACAGCGGCCATCTGCCACATGCGCTGCTCATATCTTCGCCAGAAGGAGCCGGAGAGATGATGCTTGCCAGAGCTTTCGTGCAATATCTGCACTGTACAGACCGCACGCCCGACGGCGACAGTTGCGGCAGATGTCCTTCATGCATACAGCATCACTCCTTCAATCACGTCGACACCCATTTTGTATTTCCTGTTCTCAAAAAGAAAAGCGGCGGACCGACTCTATCCGATGACTACATGCCCGAATGGAGACGGATGCTCACTGAAAACCAATGGATGGATTCACGCGCATGGCCTGAAATGCTCGGCAAACCAGACGGGCAACCGCGCATCTATGTGGACGATGCTGATGAACTGCGCCGCAAACTCAGTTTCACCGCCCGTGTATCGCAACACAAAGTCGCCCTGATCTGGTTACCGGAAAAGTTGATGGAAGCGGCAGCAAACAAGTTGCTGAAACTGCTGGAAGAGCCAGCCGAAGATGTTGTGTTTGTATTGGTCAGCAACAATCCCGGACGCATATTGCCGACAATATATTCACGCACTCAACGACTGGAACTGAGACGGCTATCGGACGCAGCGGTTGCATCCGTACTCATGGATTTATATGATGTCGGACAGGCTGATGCCATGGCTGTGGCCCACAATGCCGAAGGGAATGTTTCGATTGCTGCGACCGCAATGAGATCGGCAGAGACCAACGGGCGGTTTCTCGAGCTGTTCATTAGTCTGATGCGTCTTGCCTACGGCCGCAAGGTGGCCGAGCTCAAGACGTGGTCGGAGAAAGTGGCCGAACTCGGACGCGATTCCGAAAGCCGTTTTCTGTGCTATTGCGAACGTATGGTACGCGAGAATTTCATTTTGAACCTGCGGCAGCCCGGGCTTAATTATCTGGATTCGGCCGAGCAGGCTTTCAGCGCCAGATTCTGTCCGTTCATCAATGCTAAAAACGTCGAGAAGATGATAGCAGAGCTGGAACGTGCACGAATTGATATTGAAGGCAACGGCAACGCCAAGATTGTGCTGTTCGATATGGCTATACAAATAATCATGCTGTTACGCCTCTGATCCGTTACTCATCAATATGACCAAATTTCTTGACGCCATAGCTGCTTACTACCATGAGAAGCATGAGTGGCAGCTATTTAACTATACGTTTGTGTTTCCCAATCAGCGTTCGAGCAATTTTTTCAAGAAGTCAATGAATGCACTGTGTAAGGACACACCCGAATTGGCGTCTTACCGGTTTATCACCATGGCTGAGCTGATGGAAAAAACAGCAGAACTCAGACGAGCCACTCCAAACCGTCTGCTCATCTGGCTATATGTGGCATATTGCCGCATCAGGAAAAAGCACAGACCATCTGACGGCAACGTGTCCGAACCAGAAGAATTCGACCGCTTCCGCTTCTGGGGCGAAATGCTGCTGCGCGATTTCGATCAGATTGACAGACATCTTGTTGATTATCGGCAGCTATTCAAGAATGTGAAGGATTTCAAAGAGCTGCAGGCCACTTATCTGACAGAAGAGCAGTTAGACATTATCCGGACATACTGGGGCGATGATCCGTACTGGGGACACCTTGACAACGCAACGGCCTCCGGAGATGACGAACGCCCTTTCTGGCGACATATCTGCGGTCCGGATGGCGCAGAGGGCCGTTTCGCTATGCTGTGGCAGATGCTCGGCGAAGTATATGAGGAGTTTGGCCATATGCTGCGCGCGTCACGCCTTTGTTATCCCGGAATGGCTTATAGGATTGTTGCCGACCGCGTCAGACGCGGAAATATGCGTGGATTCAATACCAGAGACTATTATGTGTTTGTCGGATTCAGCGATCTCTCTCCGGCTGAATTGACTCTGTTTCGCTCTTTGCAGCTCAACCGCATGGCCGATTTTTTCTGGGACTATGACCCTGATCTCATGGGGCCTGAGGGCTGCGCACCGGCTGGAAATGCCATTCGGCGATATATTGAAAAATTTCCGCCACCGACAGAGTTTTCAGGCATCAGGCCGCAACAACATGCCATAACCATAATAGCGACCCCGTCAAATGTCGGACAGGTACATTGTGCCATTCAGCATCTCACCCCCGAAAGTGCATTGGTAATGCCGTCGGACGATCTGCTGCTCACTGTGCTGTCATCGCTGCCAGGCGACGAATTCCCGGATGTGACGGTGAGCATGGGGTATCCCGTCCGCCAGTCAGATATAGCGTCTCTGTTCGCACAAACTGTATCCCTACAGATGCGTCTTATCAAACATTCCGACGGTTCGCTCGATTTTTTCCGAGAGGATGTAATGGCGCTTCTGGCCCATCCTCTGATATCGGCACACTACCGCACAGAATGTCAGGCCATAATTGATTTTCTTACTGACAATGCAGAGTTTAATCTGCCAACCAATGCCGTTGTTGGTTCGGCATTTGAAACCCTCGCACCTGTTTTCACTCCGGTTGACAATTCATCTGACGTTAAGGCTGTGATGGAATATTTTGACCGGCTGATGGAATTTATGGCCGAGACGCTCGTGTGTGGCGATCAAGAGACTGACGCCACACATGCTCTTGATCTCCAAATCTGTCGGTATTTGCAACATACAGCCACAGAACTGCGCAAGCTGATAGAAGCGAATCCCGAAGTGACAATGCGCCGGCACACTTTCTTCCACTTGATAGAAAGCTCTCTGTTCAGACGCCCAGTGCAGATCTCCGACCGAGGCGCCACTGACGGACTGCAAGTGCTGGGTATGCTCGAGACCCGCTGCCTCAGTTTCGACAATGTGGTGATGTTGTCAATGAGCGACCGAATATATCCCGGCAAACGGTTCATGCACTCGTTTGTGCCCGTCTCTCTGCGACGTGGGTTCGGGTTGCCTGGTCCGGAGGTTGCCGAAGCTGCGATGGCTTATAATTTCTATAGGCTGATCTCACACGCCTCCACCGCGACACTGATTTTCGACTCACGCACCGGCCTGTACTCCGGCGATATGTCGCGATTTCTTTACCAGCTTAGATTCATACGTCTGAAAAACATTTCTGTCAGATACGAATCGGCAATTTTCAGCCCGGTGTCTCTGCAAATTGACAAACTGCCGTCGGGGACCGGCAGTGGCATTGTCAAAACGCCTGAAATCATGAAGCGCATCAATCGGTTGCGCGATATTGACTGCCTTCACAGCAACGCACTGTCGGCATCTGCGCTTAAAATGTATATCAACTGTCCGCTGTCGTTCTATCTGCAACACATCGCCGATATCAAGGTGCCGGATGCTGTCACTGACGATGTTGACAGCCCCACACTCGGTTCTGTGTTCCACTCCGTGGCCGAATTGCTTTACTGCGGCATGCGCGACGCAGGAATGAATCCGATCACCCATGCCGCCATAAAGCGAGAGATGAACAAGCCGCTGTTTGATGACCACATCAGATATTCCATCAATCTCCACAAGGTGAAAATCCCGCGCATGGTCACCGATGCCGACGGGCAACGCATACCAAATCCCGAACTGCACACCCGGAATTTATCGCAGGAAAACCAACTGCTTGCACAACTTATACGCGGAATGACCGAAGTGATGACAGAACGCGAGCCGCCAAGTTTCACCTTCCATCATGCAGAATATTCTGCCAGATGGCAATGGTCTCCCATAGACGGAAACTGTCTGCCATTCAACTTCACCATGTCGATAGACCGCATCGACTCCACGACGATAAACGGAATCGAGCACATGCGCATAATCGACTATAAGACAGGGACGGAAAATCTCGGATTCAATAGTGTCGAGAGCCTGTTCGGCGCCAGTGTCGACCAACACGTTGGAGGAGCATTCCAATTGCTGCTCTATTGTTGCGCTTATGCTGACCGCATCGATGATCACTCCACGCCCATCCTGCCACTGATTTATGGCATCAAAGAGATCGCGACCAAAGGCATCGGCCAGCTGAAATATGGCGAAAACCCACGTAGCCGCATATCGCTCAACGATTATCATGAGTTGGAAAAAGAATTCCGGTCTTGCCTTGCAGCCAAAATAAACGAACTTTTCAATCCCGACGTTCCGTTCACAAGATGCGACGGCACAGCTGACGGCGCATGTCGTTATTGCAAATTCAAAAAAATCTGTGGAGTTATCTAATAATTATGTCCGGCCTATACGTTCACATGCCCTATTGTTCTGTCAAATGTGCCTACTGCGACTTTTATTCCGGACCGCTACACGGGTTTGACGGCGCTAAATACGTTTCGGCGACTCTTGCCGAACTGGAGTCCCGCCGCTTTGAAGTTCTCGACTCGCCCGACCGGAAATTCACCACTATATATATAGG
>CAMWTI010000075.1 GCA_947177135.1 uncultured Porphyromonadaceae bacterium | reverse complement strand
GCCATCCCCGGCACGAAGAGCGACGAGATTATATCCATACTCATAGCAGCCATGAGTAAGTCAGTCAGGCGCAAAGTAAAAGAGGTCACCTGCGATCTGTCGCCGTCAATGATGCTGATAGCAGGTGAAGTATTCTATAACGCCCATGTGGTCAATGACCGTTTTCATGTACAACAGGTCTATAATGAGGCCGTTGACGAAATCCGTATCGACATACGCCGTCAGCTCATCGCCGAGGAAAACAACCGCGACAAGTCCACGCCGCCGGTAACATACTCCAACGGCGAGACCATGCGGCAGATACTTGCGCGCAGCAAGCACACCCTGATGATGTCGCAGAACAAATGGACAGACATTCAGCGTCATCGCGTCAACATCCTGTTCAAATATCATCCCATTCTCAAGAGTGCATATGCCCTGGCAATGGAACTGCGTCTGATTTTCAACGCCAAAATTACGCTGGCAAAAGCCATCGGCCGCATGAACAAATGGTATGAAAAGGTGATGGCATTGGGCAACAATAACTTCCGCTCAGTCATCAAGACATTCAAGAACCACGCACCTACCATCCTGAACTACTTCCGGCGACGTGCGACCAATGCCTCCGCCGAAGCCTTCAACTCTAAAGTCAAGATCTTCCGATCACAAATGCGCGGCGTCAGAGACCGAGACTTCTTCATCTTCCGATTGGTCAAACTCTACGCCTGAATATTTAACACTTCGTTCTACTCAATTTAACATATGCACTGGGATTTCGGCTTGGGCCTATTTTTGCGCATGGTTAATTTAATTTTTGGCGAAATCAAAATAACCAAAAAGTTTTATCGGACAGCAATATTAATTTATATGATGCCACGAAATAAATCAAGGGAATTACAATGAGCAAGGAAGCGGCAAGAGATCCAGCAACACGAGAAACGCCATATTTATCTGCCAATTTCCATGCAAGTTTACTACAACCATGTCCGTACCAGCAAGCATCATTACCCTTGTCATTGCAGAAGTCGTGATGTGGGTAACCTCTGTCATTATAGAGATATAAAATTGCTCGCTTTAACAATCGATACCCCGATACCTTTTGCTACATTTCCCCAATTACCATCATGCCGAATTCTGCAACACCTAATGCAAACGTGCCTATAGCTAATTTTTTGATTATCCATAGTTTTCTTCTTAGGTACACACTTAATCTGTTTTGGCTCGTAGGAGCTTTTTTACCCTCATATACCAATACACGAAAGCCAATACCGCTACTCCTCCACCTACATAACCGATTTCGTCTATGGAAATATAGGTGCATACATATCCGCCCAATAATGTGCCACATCCTATCCCCAAGTTGAAGATGCCAGAGAAAATAGACATTGATATGGAGGTGGCATTCTGTGGCGAATAGTTTATGATTTCTGCCTGAAGTGCCACATTGAATGCCGTGACAGCTATACCCCAGACAGCACACAACATAATGACAGTGGCCGGAAGCAACGCCGAGAGACGAAACAATAACAGACTTGCTACTATCCCTAAAAGAACGGTATTCATAAATCGGAAGGAACTTTTAGGATAGAATTTGGAGAACGAAAAGCTCCCTATGATACCCGCCCCGCCATAGACCATCAAGGTTGTGGTGATCCATCCGTCCGACAATCCTGCCACTTGTTTCAGAAAAGGCTCGATGTAGCTATATCCAGTATAATAAGAGGTGGCTACAAGAAGAGATAGGATATACAACCCTATGAGCAGAGGATTCTTCAACAAAGTCGGAAGATTGTGTAGCGTGAATCCTCCCTTATTCGGTACCTTTGGGAGACATAACATTAGATATATAGCTGTGATGAATGCAATGATACCTACACAAAGGAATGTCGTTCTCCATCCGATGCTCAATCCGATGAGGCGTCCTAATGGCAGTCCGAAAATCATTGCAATGGAGGTGCCGGTCACAATCATACTTAGGGCCAGCGGACGCGAATGATCAGGCACGATACTGACGGCAAGCGGAGAGACAATCGACCAAAAGATAGCGTGTGTACAAGCCACCCCTATTCGGGAGCCCATAAGCATGGAATAAGTGGTCGAAAAACTCGAAAGCAACTGGCAAACCATAAACATCACGATTGTGCATAACATAAGTTTGCGTAGTTCAATTTTCGAGACAAGCAGCATTAAGGGTAACGACAATACCATCACAATCCAGGCATATACTGAAATCAACATTCCGGCATGAGCCTCCGTAGTAGAAAAATCATCAGCAATGTCGCTAAGTAATCCGATTGGGATAAACTCGGATGTGTTGAATATAAAAGCCGCACAAGTCAGTCCTAACAATGGGAGCCAGTTCTTGAATGACATTTTGGTGTCCATAAATGCTTAGGTAAATTTTTATGAGTAGATTAACTGCTCTTTGGAACTAAATATTTAACGTATTAAAAATCAAATATTTATCAATTAAGCATCGCAAGTACAGATATTCAAAGATCAACAAGGTCTCCACGAAGATTAAGGCCTTTCTGTAATCTTTGCGCATAGAATGACTGACGTAACAGAAGAAATACTTGTATTATAGTGGACTTTCCCATACCATTAATACCCGGTAAGTAGTGTCAATCCACCAAACTCAATGTCAGTATCCGCATGGAGTTTGAAATTTTGTATTTTTAGAAGCATATTTCACTTTAATTTATGGTGAGGATTTTTGAGGATTCTTCGCCGAATTGGGAGACGACGCGGACACATACTTTGCGACCGGGGCAACGCTTGATAGCACTGCTGCGGAAGTCGTAGAGTGTATCCCACACCTCGTCGTTCAATTCGAGTTTAAGTGTGGTCTCGGCCTTCTTCCTGGTCTTGGCCGAGGCGATGCCGTCAAGACCTTTCTTCCATGCGTCGAACTCCTTCTTGTTGCCACCGCAGAAATGGATTTCGCGCACAATGAACTGCTGCTCGTCGTAGTCGTCATCGATTTCCCAATAAGCGATGTCTTCAATCGATCGGGCCTTCACGTCGTCCTTAATGGGGTCGTAGATGTCAAGACCACGGATTTCTACGTGGCATGTTGCTTCGCTGTCGTTCACAATGGCAATGTCGGGCTCTCCGATGGTGATGAACGAACCTGCGCCTTTATCCTTTTTCAACAGACCGTCTTGCATGAGGTCATCGTGCATACGCACCTTGCTCACGGTGTATGTGCCGAGGTTGTAGTCAGCATCGTTAATGGAGTCCTCAAACGAGAAACCAAGCACCACAAGCCACGAAGCCCCCTCGTTGCGAGCCTTGCTTCGGAAGGCTTTCACAGCTTCGCTGACGGCAATCTTACTAACAGTGCCGAATTTTGGACCGATGTGGAAGTAGACGAGGCGGTCCTCGCCGTCGCCGTCGGTGTACCAGCCTTTGGCATGAAGATAAGGATGACCCACAGCCTCTACCTGCTTGAAGTTGGCTCGCTGGCCTTTGTCGCCGTTACGGATACCCGCCGTTTGCAAGTGGCTGAAAATACGCTCCTGGAACAGACGGTTTTCTTCAGCTTCGTCGGGTCGGTCGTCAACTGATTCAGGCGAAACGACATTGTAACTCTGCAAGGTCTCGACGGTGAACGGACCGCTGACACGAATGCGTTTCCTGTCCTCGATGGGTTGGTCGTATAGCGTTTCCACGTCCGGCTCCTCTCCATTCGCAATATTGCTTAACTTAAGGTGAGGAAGTGTCTTATATTGAAATCCTTGACGAATATTTTGGTTTTCAGAGTCGAACAGATTGAAATAAGGGAATTTTGCCGTTGATAATCGTATTTTTGCGATATTTAGAGCAATGCGGGAAGTATCTATGGTAATCCAGCGTCTTCCCCACAACTCTGCGAGATAGGCTGTTGTGCCACTACCACAAGTAGGATCAAGTACCAAGTCACCCGGGTCTGTGGTCATCAAGAGACACCTTTGTATGGGTTTGAGAGCGGACTGAACCACATATAATTTTTTCCCTCCTGTTTGGTTTTGTCCAACGGTATCTGTCCAAATATTATTCAACGGCAACGCTGGAAAGTCATCAAAATATCTTATATATCCGATGCCATCTTTTTGAGAAATACCAATTCGATTAGCCTCTTTAAGACGTTGGATACCTATTTCATTTGTTTTCCAAACATTTCCACCTTGAACTTTGTAGGTTTTACCTTCAAATTCAATATCAAATCTCCCTATATCTCCGCCTGACTGAGAAGTTAAATTATCTAGAGCATAAAGACGAGAACCGGTAGGACGTGAGTCATAGTCAAAGGTTTCACCTGTCAATTTCTCCCATTCAGAAATAGACATACGAGAACCGTCTGAAAGCTCAATTTTTTTATATGCTGAACTTCCATCTCCACCAAAGACCTTTGGTATGAATAGGCTTCTAAATTTATATTGACTTTTGTCTTTGGCATACCAAAGAATGTAGTCCCCTACACTAGCAATTGATGTTAGTTCATTTGGGCTTCCTGCTCCAGTTGTCTTTTGATAAAGTATTTGAGCTACAAAGTTTTCGCTTCCAAATACTTCGTCCAGAATATTGCGCACTAAATGTACATTGTCATCAGATATCTGAACAAATACAGAGCCCGTTTGATTAAGAAGTTCTCGCGAAATGACGAGCCTATCTCGCAGGTATGTTAAATAGCTGTGAATACCATATTCCCACGTATCTCTAAATGCTTTAATCATTTCAGGCTCGTGAGAGGTTTCTGAATCTTTTGATTCATGTGACATCTTTGGCTTATTGATCATTATCTGCCAGTTACCACCGTAACGAATGCCGTATGGCGGGTCAATGTAGATGGTCTGCACCTTTCCGGCCATACCCTCGCGGTTGAGCAGCGAGTTCATAACGAGCAGTGAATCTCCTTGTATAAGACGGTTTTTCCAAATCGTAGAGTGGGTATAATAATCGGCCACCCGTTCAAGTTGATTCTCCACCTCAGTGTGCATCTCCTCTGACGAAAACAATATTGGCTGATCAGGATTCTTCTGTTCCAGCCTAACCTTATAGAGGCGTTTGATAAGCATTTCGGGAGCGATATCCTCATGTACATATAGCGAACGAATGTCAACACGAAGATCCGGAGACTTGGTTTCGTCATCGTCATTAGCATACTTCCCGAGCCAATATAATTCTGGGTCACGGCCTCGGTCAAAGTCGTTTTTGAACGTGCGGTACCGACTCGTTTTAGGTGAATCGGCAATGTTCATAGTCTCCTCGCCGGCAAGCTCCGATGTGGGAATGATAGTGCGGGTCTCGTCGGTGTGAACGATGGCATCGACCGGTTTCTGATTGGGATCTATCATAATTGGCTGATTTTTTTAAGAAGGATGGCTTTGATATTGTCAATGTCGGAGATTTCGATGAACTCCCAGCGGCCATGAGTCCCAAGACGGTTTGCAGCAGGCACCCACCAATCGGTGGCATACTTGCGTTTCTCGGCTTTGTGACCGGTCTGGTCGTTGCTCCAGCCCGAGATTTCAACTATAAGATTGACAATCTCTCCTGATGGAGCCTTGACTCTGGCAATAAAGTCAGGCATGAAGTCGTGCTCCTCGTCAAGATATATGTAAGGAACGCGAAAATCAAGGAACTGGTTCTTGACGTAACAAACCACAGCGTCGATCTGCTCGAATGTTTTTGCCGCAATCTGTTCCCAATAGTCAGTATCTGCCACGACATAGTTGACATGGCTCTTTAAAGTGGCATAGACCGGCTTGGTCGTGGAGTTGTGGACATGGAGGGTCGAGCCTTCGGGGTTATAATAATTAAGAATGGCAGAAATGCGATTCTCTCTATTTGAGGCCTGCTTGATGCCTTCATAAATTGAAGCGACAACTTTTTTCTTGTCGAAGAACACAACAAGGCGCCGCAAATCTGGACTGCCATCGCCGCCGATAACTTCGACTTGATTATAATACCACGCCTCGACGGTTTTACGTAGTTGAGCGAATTTCTGAAACTGGCGACCGGTCTTTGTGTCGGTATATTTCTCGCGGATAAGATCGCGGGTAAGTTGGAATATTACTTGTGCGTCGCGGATAGTTGTGTATTCACTTTTTAGGACCACCTCCTTGTTTCCCTCACGGTCGGTGACGGCTGATTCGAGTCTGGTCATAGTCGGTATTTCGTTGAAGTTCATGCGGAATTTCGACAATCCTGTATAATCGCAATGAATGTCGCCGTCTGTGGTTTCGCAACGATAACCTATAATGTTTGGAAAGCGGATTTCAAAGTCACGTCGCTCCGGTATTGCAAAAACGAGAGTGCGCGGCTTCGATGGAGGCGGAGTGCCGGTTCCGCTGCCTTTGAAAGTTTTGAACGGCACGCCGATAATATGGGCATATTCAGGCGGAAACTTCCAGGTAATATTTTCGGATTTATAGCGCCTGATGTCTTTATCGTCAATTTCCTCTCCGTCCTTGTTATAAGGGCGAAGTTCGTAATTGCGACGGCGAAGCGCGCGGCCGGCGACTTGCTCACAAAGCAACTGAGAACCGAAAGCGCGAACGCCAAGAACGTGAGTAACGGTATTAGCATCCCATCCCTCGGTGAGCATGGATACGGAAACGACACACCTGATATGTGCGCCAAGAGAGCCAATTTTGCCTACACTATTGACCACCTCTCGAAGAATATCTTCATCGGATAGAGCGTCGGCACTTCCGGCGCCATGAAGTTGTGCGTATTCGCGTTTGAAATTGCCGATTTCATCGCGAAATACTTTCTTAAATTCGTTGCTGATCACGCCGCCGGCATTGTCAATAGCGGCACTGTCAATCAGTAAGCTTGGTTGACGATTGAGCGGTATGCCATCTTTATAGTTGGAGAATATTGGAAAATGCCCGTCAATGTAAACGGTATTTCCATCGGCAGACACAGATTCGTAACCGGCAACATATTTGAAAACCTCCTTGCTGACAGTTGTATTGTTGCAGACAATAATAAACACTGGCGGCGTAGAGAATACATTGGCGGCCTCTTCCCCGTCCTGTCGGGTGCCGCGATTATATTCTTCATAGTCCTTCACGAACTGATCAAGAGCAACGCCAAGTAGCGACGGTAGATTGGGAGGAGCTTCACCTATTGATATCTCGCCTTTTTCTTTTGCTTCCTTGCGGGCTTTCTTTTGTCCTTTCCTTGGAAGCTCGTCTGAAATATGTTCATATATGTTTCGCAAAACCGGCTCATCAAGTGCATGCGAATCATCAACTGCCGGCAGGAACGGAATCTTAACGAGACCGCTCTCAATGGCGTCGACAAGACCGAAGTCGCTGACGACCCACGGGAACAAGGAATACTCCACATAGCCGGATCCTTTGAGGTAATAAGGCGTTGCCGAAAGATCGTAGACGTGTTGGAGCTTATAGCCCAACTTCTTTAGTTGACGAATGCCTTCATACCACACCATTGCGATTGCGTTTTCTGCTTCGTCCTCTGCTGAACCTTTGCTATCTTTTTTACGAGGCAAATAGCAATGGTGCGCTTCGTCGTTGATAACGAGAATGCGCTTGCTTTTGGGCATACGGCCCAGCACTCGGGAAATAACGGAAGCATAGCTTTCCTTTTCTACTTGCTTGACCATGCCTTCTCCACTCTGGTAAGCAAATTTGCCATCCAGTGGGCTGGACTTCTTTCCAGAGTAACCTTTTGGCTCGAATTGGTGATAGTTTGTAATGGTAACGGAACTATTCAGACCGCCAATATGAGCTTCGTATGTGCGGGGAATAAGGTTGCGGA
Source organism: uncultured Porphyromonadaceae bacterium (assembly GCA_947177135.1). GTDB lineage: Bacteria > Bacteroidota > Bacteroidia > Bacteroidales > Muribaculaceae > UBA3263. The sequence goes on along the minus strand of CAMWTI010000075.1, from coordinate 3,916 downwards.
CATGGTAATAGTCGGTTTTCGTAAAATCGCTGCAGCTACTGTCATCAATAAAAAGGACTCCGAGACGGTCGCGGATGGTTATGCCGGGAGCCACAATCAGAAAATGATCGGCAAAACGCGTGTCCTGTACATTAACCTTTTTATTGATGTAGTTATAAAGAATGAGCATCGCCATGACAACAGTCTTGCCGGTTCCGGTTGCCATTTTAAAAGCTGTTCGGGGCAATACATCTTCATAAAAATCAGAGACGGTTTCAACTCGCTCGTTGAGTTGTCGCAGAATCTCGCGGCCTATGTTCGGGTCAAAATCGGCAACCTCGTTGAGATATACCGCAGTTTCAACAGCTTCGCGCTGGCAAAAAAACAGCTTCTGGAAGTTCTGCCTGTCAGGGTTGTTAAACCAAAAATTCAAAAGCTCACGGGTTACACGTGTGGTTTTCGGATAACCGGCAATGCGCCATCTCTTTACCTCCTCACGAATTAGATTTATAAATGGCGCATTGGGATCATCGGAGCCGATATCCACCATTGTAAAAAGAGCGCTTTCCGGCCTGTCGGGAGCGATACCGATATGGGAATAGTACGGACGCCGGCCATCTAAAATCTTGCTATAATCAAGATTCCCATTAAGGTCTGCGTCATAATGGTATCGTGGTTCCTCGTAAGGATTATTTAATATAGGCGAAAGGTTCTCTTTCATGTCTGAAATAAACAAAGAACTCTGGCGGCAGTCCTCTGAAGGCTGGCCAGGCCTGCAACTGCTGCTCGGGAATTCCGGGGAATAGTGGTTTGGCGGCATCGCTGACTTGGGGCAAATCCGTTTTGGCCATATTCAGATTTTTACGGTTGCTATTTATGCAAAGTTACAAAGAATTTTTGAGATGGCAATCTAACATACCGAGAAACATAAGACTGTGAGAGTATTAAATGAGTATTGCAGGTTCAACCGGATGTGACTGCAACATCTGGTGCATGTCGGCTGCGCCGATGACCTACATCTGCATCCAAGCAAGAGAAGGTAGTCTCGGCGACTATACGATGACCGACGCCGAGCCGACCGAGCGCGAGAGGTTGCTATAACAACACTATCCACGCTTATTATATATATTGCAGCAGGAGGCGACCACTACTGAAGTCGAGCGGGCCTCCTGCGTGAATTTACAGACAGACGCGAAAATCAGTCGCCGCTGTTGCGTGGATTGTTGTTGAGACTACGGGTATAGTCCCGTTCCATTTTTGGAGTGACAATGTCACTGTCAGCAGCGTCTACAGCAACACCTGGGTAGCGCTGTTCATCAAATTTATTGGTCTTTTTCTTGTTCATATTCCGTTGTAATACTCTTGTTTTGGCTTTTACTATGACAACGCCAGTGTGGCCGATTCGGTTCATACTCATGACCGGAACAGAAATCATATCTGCCGCTACATCCAGACATTGATTTTCGTCCACTATCGGCTATAGATTCAGCAGATTGGAGAAATCAGGTTAAATAACATGATTTTTTATTTGTCGGATTGGAAAATTCAGTCTATATTTGCCACGTGATATTAACCCAAAATCAAACCTGCCACATGAAAAAACATAACTTTTTTGCCGGCCCTTCAATTCTGAGCCAGTACACGATCAAGAACACGGCCGATGCCGTGCTCAACTTTGCCGACATGGGCCTGTCACTGCTTGAAGTTTCGCATCGTAGCAAGCAGTTCACCGCCGTGATCGAAGAGGCTTCAGCTTTGGTCAAGGAGTTGCTGCAAGTGCCAGAAGGCTACACTGTTCTCTGGCTTGGCGGAGGCGCAAGCATGCAGTTCTGCATGGTGCCTTTCAACCTGCTGCGCAAGAAAGCCGCCTATCTTGAAACCGGCACATGGGCCGTCAACGCGATCAAAGAAGCGCGCCTGTTTGGCGACGTCGATGTTGTCGCTTCATCAAAAGAATCTAATTTCAACTTCGTACCGACAGATTTTATAATTCCGGCTGATGCCGATTATTTCCACTATACATCCAACAACACCATCTACGGCACAGAGTTGCGCAAAGACCCAGACTCGCCCGTGCCTATGGTTGCTGACATGAGTTCCGACATTTTCAGCCGTCCGGTCGACGTAAGCAAATACGACCTCATCTACGCCGGAGCGCAGAAAAACCTTGCCCCTGCCGGCGTGACTCTTGTGATTGTGAAAAACGACGCGTTGGGCCACGTTGACCGCGCGATCCCAACAATGCTCGATTATCGCACTCACGTTAAAAAAGACTCGATGTTCAACACTCCCCCTGTATTGCCGATCTTCTCTGCCCTGCAGACACTGCGTTACTACAAGGAGCTTGGCGGCATCGACAAGCTGATGCTGGCTGACGAAGAAAAAGCGGCCCGTCTATATGACGCGATTGATTCAAGCCGCATGTTTGTCGGCACAGCCCAAGCCGATAGCCGCTCAATCATGAACGTCTGCTTTGTGATGGCGCCCGAATACAAAGAATTAGAAGGCGAATTCGCCGAATTTGCCACGTCAAAAGGCATGATGGGCATCAAGGGACACCGCAGCGTCGGAGGATTCCGTGCGTCACTCTATAATGCTCTTCCGCTTGAAAGCGTCGAAGCACTCATTGACTGCATGAAACAATTCGAAGCAAAACACTGACAAACAAAACAACGCGCTATGAAAGTACTCGTTGCGACCGAAAAGCCGTTTGCCGCAGTGGCCGTTGACGGCATACGCAAAGTGGTGGAAGAGGCAGGAATGACCCTTGAACTGCTTGAAAAATACACCTCCAAACAGCAACTCCTTGAAGCTGTGGCCGATGCCGATGCCCTGATTGTACGTTCAGACAAAGTCGACACCGAAGTGTTCGATGCGGCCCGAACGCTCAAGATTGTGGTGCGCGCCGGCGCCGGATACGATAATGTGGATCTGGCGGCAGCCACTGCACATGGAGTGATCGTGGAAAACACGCCAGGACAGAACTCCAACGCAGTGGCCGAACTGGTATTCGGCATGCTTGTCATGGCCGCCCGCAATCAATATGACGGCACCTCCGGCTCCGAACTCAAAGAAAAGACCCTCGGCATCCATGCTTTCGGCCAGGTTGGCCGAAACGTGGCCCGCATTGCCAAAGGCTTCGGCATGACCGTCTCGGCACTCGACCCATTCTGCCCAGACGAAGCGATCACTGCCGCCGGAGTCAAACCGGTCCACTCAGTCGAGCAACTTTACTCCGAAAATAAAGTTGTGTCGCTCCACATTCCGGCCACCACCGAAACCCGAGGTTCAGTCGGCTTCGATCTGGTTTCGCTCATGCCATCCGGAGGCATTCTGGTCAACACTGCCCGTAAGGAAGTGATCGACGAACCCGGACTGATCCGCGCTCTCGAAGCGCGTCCGGACATCAGATATGTGGCCGACGTGCGTCCTGACGCAGCCGACGAAATGACCGAACGCTTTGGCAAACGAGTATTCTTCACGCCCAAGAAAATGGGAGCGCAAACCTCTGAAGCCAACATCAACGCCGGAATAGCAGCCGCCCGCCAGATCGTAGCATACCTGCGCGAAGGCGACACGAAATATCAAGTAAACAAATAAAAAACATCTCTATAACCTTAATTCACTATGGACATTAATAAAATCATGAGTTCGCTCGAGGCCAAACACCCCGGCGAAAAAGAGTATCTGCAGGCCGTCAAAGAAGTGCTCCTTTGCGTGGCCGACGTCTACAACCAACACCCCGAATTTGAAAAGGCACGCATCATCGAACGCATGGTCGAGCCTGACCGCATAATAACATTCCGCGTCACATGGATCGACGACAAAGGCGACGTTCAGACCAACCTCGGCTACCGAGTGCAGTTCAACAAAGCCATCGGCCCGTACAAAGGCGGCATCCGCTTCCACGCATCGGTCAATCCGTCAATTCTGAAAT
>CAMWTI010000074.1 GCA_947177135.1 uncultured Porphyromonadaceae bacterium | reverse complement strand
CTCCTCTTGATCCGACAATAAGGTCAACTCCAATGAACGCATCAGGTATGACAGATCTGATTTTTTCAATTTTATGACGGAACAAGTCGGTGTCATAGCGGCGGCGCATAAGCTTCAGCACGTCATTACTTCCACATTGGAGCGGTATGTGGAAATGTGGCATGAACCGTTTGCTTCCGGCAGTGAAATCTATCAGCTCATCGGTGAGCAGGTTAGGTTCGATGGAGCTTATGCGGTAGCGCTCGATGCCGTCAACCGTGTCAAGAGCTTCGCATAGGTCAATGAAGCTGTCGTCGCGTCCATAGCCGAAGTCGCCAATGTTGACGCCTGTGATCACAATCTCTTTGCCTCCGTTACGGACTACTTCGCGCGCTTGTTTCACCAGATCGTCAATAGAGCCTGAACGGGAACGTCCGCGTGCAGCCGGAATCGTGCAATAGCTACACCAGTAGTTGCAACCGTCCTGAACTTTAAGGAAGTAGCGTGTGCGGTCACCGCGTGAGCATGACGGCATGAATTCGTTTAATTCACGTGTGGCTGTCACCTCAACGCGCCGGGTATGGTCTTTTAGCCATTGCTCCAGATAGTCGGCGATCTGGAGTTTGGAATTCACCCCGACAACAAGGTCGACGCCGGGTATGGACGCGACTTCCATCGGTTTCAGTTGCGCATAGCAACCGGTGACAATTATGGTCGCACCGGCATAGCGTGATGCCAGAGAACGGATGAGGCGCCGGCATTTTTTGTCGGCTTCCGCTGTGACCGAGCAGGTGTTGATCACGCATATGTCGGGCGTTTCTCCTGGCTGGATGCGGGTGATGCCGCGTCGGGCCATTATTTCGGCCACGGTTGAAGTTTCGGCATAGTTGAGTTTGCACCCGAATGTTGCGAACAGAGCTTTGAATGTCATTGACAGTATATTACATAGGGCCGCGGATGTTCCGCGGCCCTTTTTTAGTGTCGGTAAAAAGACTTAGTTAACAGAATTGGTTACTTTGAGTCCGGTGATTTTGCTTTTGAAATCGCCAGCTTTGTGGAGGGGGAACACGAGAGTGCGCACGTCGGCCATTTTGTTTTTGCCGCCGTTCCAGCTGACCCATCTGGTGTTCATGTCGTCGACCAGTTGTCCGTTGACGTACAGGCGTGTTCCTTTGTTGTCGCCTGTGACTTTCACCGTCATTTTTTCGCCAGGGCGTATGTCCTGGCGGAAAGTGACGAGTTTTCCTTCGCGACTGAAGCCCATCTGTCCGCTGATAGGATCGCTAAGCCAAAACGTTGCTTCCGGGCTTTCGAAAAGCGCGGTGCCTTTTTTTTCGTCAAGGCCTTCAAGATTGAATTCTACGGTGTAGTCATAGCCGATCTCAGGTATCGGCATTGTGGATCCGGGAAGCACGACGGCCTGTTCGAGCACCGTGGTGCCGGGCTTGCCTGCTGCATAGCGTCCGAGATAATTCACGCCGGGAGCTTCGCTGAGCAATTGTGATTTTTGGCGGAATTCGGAGTAGGGCACGGTCACTGCGTCGCCGCTCCATGTCTTGGCGGCCATGGTCGGGAGCGCATCCATCACTCGGTGGTGGATGTCTTTGACTGTGATTCCATTGTTGGGATGGTCATTCCACACAGCAAAGGCTCCTCCTTCGATCATGTTTTTGACGGTGTCGCCCTCGAACACATGTCCGCCAATGTTGGCCGGGGTCCAGTGTTCGTATAGCATCTGGCTGTTGAGGTAGTCATAATAATATCCGGCTGACGGGACAATGTAGACATATCCGTCAGGGATGGATACCATTTTATAGCCCATGTCGATCATTTCTTTAGGGTTGGCATAACCGTTGCTCCAGCCGTACATTAGCACATCGTCGACCTTGACCGGTGTCTGTCCTTTTGCGTGTGTGAGCGAACCCCAGATGCAGGCTTGTTTGCCATGCTGTTCGGCAAAGCGGATGTAGCGGTCGGTGAATGCGCGGAACTTCTCCATTGTGATCGAATCGCCCTGATATTCGTCAGTGCCGATGTGGAATCTCTTGCCTGAGAATACCGGATCAGGTCCACCGATATATTCAGCCAGCAGGCTGTCCATGAATTCATATGTCTGCGGATTGTCTATGTCAAGATGGTCCCGGCCATTACGTCCGGTGCTTGCAATTTCAGGCCGCAGACGGGTGAATGCCAGCGAATGGGCCGGAAAATCGATTTCAGGAATGATTTCCACGCCTTTTTCAGCTGCATATGTGATCAGGTCTTTGAATTCTTGTTTGGAATATGATCCGTCGCGGGCTGTGAGGGTGGGGTACAGGTCGCTTTCCATGCGGAAGGCAGCCTGCGTCTTGTCCCAGTCATCGTCAAAATAATATTTGAACCCATTGTCGTTGAGATGTACGTGGAGCACGTTCATCTTATAGTAGGCCATGGCGTCGACCAGCATTTTCAGATAGTCCATCGGAATGTATTTGCGTCCGCAGTCAATCATGAAGCCACGAAATGCAAATTCGGGATAGTCGACAGCTGTGCCGTATGGGAGTGATAGATCCTGACTCTGTTCGACCATCTGCAGCAGGGTGCGGGTGCCCCAGATCAGGGCTTCGGTGGTCGGGGCTGTGATCACAACGCCGTTTTTGTCAATGCTGAGGGTGTATTTTTCCTGATTCCCTTTTTTGCTTGGTTTGAGGATGAGGCGGATGTCGCCTGCCTTGGCTTTTGCATCGGGGGACAGTTTCAGTCCGGTTCCGGCAAATGTCGTGTAATCCTGACTGAGCTGACGTGCGATTTGTTCGAGTTTGGGATTTTTTGAAGAGTACACGATGCGGGATTCCGCTGATGGGGTGAACTTGCCTTCGCCTCCGTTCCATTGGCGGAGTTCCGGCACGGTGAACGGTTTGCTGTTGATCTCGGCCATAGAGGTCAGCGGGCTGCATATTGCCGCAATGCCGATGGCAGCATAAAGCATGGAGTGTTTGATGGTCATGTGTGGGAAAGTGTAGGGGGGGAGAAACTATTATTTTTAAATTATGGTGGATTAAGTCAATCGCGAGGATATGCGGCGACAAAAACGTTGTGGCGACGCAGTTCCGGAGCAGCCATGCGAAGGTCGTCGAGTGATATCTGGCCGACAACGTAATTATATTCTTCAGACGTGTAGCTTTCGTATATCCGGGAGAAAGGGAGCAATTTCAGCTGATGAGGCAAGTTGTAACGGAAGTAAACACGGAAGCTGATGTCGTCCGTAAATTCAGGCATCGGGCCTGAGTTGCGCTTTTTGTATTCATATTTGTAGTTATATAGGCAGGCTGTTATGTCGCTCAGGATGGCTGAGCCGGTAGGATGACCGCCTGCTCCGCGCCCGAACATGAACTGCTTGTCGTAATAGAGACCTTTGATCACAACGCCGTTGAACTCGTCGTCGACAGAATAAATGTATTTATTAGTGGAGATCAGTTGCGGCATGACGCACATCGTGAGTTTGTTGCCCGGAAGTTTTTCGACGTGTGCCACCAGTTTGATCCGCCTGCCTTTTTCGCGGGCGAAGCGGATGTCATGGTCTGACAGTGATGAAATGCCGTATGTGAAAATTTTTTCCGGCGCAACGTATGTGCCGAATGCGTGTACCGTTATTATGATCAGTTTGTAGAGGGAATCCCATCCGTCGACGTCGAGACTCGGGTCGCTTTCGGCGAATCCGGCTTCCTGCGCTTTCTGCAAGGCATCGCCATAGGTCATTCCGTGGTTGAAGATTTTGGTGAGGATATAGTTTGACGATCCGTTCAGAATGCCTTTGACGGATATCAGCAGATCATTGTCGTAATACTCTTCGAGATTGCGTATGACCGGGATCGATCCGCATGCTGATGCGTCATAGAGCAGAGTGCTGCCAGTCGCGGCCTGCAGTTCGATCAGTTCTTCAATATGGCGTGCCAGCATTTTTTTGTTGCCGGACACGACTGTCTTACCCTCGGACAGCGCGCGACGCACTATGGTATAGCTTGCTTCGGCATCGTCAATAAGCTCCACAATGCAGTTGATTTCAGGATCGTTGAAAATTTTTTCCGGGTCAGTGGTGAAATCAGCCTTCACTCCGCGGTCTTTTCCGGCGTGTCTGACGCAGATACGGTGCAATGTGACGTTGGCCGGACGGGTTGTCTCCAGCAGATCGAACAATCCGCGTCCGACAGTGCCGAACCCGAAAAGGCCTATTTTTATCTGTTTGTCAATCATTGTTGAGGAATTTAAGGATCAGACTATTGAGCTGTTCATGTTCGATCAAAAATCCGTCGTGTCCGAATGCCGAATCGATCACATGATATTCTGAATCGGGGATGAAATTAACCAGGTCCTGATGGTCTGACGGCGGGAATAGAATGTCGGATGTGATTGCCACGATCATTGTTCGCGGTTTGAATGCGCGGAGCGTTTCCGACATTGTTCCGCGGTTTCTGGCCACGTTATGTGAGTCTACAGCCTGACTCAGTCGATAGTATGAATATGCGTTGAATCGTTCTGTCAGTTTTTTGCCCTGGTGACGCTGATAGGAATGCACGCGTCGTGAAAACGGTGTCTCCGGGCTGTTATTGTCGGTCTGGGTCAGATTGTATGCGTCAGGGCCGCGATAGCTCAGCAGGGCGAGTGATCGCGCCACGCCCATGCCTGTCAGTCCAGCCAGTGGCGACCGTTGTCTGAAGGTTGTGTCGGCCTCAATGGCCATGCGCTGGCTTTCGTTGAACGCAGCTGCCCAAGGCTTTGTTTCAGACGAGGTGGCTATAAGTACAACTGATTCGGCGAAGTCAGGCTGCATCAGCGCCCATTCCATGCACTGGAATCCGCCAAGCGATGACCCGATCATCATTTTCACGCGCCTGATCCCGAACTTTTCGGCCAGAATCTGATGCACGCCGACAATGTCGCGGACGGTAAACTCAGGGAAATCGTGATAGTATGGTTCGCCGGTAGCGGGATTTAATGACAGTGGGCCGGTTGTTCCATAACATGATCCGAGCACGTTCGCACAAATTATGAAGTATTTCTCCGGATCAAGAAAGCTGCCTGTCCTGACAGTGTTGCGCCACCAGTCATCGACATCGGAATTGGCGGTTAGTGCGTGGCACACCCACACGATATTGTCATGCTCGTTGTTGAGCTCCCCGAAGGTATGGTATGCAATATCGAGCCTGGACAATACCTTTCCGCTTTCAAGTTGGAACGGCACGTCATGATGAATTGTTTTTATCATGATGCAAATTTACGAAAAATTCACCGAAAATTAGTAACTTTGCCGTGTCAGAACAAAAAAATCAGCTTGCTTGTATGCTTATACCGTTGCTAATAGTCTTTGTTATAGGCTATTTGTGTATCGCTTTCGAACACCCGCTGAGGGTGGATAAGACTGCCACCGCTTTGCTGTTGGGAATGGTGATGTGGTGCATGTATGCGTTGGGGTCGGCCGAGATAGTGCCGATTGCCGCACCAGAGAGTTTCCAGCGCTTTCTTGCTGACAATCCGTCGTTGGCGGGTCTGCCGCTCGCGCAGCAGACCATGGCTTATGTGCTTGATGTCGATATCATAGCCCAGATGGGAGAGATCACGCAAACGCTTTTTTTCTTGCTGGGAGCCATGACCATAGTCGAACTTATAGATGTGCACGGAGGATTCAGGATCATAACCGAAAGAATTGTTACCCGACGCAAGCGTCGGTTGTTGTGGATCATATCGTTCACCACATTCATTATGTCTGCTATTCTGGATAATCTCACCACCACAATTGTGATGGTGATGTTGCTGCGCAAGCTGATTGCCCATCAGAAGGAACGGTGGCTTTATGTCGGCGCTATCGTTATTGCCGCCAACAGCGGAGGCGCGTGGTCGCCGATCGGCGACGTTACCACTATTATGCTGTGGGTTAAAGGCAATGTGACAGCCCAGTCGCTATTGGGGTACGTGTTGTTGCCTTCTCTGGTGAGTATGGTTGTTCCAGTATGGTTCATTTCGCGCCGTTTGCATGGAGAATTGCCTCAGGCTCTGCCTTTTGCAGCCCCCGATCTTTCGATTTCGCGCAGTGAGCAGAACGCTATGTTTTTTCTCGGAGTAGGTGGTTTGATATTTGTTCCGCTGTTCAAAACGATTACCCATTTGCCTCCTTTTATCGGTATTCTGTTGGTGCTCGGCGTATTGTGGACTTTCACGGAGATTTTCTATAATTCCAAGAAGATGCTTGAAAAAGCCCGGCAGCACAGAATTCCGAAAGTCATAGCACGGGTTGACATGCCGTCGATTCTTTTCTTTCTCGGCATACTTATGGCTGTGGCCGTGTTGCAGGTGTCTGGCGTGCTGGCTTATATCGCATCGGCATTTGATGAGCATATACACGATGTCTATATAATAGCATCGCTGCTCGGGGTGCTTTCTTCAATCGTTGATAATGTACCTCTTGTCGCTGCGGCTATTGGCATGTATCCTGTTGCTGATCCTGCCGCCGTCGGCTATGCTGCAAATTTTGTGATTGACGGCACGTTCTGGGAGTTGCTGAGCTATTGCGCCGGAGTGGGTGGCTCGATTCTGATCATCGGATCGGCCTCTGGTGTGATCGCCATGGGTCTTGAACGCATCAGTTTCGGCTGGTATCTCCGGAATTTTTCATGGCTCGCGCTTCTTGGATATCTGGCCGGTGTGGTCGTATATGTCATCGAGAAAATAGCTGTCTGTTAGAGCAGGTTCGACAAAATGCTAATTAGTCACTTGTCAGAAGTCGCAGTGATGGCATTTCTTGTGTTTTTTATGCTTCTTGTGCTTTTTTGAATGTTTTTTGTGATTGTTGGCCTTGTGGTGATGAATATGGCCGGGTGGGGGATATGTGCCGTCGCCAGGATATTCACCTTCGAGGCCCCAATGTCCGCGCATGGATGAGCAGGATGTCATTGACGGCATGAGTAATCCTGCCATCAAAACGCATATGAGGAAGTGGGTCAGATGTTTGCGCTTCATATTAAAGTGTTTTGGTCGTTTTACATAATACAAATGTTGGATATGATTTGTTTAATATGATGTTAAAATGTATCTTTGCAGGATAATAATCAATTTGTAATATGCTAAAAATAGGACAATATAACCGATTGAAAATAAATCGCCTCACCGATTTCGGGGCTTATCTTGACGGAGGAAACGGCGTGGAAATACTGATTCCGTCACGTTATCTGTCAGGAGTGCCGGCGCCTGGTGACGAGATAGATGTGTTTGTTTATAATGATTCGGAAGACAGACTGATAGCCACGACGGAGACTCCGGCTGTTGCGGTTGGAGATTTTGGCTTTTTGCGGGTGGTGGATGTTAATCCACGAATGGGCGCTTTTTTAGACTGGGGTATTTCCGGGAAGGATCTGCTTTGCCCGTTTAATGAGCAGCGAGACAGAATGATGCGTGATAAGTATTATCTAGTATATGCTTATCTGGATTATGCGACAAAACGAATTGTGGCATCATCGAAGATTGAAAAATTTCTTGGAAATACATTCCCAGAGTATGAAGCACATCAAAAAGTGAATGTGCTGGTGTGGCAGCGTGTGGACATCGGATATAAAGTGATTGTCGACAACCTGTTTGCCGGCATGCTGTATGCCGATGAACTTATCGAGCATCCTGAGATCGGCTCGAAGATCATCGCATATGTGAAGAAGGTGCGTGATGACGGAAAGATTGATGTGACGCTGAAAGGCTCGAATGGTGAGCGCGCACACTCGGTGGCAGACCGCCTGATAGAACTGCTTGAGCGAAATGGCGGGCGCACGACTTTGTGTGACAAATCAACGCCAGAGGTGATTGCCCGTGAACTTGGATGCAGCAAGAAAGATTTTAAAAAAGCGATAGGCTTTTTATATAAATCTCACCGGATCACGCTTGAACCAGACGGCCTGGCATTGAAATGACACTTTGCCCATAATGGGCATTATGTTAACTTGTGTACGCCATGATTATTTGCAGTGTGGCTTTGCGACGGTTTTGCCTTGCCCTCTTTCCATGAGTTTTGTCTGAACATTATTGTCGCCATATCAGTTATATAAAGGAATAGACAGATTAATCAAAATCCTTTAAATTGGACAATATGGATGACTTTAACAAATTGATTGGCGGCGATAAGCCGACATTGGTGGATTTTCATGCCACATGGTGCGGTCCATGCAAGATGCAAGGTCCTGTTCTTGAAAAAGTCAAAGAGTCAGTCGGAGACAATGCGAATATCCTGAAGATAGACGTTGACCAGAATCAGGCTCTCGCTGCCCGTTATCGGGTGCGGTCAGTCCCCACCCTGATTATATTTAAAGGTGGTGAGCCGATTTGGCGTGCGTCCGGGCTTCATCAGGCCGACATTCTTGAAGCAAAGTTACGCGAGCATTTCGCTTCGATGGAATGATTAAGAGCCGATTCGATAAAAATGCGAATTCGCATTGCATATCACTCTATGATATGCGACCCTGCAATTAGTATTTTTGTCGAATCGGCCCTAAGTTCGTTTCAAAAGGCGTATTTTGGCCTAAAAAAAAGAATCTGAAGCGCGTCACATTGCGAATTTTGGAGTAACTTTGCGCCCATGATTCTGCAATGTGCCGTGCTTTTCGCATTTTTAGCGTTTGGTGAGCTTGTGGTATGGCTCACCGGAGTTCCTGTGCCGTCAAGTATAGTCGGTATGATATTTTTGGCTATCTCATTGAAAATTGGGTGGATACGCCTTGAGTGGGTGGATAAAGCCGCTGATTTTCTGGTTCGTAACCTTGGCTTTTTCTTTGTGCCAGCCGGAGTCGGCGTGATGCGCTGTTTTGGAATAATATCTCGTGAGTGGATTCCTATAACAGTTGCTACCATCGTCAGTACTTTTATTATTATTGCAGTCACAGGGCAGACACATCAGATCTGTCGTCATTTCTTGTCTCGGCGTTCAAAGCAAAAATAATGGAATTTTTTCAAAACAAGTATTTTCTGATCGCACTGACATTCCTTGTGTTTATTGCATCCAAACAGTTGCAGCGTCGCACGGGGATTGCTCTGCTCCACCCTATCCTTGTGACTATTACGGTGCTGATTGTGGTGTTGCTTGTGGCAGATGTGTCGCCGGATGTGTATTCTGAAGGCGGAGAGTATATTGAATTCTGGCTGAAGCCAGCTGTGGTCGCGCTTGGAGTTCCGTTGTATCGTCAACTTGAAAGTATTCGCAAGCAGCTTTTCCCATTGTTGTTGTCAGAGCTTGCCGGATGTGTGGCCGGAATAATATCCGTGGTGCTTGTGGCCAAGCTTTTCGGCGCGTCGCGTGAAGTTGTGCTGTCTCTGGCCCCGAAAGCAGTTACCACTCCTATCGCAATGGAAATTTCGGCTACGGCCGGAGGTTTGCCAGCGCTGACTGCCGCAGTTGTGGTCTGCACGGGGATTTTTGGTGGAATGGCCGGATTCCAGATGGTCAGACTGAGTCGGATCAAAAGCCAGATTGCCGGAGGCCTTTCGGTCGGTACGGCATCTCATGCCGTCGGTACGGCAGCCGCCATAGAGAGATATGGTATGCGATATGGCGCGTTTTCATCGCTGGGCCTGACGCTCAACGGATTATTTACAGCGTTGTTGACGCCGCTGGTTTTGTCGTTGCTGTTATGAACGTTTTTGTCGCGCCGATGCAGGGGCTGACGGATGCGGCCTGGCGAAGTATACATGCCGGCGTCTATGGCGCCGCCGATGCTTATTTTTCACCGTTTCTGAGAGTTGAGAACGGTATGGTCAGAGCCAAGGAGCTGCGTGACATAACTTCTCCGCTTAATAAAAATATTCGATTGATTCCGCAGGCTATTTTTCGTTCTGTCGATGAGTTGAAAATAATAGCGGAAGCTGTGTCGGGAGCCGGATATCATAGCCTTGATCTTAATCTGGGTTGTCCGTTTCCGCCTCAATTGAATCGTGGGCGCGGAGCTGCTATAGTGGCACGTCCGGAGGTGATGGAGCTTGTGGCCCAGTGTGACTTCGGACTTGATCTTTCGGTTAAAATGCGCCCTGGTGTGACTTCTTATGATGAATGGAAAACAATTATGCCGATTTTGAACAGCATGAAACTGAATCATGTGACGATTCATCCTCGTCTGGCGATCCATGGATATAAGGGGCCGGTCAACATGGAATGTTTTGCTGAAATGACAGATTCGATAAGGCATAAGATAGTATATAACGGCGGGATATATTCGCCGCTCCAGATCGACACATATAACAATATATATGGTGTGATGGTCGGACGAGGTCTAATTGCCCGTCCGTCAATGATAGAAGAATGGCGCTCGAAAGAAGTCTGGGGCATACAGCGACGGATCAGTCATCTTAGGCTGGTGCTGGAGCGGTTGTTGCAGCAATATTCAGAAACGATGTGTGGCGATCTTCAGATTATCAGACATGTGCAGGCTTTTGTCGAATATGTCGATCCGGATTTTCCGCCACGCATAATGAAGCAGTTGCGTAAATCTCAGTCAATCCGTGCTTTTGAGAAAGCCTTGCATGAATTCAAATGAAAAAATTGCCGCTTATCTGCAAAAAAATACTTACCTTTGCACTTGTGAAATCATCACAGAGAAAATTATTTTGAAACATACTTATCAGTGCTATATATGGACTTTATAGAAGAACTTACCTGGAGAGGCATGATTCACACCATGATGCCCGGGACTGAAGAGGAATTGAAAAAAGGTATGGCCACGGCCTATCTTGGCATTGATCCTACTGCTGATTCGTTGCACATCGGTCATTTGGTCGGAGTGATGATGCTGAAGCATTTCCAGCGCTCCGGTCATAAGCCTCTGGCTCTGGTGGGTGGAGCGACCGGCATGATCGGTGATCCCTCGATGAAAAGTCAGGAGCGCAAACTCATTGATGAAGAAACGTTGCGCCACAATCAAGACGCAATCAAGGCTCAGCTCGCCCGTTTTCTCGATTTTGACTCAGACGCGCCGAATGCTGCCGAACTGGTCAATAACTATGACTGGATGAAAGACTATGGTTTCCTGAACTTCATCCGTGACATAGGCAAACATATAACCGTCAACTATATGATGGCTAAAGATTCAGTGAAGAAACGTCTGAGCGGCGAAAGTCAGCAAGGCATGTCGTTCACGGAGTTCTCATATCAGTTGCTTCAGGGATATGATTTCCTGTATCTGTATCGCCACAAAAACTGCCGGCTGCAGTTAGGCGGTTCTGACCAGTGGGGCAATATCACCACTGGCACGGAATTGATCAGGCGCACTGAAGGCGGCGAGGCATTTGCCTTGACCTGTCCGCTGATCACCAAGGCCGATGGCGGAAAGTTCGGTAAGACAGAAAGTGGCAACGTGTGGCTTGACCGCCGTTACACATCTCCTTATAAATTCTATCAGTTCTGGCTCAATGTCACTGACGCCGACGCTGAAAAATATATCAAGATCTTCACTACCCTCACTCGAGAGGAGGTGGAGCAGCTGATCGAGGAGCAGAAAGCTGATCCCGGATTGCGTCCTCTGCAGAAGCGTCTGGCCAAAGAGATTACCATTATGGTTCACTCCGAGGCCGATTATCAGGCTGCACTCGAAGCGTCGCAGATTCTGTTCAACCCGAAAGCAACGGAGGCATTGCGCAAGCTCGACGAAGCGACGTTGCTTGATGTTATGGACGGTGTGCCCCGGTTCAGCGTCAGCCGAGAAGCAGTGGTCAGCGGCGAAACCCGTCTGGCGGATCTGCTGACGGAGCCTATGG
>CAMWTI010000073.1 GCA_947177135.1 uncultured Porphyromonadaceae bacterium | reverse complement strand
CCCCGCGCGGCCGAAGGAGTCACCTACCCTGACGCCTCCCAATATCTAGTCACCCTCAAAAGCGCGGCCTCTCCGTTCATACTCCCCGGCCGACGCGGCATGCCGCTGGCCATCAACACCGACCGCATCGCCGAACAGCAGCAGCCAGCCCTTCCCCAGCCGCGCGACCCGCAGCCAACCCCGCTCGACGGACCCGACGCCCGCCGCGCCCTCACGGCCGAAATGGTGCAAAGCTCATCGCAGGCAAAAAAAGCCGAACTCGCAGCCGCACGCATCATGGAGATACGCGCAAGCCGCAACGACTACCTCACTGGCCAGGCCGATCAGATGCCCGACGGCGAAGCCCTGAAAATAATCCTCAAAAACCTTGATGCACAAGAAGAAGCGCTAACCGCGATGTTTCTCGGCACACGCCAGACATCAACCCAGGTCATCACCTACACCGTCACTCCCGGCCAGGAACTCGACCGCCACATAATCGGGCGACTGAGCAACACCGCCGGACCTGTGGAAGCCGACGACCTGCGAGGCGCCCCTATCTACCTCGACCTGCAGGTGACCGCCCGCGGCACCATGCCGGTCAACGATAAAGGAGAAACCAAGAAAATGCCCCGCAACGGCGTGCCATACTGCATTCCGGGCACAGCCCGCGCCACCGTAAGCTTCGGAGGTCGTCAACTGGCCGCGCAAGACTTCGAAATGGCCCAGTTCGGCGTCACCTACAGTCTCGACCCCGAATTGTTCACATCAAAAAAATCGCCCTCATACCTCATATTCAACCCCGCCACCGGAGGCATACAGACAATCGCACCGCTTGACTGACCATGCGCACATCTCAAAATCTTTTTTTGAGTTAGCGCATAAATTCGTAAATTTGCACCATATTTATAACCACTAAAAGATAAGCCATGACTCTCTTTGAGAAAATGACCGAGCGTGCAAAAGCCTGCCCTCAGCGCATCGTGCTGCCCGAAGGCACCGAACCTCGCACTCTCACCGCAGCCGACCGCATCATCGCGGACGGCATCGCAGACGTGACCCTTATCGGCAACCCTGACGAAATCATCAAGCTGGCAAACGAGCTGAAACTCCAGAACATCGCCAAAGCCAATATGGTCAATCCGGCCGACGAGCAAGTGATCGACCGCTACGCACCGATATTCTACGCACTCCGCAAGTCAAAGGGCATCAGCATGGAAGAAGCCCGTCTGACAGCCCACAACCCACTCTATCTCGGATGCCTCATGATCAAAGGTGGCGACGCCGACTGCATGGTGGCCGGCGCGCAGAACACCACCGGCAACGTGCTCCGCGCCGCATTCCAGGTGATCAAAACCGCCCCGGGCATCGACGTCGTGTCGGGCGCGTTCCTGATGCTCCTGCCCGAAGGCCTGCCCTTCGGCACCGACGGCATCATAGTCTTCGCCGACTGCGCCGTGGTGCCTGATCCCGACGCCAGCCAGCTGGCACAGATCGCCGTCAGCTCCGCAGCCACCGCACGCGACATCGCCGGAATCGAGCCGCGCATCGCCATGCTCAGCTTCTCGACCAAAGGCAGCGCCCGCCACGAACGCGTCGACAAAGTCATCGAAGCCACCAGACTGGCGCGCGAGATCTGCCCCGGACTGATCATCGACGGCGAGCTTCAGGCCGACGCCGCCATAGTCCCGTCAGTGGCAGCTCAAAAAGCTCCTGCCTCCACCCTCAGCGGCCGCGCCAACGTGCTGGTATTCCCGTCGCTCGAAGTCGGCAACATCGCCTACAAGCTTGTGCAGCGCCTCGGCGGCGTGCAGGCAGTGGGTCCCGTCCTCCAGGGCCTTGCCGCTCCGGTCAACGACCTGAGCCGCGGAGCATTCCCCGAAGACATCTACAAGACCATCATCATGACCTGCAACCAGGCCATCGGCATGAAATAACAAGCATCTCACAAAAACCTGACCAAGATGAAAATACTGGTTCTCAACTGCGGAAGCAGCTCCGTGAAGTATAAACTGATCGACACCGACGGCGAACGCGTCATGGCCGAAGGCGGAGTCGAGAAGATCGGCCTGGCCGACGGATTCCTCAAATTCAAACTCGCCGACGGCTCAAAGCAGGTGCGCGAACTTGGCCTCACCGACCACGACGGCGCCGTAAAAGCGATCCTCAACGTGCTCACAGACCCTGAAGTGGGCTGCATCTCGTCCTACTCCGAAATCAATGCCGTCGGCCACCGTCTGGTCCACGGAGGCACCAAATTCTCCGGATCGGTGCTCATCACTGACGAAGTCAAGCAGATGGTGCGCGAATGCTACCCCCTGGCTCCGCTCCACAACCCTGCCAACATGACCGGCGTGGAAGCCATCGACAAACTGATGCCGTCGGTTCCGCAGGTGGGCGTGTTCGACACCGCCTTCCACCAGACCATGCCGCCGAAAGCCTACATGTATGCCCTCCCCTACAAATTTTACGAAGAAGACGGAGTGCGCCGCTATGGCTTCCACGGCACCAGCCACCGCTACGTGAGCCAGAGAGTATGTGAATTCCTCGGAGTCGACATCGCCAGCCAGAAGATCGTGACCTGCCACATCGGCAACGGCGGATCGATCACCGCCGTCGACGGCGGACGCAGCGTCGACACCTCAATGGGACTCACCCCCACCGAAGGCCTGATGATGGGCACCCGCGTGGGCGACGTCGACCCCGGCGCGCTCACCTACCTGATGGAACGCCACGGATATGACCGCAACGACATCCAGCGCATCATCAACAAAGAGAGCGGTGTGGCCGGAATCAGCGGCATGAGCAACGACATGCGCGAGATCGAAGCCGCCGACATCGCCGGCGATCCCCGCGCCCACCTGGCCCTGGAAATGTATGAAAACCGCATAACAAAATACATCGGCGCATATGCCGCCGAAATGGGCGGACTGGACATCATCGTGTTCACCGGCGGTGTGGGCGAAAACCAGACCGGAGTGCGTGAAAACGTGTGCGCCCCGCTGAAATTCATGGGCGTCGAACTCGACGTGGAACTCAACAAGACAGTGCGCGGCACCGAGACAGTCATCTCCCTGCCCGACTCGAAAGTGAAAGTCGTGGTGATCCCCACCGACGAGGAAATGACCATTGCCCGCGACACCAGAGAAATCGTCAGCAAACTATGACAGACAAAAAAATACGCGCCGCCATTGTCGGCTATGGAAATATCGGACGCTATGTGCTCGACGCACTGTGCGAAGCCCCTGACTTCGAAGTGGCCGGAGTAGTGCGCCGCTCGGCGGCCAATCCGCCTGCAGAGCTGGCCGGCATCAAAGTTGTGGAAGAGATCGCCGATCTCGGCCACGTCGACGTGGCCGTGCTCTCCACCCCGACACGCCACGTCGAGGAGCACGCCGAAAAACTGCTGGCCGCAGGAATCAACACCGTCGACTCCTACGACATCCACTCATCGATCCTCGGCCTGCGCGAACGCCTTGACACCGTGGCCAAGGCCCACGGCACCGCGGCGGTGATAGCCGCCGGATGGGACCCGGGCAGCGACTCCGTTGTCAGGGCATTGCTGCTGGCCGCAGCTCCAAAGGGCGTGACCTACACCAACTTCGGACCGGGCATGAGCATGGGCCACAGCGTGTGTGTGCGCTCGAAGGCCGGAGTCAAAGACGCCCTGTCGGTAACAATCCCACTCGGCACCGGACTGCACCGGCGCATGGTCTATGTCGAACTGCTTCCTGGCGCCAGCCTCGACGAAGTGACCGCCGCCGTGAAGGCAGACCCCTACTTCGCCTCTGACGAGACCCACGTGATCCAGGTCGACTCGGTCGACGACGTGCGCGACATGGGCCACGGCGTCAACATGGTCCGCAAAGGCACCTCGGGACGCACACCATCGCAGCGCTTTGAATTCAACATGGCCATCAACAACCCGGCGCTGACCGGACAGATCCTTGTGGCAGCCGCCAGAGCCTCGATGCGTCAGCGGCCGGGCGCCTACACCATGATCGAGATCCCGGTGATAGACCTTCTGCCGGGCGACCGCGACGAACTGATCAAACATCTGGTTTAAATGACAGGACAACGTCCTCTTATTCTCATAAGCAATGATGACGGAGTGCAGGCCCCGGGCCTGCACCGTCTCATTGACTGCGTGCTCGACTCAGGCCTTGACGCCGACGTGGTTGCCGTGGCCCCCGTCGCCCACCAGTCAGGTCAGTCGAGCGCCATCACCATTGACACCCCGCTGCGGATCAAGGCTATGCCAGACTATCGCCAGGCACGCGTCTATGCCGTCACCGGCACTCCGGTCGACTGTGTCAAACTCGGCATACACGCCGCCCTGAAACGCACCCCCGACCTGATGCTATCGGGCATAAACCACGGCTCAAATTCCGGCAACTCCACCATCTACAGCGGCACCATGGGAGCCGCAATGGAAGCATGCATGATAGGCGTGCCAGCCATCGGATTCTCGCTTCTCGACTGGAGCGCCGACGCCGACTTCAAGCCCGCCATGCCCTTTGTCCGGGAGATAATCGGCAAAGTCATGGCCAACGGACTGCCGGACCAGGTGTGTCTGAACGTCAACATCCCCGCCGGATGCGACCCGCTCGGAATCAAAATCACCCGATGCGCCCGCGGACGCTGGACCGAGGAATACAAGGAATACACCGACCCGCACGGCCGCAGATTCTACATGCTCACCGGAGTCTACGAAGACGAACAGCCCGAAGACCCAGCCTCCGACAACTACTGGCTCCGCCGCAATTATGTGACCGTGACCCCGATCAGACCCGACCAGACAGCCGCCGGCTCACTGGCCGCTGTCGCCAACATTCTCGACCGATAAATCCCACCCACGCCAACAGCCCTGCAATGCCCGACAAATCACCATCAGCTCTCGAAATCATTCAGCAATCCATCGCTCCGGAACTAAGGAGCCTGAACCAACGCATAATGCTGGCTCTTTCGTCGCCGAACAGGATGATGAACAAGATAATCGAAGAGTATCTGCGCCGCAAGGGCAAACAAGTGCGTCCGATCATGGTCCTGCTCAGCGCCAGACTGTTTGCCTCCCGATCGACAGACAGTATCATCGACGCCGCGGCCTCGGTCGAAATGCTCCACAACGCATCGCTCATCCACGACGACGTGGTCGACGAATCGAAACTCAGACGAAACGAACCGACTATCAACGGCATCTGGGACAACCACATAGCAGTGCTCGTCGGCGACTTCTTCACCGCAACCTCCCTGCGCCTGGCGTCCGAAACCAGAGACCTCCGCATCATCGACACAATTGCCGGACTCGGACGCCTGCTCTCGATCGGCGAACTGGACCAGGTCTACAACGCGCGTTTCCATTCACTCTCCGAACAGGCCTACATGGAGACAATCGGCCGCAAAACCGCGTCACTCTTCGTGGCCTGCGCATCTATGGGCGCATATGCCGCGGGAGCCGACGACTCCGACCCGAGACTCAAGGCCATACGCGACTTTGCTGAAAAACTCGGACTCTGCTTCCAGATCGCCGACGACATTTTCGACTATTTCCCATCGGCGGCCGACACCATCGGCAAGCCCACAGGCAACGACCTGCTCGAAGGCAAAGTGACCCTGCCATTGCTCCACGTGCTCGGACGCGAAGAGCTGCCCGACCATGACCGCATGCTCGCCATGAGCCGCATCGAGCCGCTATCGCCCGACCAGGTGGCTGTCCTCACGGACTATGCCGTCAGACACGGCGGCATTGACTACTCGCGCTCCGTCATGGACCGGCTCCGCCACGAAGCCGCGGCCGAACTCACTGCGGCATTCGCCGATTCGCCGGCGCGTCAGTCGCTGCTGGCGCTTCTCGACTACGTGATCTCACGCTCGCACTGACCCTCTCCTTTTCCGACGCGCGCGAGCCTCCCCGGCCTGACGGACTACGGTAGATTTCAACCTTACTTTTGACAAGGCGGCAAAAATACGGTTACATATCGGTTACAATGCAAACTGACGGCCGACATCCGTTGTTTTGCAGACAAACAAACGATAAAAACAACCGAAACAAGATATGATCACCAACGACAACATCCAGCGCCTCTACACCACCTATGCCACCGCCCCCGGACTCTTTGAAGACCGCGGACTGACCCGACTGATGGACTATGCCTTCGACACCGACGCCATTGACTTCGACGGCGACCGTCTGGTCTTCAACACCATCGACACCGACTCGCCGCTCCACAGCATCGAAATCGAGCGCATCCATGGCGCCGAAGAAATCGGCCGCTGGCTCGCCGTGATCCTCCCCTCGGCAATAATCTTCCTCGACCGCACCGACCTGCGCACCACCCGCATCCACCTCAAATAAGGAAAAACACCTCCGCCACCCACATCACATCAGGGAGCAGCCTTCCGGCTGCTCCCTGATGCATAGTAGGCTAATCATTATCACATATCAGACACATAAAATCCATCCGCATAAAGTTAACGTATGTTAAAAATTTGGGGGGGGTGATTCGCACCCTAACTTTGCATAGAATTTGGTATTTCACGCATTTAGGAACAGTAGCCCTCATCAGCAGCATTTATCTTTTTTAACTTAATAATTATCACACGAAAGTTTTTAGGATGGACAAATTCTTTCACACTCTGACTTGTGTGGTGCTAAGCGCCTGCATCAGCGCCAGCGCCCAGGTTCCGCTAAACGATCTGCCGGAACTGCTAAAACATGCCACTCCGGTAACAACCGCCTACAGCCACACCCTGAGCGCCACCACGCTCACAAGCGGAAACGCCGCCCCAGCGGCCAGGCGTTCACCAATGAAAGCGGCCCAGAACTATAGCGCAGAGATCACCTTCTGGGACCTCGGGCTCGCCAACTCAGAATCCGTCAACGGCCGAATCTTAAGCAACGAACACATCTCGCTCACATTCGACGTCAACAGCGGCATCAATCCCCCCGCATATTACGATAACGGCAACTCGGTGCGAGTATATCCCGGCAACACCATCAGCGTGAAAGCCCAAAACACATCCACCACAATCACAGCAATCGAGTTCACGTTCGGCAACAACAACGGCTGGACATCAACCCAGCAATGCTCCACCGGCAACTACAATGTGGCCACCAGAAAATGGTCAGGCAGCGCACAGGAAGTGCAGATCACAGCCAACGCCAAGGCCTACATAGCCAAAGTCGAGATCTATTACACTATCAACGACAACCAGAGCGGCGACACTGATATACAATACCTCGGACTCGGCAAATACCAGGACGCACTGTTCCAGGCCCAAAAGATCTGGAACGTGGATGTTTATCATTCTTCCGCCAATCATTCCTACATTATTCCTGCGCCATATGCCTCCGAATACTCTCCATATGCAGGAAACTATAACCCGAAACTGGGAAAATGGGATGAAAACTGGCTGATAATGACTATGGTCGATCACGGCGACGGCACGGTAAGCATGGACCAGTTCTATACCGGAATGTTGAATTATGACAACACAGCGGACTATGTGCTCATGTCGGCATCTGCGTTTGAATACTATTATGGCCCAGATGCCGGACAATGGACTAACGATGCCAACAAATACGGCCGTTTCAACGGCCAAGGCGTCATAACCTTCCCATCCGGAAGCATTTGCCTGCTTGAAGTAAATGAAAACATGACGTTCTCTGCATATTCGTTAAACGCAGACTGCTCACTGGCCCTTCCGGGGTATGACTTCGGCGAAGAGCAGGACGAGATAGACTGCATTTATGTGCTCGGTTATGGCGACGGCCTTGCGCTGAGCACCGACAAAGCGATGAAAGTCAACAAGAGCGCAGGCAAATTCAGCTTCGACGTCAAAAACCTGACCAAATTCATATTCTCAACCAACAACAAAGACGCAAATACATTCCTTGCCGACAGCTATGGCGGCACAATGGTGTACGGCTCCGCGCTCGGCAAGGCGCAAAGCCTCTGGCACAGCCAAGTCTTCTTTCAGATGCCATGGACCGGCAACTACCATGTGGAAGTAGCAGGCGATTTCAGCACTATCACCTTCACCACCACAACCAGCCGACCGACCAACACAGACATATACCTGAGCGGCGATTTCAACAGCTGGGCATTCAACCCGCAGTATAAGTTCACCCGCACCTCCGCCGGCCACTATGAACTGACCGTCCCCGCCGACATAGCCGGCGAATGGAAGATCGGATCATCCAACTGGATCTATGACTACGGATATACAGGCTCTGTAAATCCCGACGGCAGATACACCATGGTCTACAGAGGCTATAACAGCAGTCTTCCGATCAAGAAAGGCGACAAGCTCTCCATAGTCCTCGACGAAGACATCTACACCGAAGACGCCGACCTGACCATTGAATCGGCCGGCACAGAAGAAGAAAAGCCCGTCGACCCCACCGGTGCGGCCACCTCAACCATCAACGGCATCGAATATACGGTCTATCCCACATCAGGAGTGTTCTTCGCCACCGACGGATCCAAAGCAAAAGGCAACGTGACCCTGCTGGAAACCTATGAACACCAGGGCAAGACATTGACTCTGGCAGGCATAGCGGCCAATGCGTTCGCCGGCAACAACAACCTCAACGGCATCACCATGCCCGACGGCGCCAAATCCATCGGCGACAACGCATTCAAGGACTGCGAATACCTGCAGAGCGTCACCCTGCCCTCCTCCCTGAAAAGCATCGGCAACTACGCCTTCTTCAACTGCTCCTATCTGTCGACAATCGACCTGCCCGCATCGGTCAGCACCGTCGGCACCGGCGCATTCAGCAAGTGCACAGACCTTAACGAGTTCAACTTCAACGGCACCGGCATCAAAGAGATTCCCGCTTCGATGTTTGAAGGCTGCGAACGTCTGACCGAAGTAGATATTCCCGCCTCCGTCAAGACCATCGGCATGGGTGCTTTCGCAGCATCGGGCGTGGTCAAGATCGGCTCGACAGCAGGCATCACCGACGTGGCCGACAACGCCTTTGCCGGCAGCCGCCTGGTAGAGTTCACGTTCGGCCCGGAAATCAAGACCATCGGCGTTGTCGCCTTCTCGGGCACCGGCATCAAATCGGCCAAGCTCTCCAAATCGCTCACCCGTCTGGGCCAGCAAGCCTTCAGCGACTGCGCATCACTGGCCGAAGTGGTCCTTCCCTCCACTTTCACAGAAATCGGTGAAGCCACTTTCGAGAACTGCTCGTCGCTTCACATGATCGAAATTCCGAAATCGGTTACTTCGATAGCTGACCGCGCGTTCTTCAACTCCGGCCTTGTCAGTGTGACGATCCACGACGGCATCACCTCGCTCGGCCAATCATCGCTTGCAGGCTCGTCGCTCGTGTCAGTGACTCTCGGCACCGGCATCACCACGCTTGCCAATATGCCCATCTCGACAGAAGGCATGCTCCGGCTCAACACCACCAATCCTCCGATTCTCAACAACCAGCGTCTGGGCTGCACCCCCGCGATCGTGATCGTGCCCCAGGGTTCAGGCGAGGCATACCGCAAGTCAACACGATGGAAAGAATACAACATCGTCGAGGACAACGGCACCAGCGGCACCGTCTATGTCAATACACCCGGCGAACTCGCCCGCGACATAACAAGCCAGATGCGCGTGATGCCTGCCGAAGTGACCAACATGGCAATCAAGGGCGAACTCAACAAAGCTGACTTCAAGGTGATCCGCAGCAACATGACGTCGCTATACAAGCTCGACCTCTCGGGCGTGACCAACTCCGAGCTGCCCGACGAGGCCTTCAGCGGCAAAATCTCGCTCATCGAGGTGACTCTGCCCTCGAAGCTCGCCGTCATCGGCAAAAGCGCGTTTGCCGGATGCTCGCTCATGAAACTCGCCGGACTGCCCTCCACTCTGACCACCATCGGTGAAAACGCCTTTGACCGCTGCTATGCCATGAGCGGAGCGCTGAACTTCCCGGCCTCACTGACAACGATCGGCGCCAGCGCATTCAGCAACTGCTACACCATCGGATCGGCCGACCTCGGCTCGACCAAAATCACTGCAGTTGAAGACAACACCTTCGCAAACTGCATCAGCATGCGCTCCATTTCACTGCCCAGATCGGTGCGCTCCATCGGCGACAACGCCTTCTTCAACTCCGGACTCGAACGCCCCGTCATCCCCTCGGGCGTAAAGACCATCGGCGAATCGGCATTCGCCCAGTGCGTGCTCATGACAGCCATCCAGCTTCCGTCGGCAGTCAACAAGATCGGCGCAAGCGCGTTTGCCAACTCTGGACTCACCTACATTAACTTCCCCGACGAAGTGGAGACCATTGAAGACGAAACCCTGGCCGACTGCCACGATCTCTATGTGGTCAACCTCCCGTCAAAACTGACATATCTCGGCAACCGCGCCGTGGCATCGTCCACCGTATCGGCAATCACCGCACCCGCAGCCAAGCCCGCCGAAACCGGCCTGAACCCGTTCCAGGGCATCAACAACTACACATGCGGACTCTCCATCCCCGGAATGTCGTTCAACGACTACCTCAGCGCAGAATACTGGGGTGCGTTCGTCGGCATGCGCAACAACATCGACATCACAATCGACGAAGGCATCGACGTGTCATACATCGATGAAAATGACTACCAGGAGATCATGTCGGGCGGCACACTGCTGCAATCGCCCCGCAAGCGCGCGCTTGCGGTGATGAAAGCCAGCGGCGCAGTCGCAGCCGACCACGGATACGGCAAACTCCGCGACGGTTCGCAGCTCTATCGTGGCGACAACAGCCGCACCCGCTTCTTCTTCGACATTCCTTCAAACGTGACGATCTTCAAGATCACCTACAATTCCAAGGACATCACCAAAGAAATCGACAAGGCGACCGGCAGCTGGGTGGCACCTGATTTCACCGCTTCGGCTTCGCTCAAAGTCGAAGTCGATCCAGCAGGCATCCAGGATCTCACGACCGACAGCGCGACCGATCCGGGCCACGTCTACAACCTCCAGGGCACGTTGATCCTGAAATCGGCAACCCAGGAACAGATCGATGCCCTTGCCCCCGGATTCTACATTGTCGGCGGCAAGAAGATCGTCAAGTAACACAACCGCAATTATTATATTTGAGTAATAGTTTTTTATCGAAGAGATGCGTCGCGATGACGCATCTCTTTTTTCGCCTCCCGCCGATTCCGGGAAGCTATGTGTGTGTAAAGACCCTTGCCGGCAAATAACCGCCAGATTTTGATCTAAGATGAGACCCGCCAGTGGGCTAAGATCTGATATTATATCCCTATTCAAAGAGAAAACGATAGGTAATTGAGGAAAAAGTGTTATCTTTGCGGCTTGATTAAAACCATAACAGAGACAATTACGCTATGCCAGGAATAAAGTGCATCGGCATACTCACGTCGGGCGGCGATGCCCCCGGAATGAATGCCGCAATCCGCGCCGTGACCCGTTCGGCTATTTTCAACGGGCTGACCGTCAAAGGAATCTATCGCGGCTATCGCGGTCTGATCGCCGACGAAATCGTCGACTTCCGCACCCAGAACGTCAGCAACATCATACAGCTTGGCGGCACCATACTGAAAACTGCGCGCTGCAAGGAGTTCCAGACTCCTGAAGGACGCCAGCTGGCCTACGACGTGATCCGCCGGCACGGCATCGACGCGCTGGTGGTGATCGGCGGCGACGGATCGCTGACCGGCGCCCGCATCTTTGCCAACGAGTTTAATTTTCCGTGTATCGGCCTGCCCGGCACAATTGACAATGACCTCTATGGCACTGACAAGACAATCGGCTATGACACAGCCCTGAACACCATCATGGAGTGTGTCGACAAGATCCGCGACACGG
>CAMWTI010000072.1 GCA_947177135.1 uncultured Porphyromonadaceae bacterium | reverse complement strand
TGAGGAATTCACATTCAGCAGCCTGAAGGATTTTAGCTTCAGTATCTTGTGGTTGCCTGTCGTTTATCATAACAATTCTATTTATCAGCATTGACTAACAATTTTGTTAGCGCAAAATTAGATAAATTCGGAGACATCTGCAACTGTTTTACTCAAAAAAATTATTCACCGAATTTACTAAAGCATAAATCTCTATGAATTAGCAAATTCGGCGATATTGATTTTATAAGGCTCAAGCGGCCCAAGCCGAAATTCCAAGATAAGTACGGTCGACTTCCTATTAACCTCCATGAGTTATGGAGTCCCATTTGAAGACAATAAAGAAACACTGTTCCTTGGCGTAACAGACATACCATTCTTCCTTTTCCGACTATCCGAACTATGCGCCTAAAAATATTTTCACACTCGGGTAGTTTTTAACAATTCAACCGGGTTTTGCTGCTGACCACATAAAAACGACCAGTCCAGAATATGTCCTGATATAATAAAAAATGCTTACAAGTTATTCACCTGCAAGCATTTGACCCTAAATGGGTCGGGGTGAGAAGACTCGAACTTCCGACCTCCACGTCCCGAACGTGGCGCGCTGCCAACTGTGCTACACCCCGGAAATCCGCCGCAAAGTTAAGTACTTTTTGTGAATTATCCAAATTTTTCTAACTTTGCAGAATAAATGATACGAAAAATTCTCATAACCACTACCACACGCGCCGATTGGGGTATATTGAGTCCGCTGGCACGCGCGCTGGCCTCTCGTTCGGATGTCGACGTGCGGATCATGGCGTCGAACATGCATCTGGATCCTTTGCGCGGCGACACTCTCGGAGAAATAGAGGCCGATGGCTTCAATCCGCTGATAGCGCCGATGCCGACCGGCTATGTCTTCGCGGCCGATGCGGCCAAGGCGATGGCCGAGGGCGCACGAAGCGCGGCATCGGTCATCGGCGAGGAAGCTCCCGACGCGATGGTGATGCTCGGCGACAGGTTCGAGATGCTGGCCATGGCCACCGTGGCAGCGGTGATGAGGGTGCCGGTCATCCACCTGTGCGGCGGCGAAATTTCAGAGGGCGCGATGGACGATTGTTTCCGTCATGCCATCACCAAACTGTCAGCGCTGCATCTGGTGACAACGGAAAATCACCGGCGACGGGTGATTCAACTCGGCGAGGAGCCCGAGCGGGTGATCAACGTCGGCTCTCTGGCCGCAGCCAATGCAGCAAAGACGCCGGATATGAGCCGAGAGGAACTGGAGGCCGACCTCGGCTGGAGCTTTGGAAAAAACGGAGCACTGATGCTGACTCTGCATCCCGAGACTCTTTCGCCGACTCCGGCCGAAGTGCTTGCAGCCAACACCATGGAGGCCCTTGACCGTTTCCCGCAGATGCATGTGCTCATCACCTACCCCAATAATGATCC
The DNA here is from genome assembly GCA_947177135.1 of uncultured Porphyromonadaceae bacterium. GTDB lineage: Bacteria > Bacteroidota > Bacteroidia > Bacteroidales > Muribaculaceae > UBA3263. The sequence goes on along the minus strand of CAMWTI010000072.1, from coordinate 10,526 downwards.
TGACGGCGAGAAAATCATACGCGTCATTGAGGATTATAGCCACAGACACCCCGGCCGTGTTCTGACCGTGCCGTCGCTCGGCCGACGGCGCTATATGGCGGCGCTGAGGTGTGTCGACGCCGTGGTCGGAAATAGTTCGAGCGGACTGACCGAAGTGTCGGCCGCCGGAGTACCCACCGTCAACATCGGCAACCGCCAGGCCGGACGCGATTGCGGCTCCGGTGTCGTGCACTGCTCCGACTCAGCCGACGCGATCGCCGGCGCGCTGGCCACGGCGCTGGCCATGGACAGGGAGTCGATCTCCTGCCCATATCTGAAGACTGACACTCTGGAGCTGATGACCGAGACGGTGGCGACAACCCCGCTGGAACTTCTGCGCCGGCCAAAACGTTTCTATGACATAGAACAATGACACCGTTATTCATTATACCAGCCCGGGGCGGAAGCAAATCCATTCCCGGAAAAAACATAAAACCGCTGGCCGGAAAGCCGCTGATATGCCATTCGATCGAGGTGGCTCTGAAAGTGGCGCCGGAAAGCCGGATCATCGTGACGACCGATTCCGAACAGATCGCCATCACCGCACGCGACGCCGGAATCAGCCGGCCATACATGCGCCCTGCAGCGCTCGGAGCCGACAATGTCGGTTCTCGCGAGGTGTTGCTTGACGCTATGGACGAGGCCGACCGCCGCGGCATTGCTTATGACTGCGTGGTGCTGCTGCAGCCGACTTCGCCATTGCGCACGGCCGACGACGTACTGAAAACCATCGAGGCGTTCGGTCCGGGAGTGGACATGGCTGTTACGGTGACGGAATCGGCGGCAAATCCGTATTATGACTGCTTTGAGACAGGAGCCGACGGATATCTGCACGTGAGCAAAGGCGACGGACTCATTACCCGACGGCAGGACGCACCGAAGGCATGGCAATACAACGGTGCCGTCTACGTGATCCGTCCGGAATCCCTTCGCCGCTTCCGCCTGGGCGAACTTCCATGCCGGGTCGGAGTGGAGATGCCACGCAACCGCAGCATAGACCTTGACACCCCTACCGACTGGCTCATAGCCGAGACGCTGATCGGTCAAAGCGGCAATCACAACACCTGAGAGATGAAGCAATTTCAAGCACATATAATCAGCGAGACAGCACCGCTGACCGAAGCGCTCCGGCAGATCAACGCCTTGTCCGGCTCAGTGATGACCTTGCTTGCGGTCGACGCCGACGGACGCATGACCGGGACCCTGACCGACGGCGACGTGAGGCGTGCGCTGATCAACGGCGCAGAGCTGACCGATCAGGTCAGCCTGGCCATGAGGCGCGATTTCCGCTCGCTCCCGCCCGACTCTTCAGTCAACGAAATCCGCAATCTGCGCCGGATGGGGCTGAGACTGCTACCTGTGATCGATGCCGACCGACGCATCATATCGGCACTCGACCTGCACCGCCAGCACACTCTCCTGCCAGTCAGGGCCGTGCTCATGGCCGGCGGACGCGGAGAGCGGCTGCGCCCGCTCACCGACACCGTGCCGAAGCCACTGCTCAAGGTGGGCGGCCAGTGTATCATAGACCGCAACATCGACGCCCTGAGGCGCTGCGGCGTCACCGACATCACAGTCACTACCCGATATCTCGCCGACATGATCGAGCGTCACTTTGCCGGCACGGAAGTGAAATGCCTGCGCGAGAATGAACCACTCGGCACCATCGGAGCGCTGTCGCTCCTGCCATGCGGCGACCCGCAGGAGACAACCCTTCTGATGAACAGCGATCTGCTCACCTCGATATCTTTTGAAGAGATGTTTCTGCGACACAGCGACACCGGCGCCGACATCACCATAGCCACCGTGCCGCATTCTGTCAGCATACCGTTTGCCATTCTGACCGTCGACGGCGACAAGGTCACCGGAATAGAGGAAAAGCCGACCTACACCCATTATGCCAACGCTGGCATATACATGATTTCCAATCGGTTGCTCAAGCACTTGCCATGCCGAAGGCAAGACGCGCCCGATTTCATCAGGCTGGCCATGGAACAGGGAGCCTGTGTGACATATTATCCCATCTCCGGGACATGGCTCGACATCGGCTCGCCAGCAGATTTCCAACAAGCCTGCGAACTGATGCGCCACCACCTGAATTTTAACAATTAAAGACCATTCAAACATGCCGGATACAAACTTCATAGACTATGTGAAAATCCAATGCCGCTCAGGCAAGGGCGGAGCTGGATCACGCCACTTCCACCGTGCCAAATACGTGCCTAAAGGAGGGCCGGACGGAGGCGACGGCGGACGCGGAGGCCACGTGATTCTTCGCGGCAACCAACATATGTGGACCCTGCTGCCGCTCCGATACAGACGTCACGTCTTCGCCACCGACGGACAAAGCGGCGGAGCCGGACGATCGTTCGGCAAAGATGGAGAAGACGCGATCATCGAAGTGCCGTGCGGCACTGTGGTCTTCGACGCCGAAACCGGCGAATATCTTACCGAAGTCACTGAAAACGGCCAGGAGATAAAACTGCTGCGCGGAGGCCGAGGCGGTCTCGGCAACTGGCACTTCGCCACATCGACAAACCGCACTCCACGCTATGCCCAGCCGGGCGAGCCGGCCATCGAAAAGACCGTGATCCTCGAGCTAAAACTGCTGGCCGACGTGGGTCTGGTCGGCTTCCCCAACGCCGGAAAATCAACCCTGCTCTCGTCAGTGAGCGCGGCGCGGCCGAAAATCGCCGACTATCCGTTCACCACCATGGAGCCTCAGCTCGGCATTGTCAGCTATCGCGACAACCGGTCGTTTGTCATGGCCGACATTCCCGGCATCATCGAAGGAGCGAGCGAAGGACGCGGACTCGGACTGCGCTTTCTGCGCCATATCGAACGCAACGCAGTGCTGCTGTTTATGGTTCCGGCCGACGCAAACGACATTTCAGCCGAATATGCCGTGCTGCTCAACGAACTGAAGCAATTCAACCCCGACCTCATGGACAAGCCGCGTGTACTCGCCATCTCAAAAAGCGATATGCTCGACTCCGAACTGATGGCCGAAATCGAAGAGACGCTGCCCACCGACCTGCCCCACATATTCATTTCGTCAGTGACCGGACAAGGCGTTCAGGCGCTGAAAGACATGCTGTGGCGCGAAATCACCTCCGAATCCAACGCCATTGCCGCCGCGACAATCTCCCACCGTCCGCTCGACGGACACCACCGCGTGGCTGAGGAAGACGATTTCATATTCGAACCGGTGGCCATGCCCGAAGACGAAGAATCGGACGAGGACTTCGACAATGAGTTCTATGACGATGAATCCGACGAATACGGCAAAGAGTATGAATGACCGGCCCTCACCGCACGCAATGCGATGGGAGCGACTGATCTCCGACAAACGCTTCGGGCTGGAAGACTATCACAACCGGCGGGCCGATACACGCAGTGACTTCACACGCGACTACGACAGACTGGTGTTCTCGTCGCCATTCCGCCGCCTGCAGAACAAGACTCAGGTCTTCCCGCTCCCGGGCAGCATATTTGTTCACAATCGATTGACCCACAGCCTGGAAGTATCGTGCGTCGGTAGATCGGTGGCCCGAGAGATCGCCCGCGCGTTGCGTCAGCGATATGCCTCCCATCCGTGGGTTGACAAACTCGACGACATCCCCGACATCGTGGCTGCGGCATGCCTGGCCCACGACCTCGGCAATCCGCCGTTCGGTCACAACGGCGAACGGGCCATATCCACATTCTTCTCCGAAGGGCCAGGCTCGGAACTGCGCGCCGAGCTGACTCCGCGGCAATGGCAGGATCTGGTCAACTTCGAAGGCAACGCCAACGCATTCCGCCAGCTCGTCCACCGTTTCTCGGGCCGGCGCAAGGGAGGTTTCGCCATGACATACAGCACCTTGGCATCGGTTGTCAAATATCCCTATGAATCGACTCTTGCCGAAAAAGCCAACAAATTCGGATTCTTCTGCACCGAAAGCGAAGCCTTCTGCCGCGTGGCCGACGAACTCGGCATGATATCCCGCCCCGGACCCGGAGGAGAGGTGAGATACTGCCGCCACCCTCTGGTTTTTGTGGTCGAGGCGGCAGACGACATATGCTATGAAGTGATGGATCTGGAAGACGCCCACAAGCTCAAAATCCTGACAACCGACGAAGTGACGCGGCTCATGCTCGGATTCTTCGACAATAGCCGACAAGACCACATGAAACAGATCATGGCAACGGTGGCCGACCCTAACGAACGGGTGGCCTATCTGCGGTCGTGTGTGATCGGAACGCTGGTTGACTGCTGTGCCGCCACGTTTGTGCAACACGAACAGGAAATTCTGCAAGGCACTTTCAAAACCCCGCTGCTCGCCTGCATCAGCGAGCGCGAGCGCGAAGCCTACGAGGAATGCAACCGGGTGTCGTGGAACAAAATCTACTGCGCCTCATCCGTTGTCGACGTGGAACTCGCCGGCAACCGCATAATCACCTTCCTGATGGAAAAACTGATCCACGCCGTCAGATTCCCGGATCTGGCCTACTCGCGGCTGCTGCTGGCCAAAGTGCCTGAACAATACGACGTGCACTCGCCCGATCTCTTCACCAAAGTCCAGGCCGCGGTGGACCACGTGGCCGCCATGACCGACGTCTACGCCCTCGACCTTTATCGCAAACTGAACGGCATGAGCCTTCCCGCCGTATAACAAAACAGTCATGAAAACAAAGCTGTTAACTCTGATACTCCTGCTTATGCCTATTACTATATGGGCAGCGACATACTCCGTCGACCAGGTTCCAAACGTGCATCTGGCCGACTCCACCCGATTCGTAAGCAACCCCGACGGCATCCTCTCCGCTTCGGCGCAGACTGACATAGACGCCCGCCTGCGCCAGCTGATGTCGGCAACCACTGCCGAAGTGGCGGCGGTGGTTATCGACGACATCCCCGCCGACGACGACATCGACGACTTCGCCACCGCCCTGTTCCGCAAATGGGGACTCGGCAAGAGCGACAACGAGAACGGACTGTTGCTGCTTGTGGTCAAAGACCGCCGCGAAGTGGTGATACGCACCGGCTATGGCCTTGAAGGACTGCTCCCCGACGGAGTCTGCGGCTCGATTATCCGCGGCGAGATCACCCCGCGCTTCCGTCAGGGCGACTATGACGGCGGAGTGGCCGGCGCGATCAGCGCCATCGCTTCCATCATAGCCTCGCCCGACGCACGCGACGAAGTGCTCAGCAAAATGGCCAACAATGCCGACTCCAGACGAGCAAACGGCGACAACAGCGACAAATTTTTCATCATCTATCTCACCTTCAGCGCCATAGTGACAGCCGGCCTGCTCATATGGTTCATCCTGACTCTGATCGGCAACTCCCGACGCGACCGCTATGACAGCTACCGCGCCCTGGACCGAATCCACTTCCCTGCCCTGTTTTGCTCATTTCTCTGCCTTGGCATGCCGCTCATAGTGTTGCTGCCGCTCCTGTATGCCCGCAAACGCCTGCGCCGCGGAGTCCACAAATGCCCCAACTGCGACGAAAAAATGAACCTTGTCGACGAGGAACACGACAACGACTACCTCACCCCCGCCCAGGACACCGAGGAGCGCATCAACTCGATCGATTACGACGTGTGGCTCTGCCCCGTGTGCGGCACAACTGAAATTCTGCCTTATGTGCAGCGCAGCACTGCGTTCACCGAATGTCCCCGCTGCCATGCCCGCGCCTGCGAGCTGGTGAGCGACAGCGTGGTGCGCCGCCCCACCGCCTTGACCGAAGGCATCGGCGTCAGGACATATCGCTGCCGCCACTGCCACAACCAGACCCAACAGCAATACAACATCGCCAAACTCCCGCCAGTCATCGTCGTGCCCGGCGGAGGCGGCCACGGCGGAGGATTCGGCGGAGGCGGATTCGGCGGCGGCAGCTTCGGCGGCGGTTCGACCGGCGGAGGCGGCGCCCGCGGCGGCTGGTAATTTCCACTAACCCATAACGACGCTTTTATGACTCAAAACATCCACATAATCGTGGCCATAGACCGCCACGGAGCCATCGGACGCAACGGCGACCTGCTATTCCACATCTCGGCCGACCTGCGCCGATTCAAGCAACTCACCATGGGCTGCCCCATCATCATGGGCCGCAAGACTTTCGAGTCGTTTCCCAAAGGGCCGCTGCCCGGCCGACGCAACATCGTCGTGACCCGCAATGCCGAATACACCCGCCCCGGCATCGAGACGGCACCGTCAATCGAACAGGCACTGGCCATGACTGCCGACGTCACCGACGTCTACATAATCGGCGGCGGCGAAATCTATCGCCAGGCCCTTCCGCTGGCCACTCGGCTCGACATCACGGAAATCGACGCCACAGTGGCCGACGCCGACACCTTCTTCCCCCCGATCGACCCCGAACTCTGGCGCCTGACCGACACCTCAGCCCCTGCCGATCCCACCACTCCCCCCATCCGCTTCGTCACCCTCACGCGCCAACCGACATAAGATCCGGCGCTAAAGTATCAGCCAAAAAAATTGGCTGATTTTTTTTATTTTTATTTGCTGTTTCATTTTTTTTGCATAATTTTGCGTCGGTAGTAACACAATTCAATCACCTCTCGATTTTACGTGCAACAATTTCTTTTGATTATTCATTTTTATCATCAACTCTTAAATGCTTTTTTGAATGAACAGATCTTTACCCCTGATGTTAGCCCTGGCCGGCTCTGCTCTTTACGCCTCTGCCGCCGATTTCAAAGACCCGGAATTTTACAGCAACACCGCCATACAATGCATGTCGCCAAATGGACAATGGGCCGTGTCTGAAATATATGGAACAGTAACTCTGATCAACATAAACAACGGCGACAACTTCATCTTTGAAGCAGGCGAAACCGGAAGTCCTTATTATATGTTGGGACTCGGCAATGTGCTCACCGACGACGGACTGTTGCTGTGTGTCACCGACTTGTCGTCGTCCAAGGCCTCATACTATGAAAATGGCGAATGGAAATCGCTGGACACCGGCAACATACAAAGCGGCAACAGCAGTGCCAACGGCATCACGCCTGACGGCAAGCGCATCTGCGGCAATCTTGGACTCATATCAACGACTCTCGACGACGTGACCATGGCAGTGCCGGCTATCTGGGACCGCCAGGCCGATGGAAGCTATGGAAATTACGTGCTGCTGCCTCATCCCGAACTCGACTTCACCGGCCGCGCTCCACAATATATCACGGCAGTGGCCATCAGTGACGACGGACACACCGTTGTCGGACAGATCGTCGATTGCCGTGGCGCATTCCTCTACCCCATCGTCTACGTTGAAGACGCAGACGGAAAGTGGAGTTACACTCTGCCGACCGATCACCTCATGAATCCCGACGACGTAAAACTCCCGGAAAACCCCGGAGAATCGCCGAAAATGCCACAACCGGCCGACTATCTCAGCCCCGAGCAATCCGACGCATATACCCAGGCATATAACGAATGGGTGGCCTCCGGATACGTCCAGGACCTATACCCCGACGCCATGGACTTCATGACAGATGAAAAACGCGCTGAATACGAAGCCGACACAGCCGCATATGACACAGCTCTGGCTGCATGGTATGAAAAATATTCCGCCTTTGATCAGGCCTATTGGGACATTGTCAGCACATCCCCTCACTTCCAGTTCAATCAGATAGCACTCAGCCCCGACGGAAAATTCTTTGCCATGACCAACGCTGTAGAAGACGACTCCGACCCGACAAGCTGGATGCCGGTCACAATCAACCATGTATGGGAATTTGAAATCGGCTCTGAAAAAATCACTAAATACGAAGACATCGCACTTAGCGTAAAAGCATACGGCGACAATTGCATTCTGGCCGTCGAGACCGACGCAAGCACCAACTGTTTCAACGGCTACCTGCTGCAGGACGGTAAAGCCACCAGCTTATATGACTTCCTTTGCGCCAAAGGCGAAAAAATAAAAGAGTGGGTAGACCTCAACATGACTCACGACACCGAAGTCTATGACTGGGAAAACGATGTCGTCAGCGTCCAGTCTCTGACATTTACCGGTCTGCCGGTGGCTTCGCGCGACATGAGCGTGATCGCATCATGGACCCAAAGCGTCTGGGGCGACTACTCTCCTGAAAGCTATCTCTTCGACTTCCGCGATCCATCAGGAATAAAGACTGTGGCAGCAGGCATCAAGAGCGACAGCAAGGTAATTGTCGGAGCTGACGGCAACCTCCACGTGGCCGACGGCGTGACCAAGCTCACTGTCTACGGTCTCGGCGGCGAATGCCTGATGCAGCAGGACAAACCCGGGTCCACAGTCGAATGCGGACTCGCATCCGGAGTCTATATCGTCAGGACAGACAATGCCGACGGATCATGCTCCGTGGCCAAAGTAATCAAATAAAAATCTCACCGGAAAAAAATACTCAAGTGCGATGGTCGGCTCCGAACCGTCGCACTTGAAATCAAACTTTTATATTACATACAACCTTAGCCTTCATTTATGAACAAATTTCTACTGACACTCTTTGCCGCCACCACCACACTCGGCGCATCAGCCTTCACCATAGAACTAAAGCCTATCGGCAATGAAGCAATGGAGTTCCATGAATCAAGCATCACAGCTCCGCTGCGCAGCAACTCACGCGCCGGTTCAAGCGTCGCAATGAATTATACTCCGGCAGGCAATCCATACTCTTACACAAGCCTTCAAAACCAGAAAGTCGGCATGAAACTTGCCCAAGCATTTGAAATGACGGGTGATATCGTCAACAAATTTGCCGGCAACACAATGGAAAGCATCTTCTTCTTCACTGGCGTGAACATGGATGAGTCCAGCCAGACGCCAATAAACACAATCAAGAAGGCCACTATTTTTCTGACATATACTCTTGATCCGTTTGAACCGTTCTACACACAGGAAGTAGCCCTTCCGAGCAACGGACTCTCACTCCAGACCTTCAATCTTGACACCCCCTACACCATTGAGTCCGGGAAACCGGTCTATGTCGGCTACTACTATCCTCTGTCGTCGGCAAATGACAACACCCTGATCTTTGACGCTATCGATCATGGCAACGACGTTTCCGGAGGATGGCTCGGCGTGCAGATGCCGGCGACAACCACCGACCCCAACCCTGAATGGGAATTTCTCAACGTGGCGTCGCAGGTCGGATTCCTTTATCTGGGCGCCGTAATATCTGGCGACAGCCTCCCGACAAACTACATATCATGTCTGGGTGCCGAGACCCAGCCGACTGTTTATGAAAACGACGAATTCAGCGTGCAGTTCCTGATCCAGAACGACGGAGCCGACGATATCAGCACATTTGACGTCGAAGTGAAAGTCGGCGACAGCGATCCACAGGCCTGCAGCGTCAGTTTCAGCAATCAGCCTCTGGGCTATGGCAAAAGCGCCGTCACCACCGTATCCGGACTTACTTATGACACTCCGGGGCTGGAAGCAGTTCCCGTGACAGTCACCGTCACCACTGTCAACGAAAAGCCCAACAACTCGCAGACGGCGTCGGCAACGACGGCCATCCAGGTAATTCCCGAAGGAAGAGGCTTCGACCGCAACGTGGTTATAGAGGAATTCACCGGAACCTGGTGTCCCTACTGCCCGCAGGGCATGGTGACCATGGAAGCCATCCGCGAGGCATACCCCGGCGGAGAAGTGATCCCGGTCGCTGTCCACTACAACGACCAGATGGTATCCTCATCATATGTAAAGATCTCGCAGGCATACACATCGACATATCCAAACGCTATAATCAACCGCCAGGCCTACGTCGAAGAGATATATCCCGTGGAATCATGCTTCGAACAGGTGGAAAAGTATATGACATATCCCGCACCGGCAAAAGTGACGGCCACCGCCGAATTCGACAGTTCCAAGAGCAGTGTGATTTTCCATACTCTCACAAGCTTCTCGTTCGACAATGAAAAAGCATCTGACGATTACTACCTGGCCTTCGCCGTGACTGAAGACAACGTCGGGCCATATACTCAGATCAACGGATTTGCCGGGACAGATATGTCGGAATGGGGAGACAAGCCATCAAATGTGTCAGTTCTGTTCAACGACGTGGCTCGTCAGCTCAACGACGGAACCGACCTGCAAAAGTCTGTTCCAGATGTTGTCGAGTTCGGCAAAGAATATGAATTCAGCTACACAATGAAATTTCTGGCCGCCACCAACATCTCCGACAAGAGCAACCTCAACGCCATCGTCTATCTGATCAATAAGCACACCGGCGTGATCGAAAACGCCTGCATGATCAAGAACGCCGACCTCTCTTCCATCGATGAGATTTCGGCCGAATCACATGCCAGTGCTCCGGTGGAATACTTCAACCTCCAGGGAGTGCGCGTGGCTGAACCAGCACACGGATTCTACATCCGCCGTCAAGGCTCCGACTCACGCATCGTCGCAATCGACTGACACCAGACTGATATCCGCATAAAATAATATTACTGTCCGATAAAACTCAGATAATGCAATAAAGTATGGCTCGAACGCT
>CAMWTI010000071.1 GCA_947177135.1 uncultured Porphyromonadaceae bacterium | reverse complement strand
CGTTTCAGATGGTGATATATAATAAACCTGTTAATGTCACCCGACTTTCGATCCCGGCGCCACAGGCCCTGTCGGTCCGATGACCACCAGCGAGCCATCCGAGCTGACCGCCGAAAGAATCATGCCGCAACTCTCCACTCCGCGCAGCTTGCGTGGCGGGAGATTGGCGATGAAGCAGATCTGCTTGCCACGCAACTGTTCCGGATCATAATATTTAGCTATGCCGCTCACTATGGTGCGCGGAGAACCCGTGCCGTCGTCAATCAGAAAACGAAGCAACTTGTCTGCTTTAGGCACACGCTCGCACTCAAGCACAGTGCCCACTCGCAGATCGCAGCGTCCGAACGTGTCGATATCGACATCCGAAGCCTGTGGATCCGGCTTCCACGCAGCCACCGCGTTCGCCTTCTTGGCGTCAAGCAGTTTCTGCACCTGAGCCTGCACGGCGGCATCCTCGATCTTCTCAAACAGCAGCTCTGGCTCACCAATATCGCTGCCGGCGGAAAGCAACTCTCCACATCCGACCATATCCCAGTTCAAATCCGTCAGGCCGAGAATGCGACAGAGCTTTTCGCTCATAAACGGCAGGAAAGGCTCGAAAACCACTGCCAGCGAGGCCGTGATCTGAAGCGCAGTGTGAAGAATCGTGGCCGTTCGCTCCATATCGGTCTTGGCCGTCTTCCACGGTTCGGTTTCCTGAAGATACTTGTTGCCGGCGCGAGCCATATTCATAGCCTCGCGCAACGCGTCGCGGAAATGGAATCCCTCGATCGCGTCTGCAACCGATTGCTTCAGAGCGCGGATCTCGGCCAAAACGTCAAGATCGGTCGCCTGCAGAGCTGACGGAGCCGGCACTTTGCCACCGAAATACTTGTGGGTCAGCACCAGCGCACGGTTCACGAAATTGCCGAGTATGGCCACAAGTTCATTATTGTTGCGGGCCTGGAAATCAGCCCATGTGAAATCATTGTCCTTTGTTTCCGGAGCATTGGCCGTGAGCACATAGCGCAGCACATCCTGCTTGCCGGGAAAATCCTCGAGATATTCATGCAACCACACCGCCCAGTTACGCGAAGTGGAAATCTTGTCGCCCTCCAGATTAAGAAATTCATTCGCAGGCACATTGTCAGGCAGCTGATAACCGTCGCCATATGCGCTGAGCATTGCCGGGAAGACGATGCAGTGGAACACTATATTGTCCTTGCCGATAAAATTGATTATACGGGTTTCAGGATCTTTCCACCACTTCTCCCACGAATCTGGCAGAAGCTCGCGGGTATTGGAAATATAGCCGATGGGGGCGTCAAACCACACATAGAGCACCTTGCCGTCGGCACCCTCGACCGGCACCGGAACGCCCCAATCGAGATCGCGGCTCACGGCACGTGGCTGCAACCCCATCTCAAGCCATGACTTGCACTGGCCGTAAACGTTGGGGCGCCACTCCTTGTGACCTTCCAGAATCCATTTGCCCAGATAATCCTGCCACTTGTCCAGCGGAAGATACCAGTGGAAAGTATCGCGCATCACCGGCACTGTGTCGGTCAGCGCGCTGCGCGGATTGATCAGATCGGTCGGAGCCAGCGAAGTGCCGCAGGACTCGCACTGGTCGCCATATGCACGCGGATTATGGCAATGCGGGCATTCGCCTGTCACATAACGGTCGGCCAGGAACTGCCCGGCTTTTTCATCATAAAGCTGCTTGGACGAACGCTCAATGAACTCGCCTTTTTCATAAAGATGACGGAAAAACTCCGACGCCATTTCATGATGGATGTCGGACGTGGTCCGCGAATATATGTCGAACGAGATCCCGAGACCGGACATAGACTCCTTGATGATCGAGTGATAGCGATCAACTATATCCTGTGGGGTCACCCCTTCACGTCTGGCTTTTATGGTGATAGGCACACCATGCTCATCGCTGCCGCCGATCATCAGCACTTCGCGACCGTTAAGACGAAGATAGCGGGTATATATGTCGGCCGGAACATAAACACCGGCCAGATGGCCTATGTGGACAGGCCCGTTGGCATAAGGCAGAGCCGTCGTGACCAATGTACGCTTGAAATCTTTTTTCATCTCTATAACTTGAATTTTCAAATTACAAAGTTAAGCATAAAAACGCAATTGAATGGCAAAAAGCACGGAAAAATGCAAAAATTTTCGACCGGAACGGAAAAGAAAATCTACGTTTTTGTAGACGGAGACTTCTCAGCATTGGTCTTCAATCTGTTAAAGCCGGATCTAATCCTGTATCTCATCAGGCCATGGACATGGCTTCCCGGTGGCGGTGACGGTCGGACGCTGTCCGCCGCAACTGCGCAGAAACTCGCCGAGATCAGAACTCAGCTGCCTGACAAGCTCCGGATTCATGGCGGAAATATCCATCGACTCCGAAATATCTTCGGCGATGTTGAACAGCTCCTTGGCGCCGTCAAGATACCAGTACACAAGTTTATAGTCGCCGCGACGGATCGAGCAGTTCTGGCCGATTCCGAGATCGCGCTTGGTCTGCTCGCTGATCATATTGGTCCAGTTGTGTGGCGTATTCCAGTAGAGCGACCTGTCCTTCGACGGATTTCCGGTGCCGGCGATCAGCGGCACAAAGCTCAGACCGTCCACATGCTGCACCGTCCTGTAGTCGCTGATCCCGGCCATTTCCAGAATCGACGGAAAAAAGTCCTCAATGATCAGATAGTCGTCACATACCCGTCCGGGTTCGGCCACCCCTTTCCAGTAGACGATCATCGGCTCGCGCACACCGCCCTCATAGAGCGACCCTTTGCCAGATCGCAACGGATAGTTGTGATGATTGCCGGTGCCCGACGGAGCATTGCCGCGGGCATAGAAATCAAGACCTCCGTTATCGCTCATGAAAATAATGATGGTATTGTCGATCTGGCTTGTCGTTTCAAGATAGTCCATAATGTCGCCGAGACTCTTGTCCACGCCTTCGAGCAGTGTGGCATACATCTGCTCAGTGCCGTCGAGACTGGCATAATTGTCGGAAAAGCGGCTGTCGAGACGGAATGGGACATGGACGGCGTAGTGCGACATGTAGAGATAGAATGGCCGACCGGTGGCGCGGCTCTGGTCAACTGCCTTGATGGCCTCAAGAGTGAGGGCCTCGGTGAGGAACACGTCCTTGTCCCAATACTCCTCAAGGTGCGGCACGGCATAAGAACTGATGGGATTGCCGTTGGCGTCGTGGCCATAGCGGTTCTCGCCAAGATATGCGCCTTCTGCGGGACCGCCTGCGGCAGAGCCGCCGATATTCACGTCAAAACCCATGGCGACCGGATCGGCCGCTGGAGTGGCGAGAGCTCCGAAATGGGCTTTGCCCACATGGATCGTGTGATAACCGTTTTGCCTTAGTATGGACGGAAGAGTAGTACAGTAAGTAGCGTTGTTCATGCCGGGCATAGGCTGGATGCCGTTGTAGTTCCAGTCGGGCAGTGTGAGTCCGTTCTGCATGGGATCGTCGGTCATCTGATCCTTGTTGAGGGTCCAGTTGGTCACGCGGTGGCGGGCCTGGTTCATGCCTGTCATCAGCGAACATCGCGAAGGCGAGGATATGGCGCAGGCATATGCCTGGGTGAACTTCACGCCCATCTCGGCCAGACGCTCCATGTTAGGAGTGCGATACCGGTCATTCAGCGGAGTGCGTTCCTTGTAGAAGGGCAGCGAAGTATCCTGCCAGCCCATGTCGTCAACCATGAACAGGACGATGTTGGGACGCTGCTGGTCGTCAGCGACAGCCTGGAAACCCATTGTGGCCACAACTGCAGCCATGCCGGTCACTATAGTTTTATTCTTCATTCTCTGAAACCGGATTATCAGAAATGCTGATTCCGCCACAAAGATAACACAAAAAACGCGAAATCTTCGTATCTTTGCGGCCATGAAAAAAGACGGAGTGCAGGCGCGGCATGTGCTGCGCGATTTGTTTCTGACATTTGCCCGGATCGGAGCTTTCACGTTTGGCGGTGGATGGGCCATGATTTCCATTATGGAAAAGGAGATTGTCGACCGCCACGGATGGATGTCGAAAGAGGAGTTTCTCGACCAACTGGCTGTGGCGCAATCGATGCCCGGAATCCTGGCTGTCAATATCTCAGTGGCTGTCGGCGACAAAATACGCGGAGGAGCCGGAAGCATCTGCGCGGCACTCGGCACCATATTGCCGTCGTTCTGCATAATTCTGGCAATAGCCATCTTCCTCACCCCAGACATGATCAAGAACAATCCGGTGCTCAGCAAAGTGTTCATGGGCATACGCCCTGCCGTTGTTGCTCTGATCATAGCACCGGTACTCACCACTGCCAGATCGGCCGGCATCAACTGGCGCACGGCATGGATTCCGGCCTCGGCGGCACTGCTCATATGGTCAGGAATCCCCTACATTTCCAATCCAATACTCTACGTGATCCTCGGCGCGCTCGGCGGCTGGCTTTGGTATGGACGCGGAGCCGCTGGAATGCGGAAAGGAGGTGAATCGCGATGATCTACCTCCGTCTGATCTGGTCTTATCTGAAAATCGGGCTGTTCGGTTTCGGAGGTGGCTATGCCATGCTCTCGCTGATTGAGCGCGAGGTCGTGGGCCATGGATGGATTTCATCCAAAATGTTCACCGACATCGTGGCCATCTCCCAGATGACCCCAGGCCCCATCGGCATAAACTCCGCCACCTATATAGGATATGTGGCACCGGGCGCCGTCGACCCCGCTTTTTCATCACCGCTTTTCGGCTTGCTCGGCTCGATCATCTGCACACTCACAGTCGTGCTCCCGTCATATCTGCTGGTGCTCTATACCAGCCACTTCGTGGCACGCCACAAAAATAGCACCGTGATCAAGGGAATCTTTGCCGGACTCCGCCCTGTGACCGTAGGGCTAATCGCTTCAGCGGCCCTGCTGCTGATGAACGGCGACAATTTCGGCACCGACACAATCCATCTGGTCAAGAGCATAGCCATATGCATCTCGGCTTTTGTGGCGGTATATTCAGCCAAAATCCATCCGATTCCGGTGATCTGCGCCGCAGGCGTCGTCGGATATTTTATTTTCTGAAACAATGGACTACAACCAGACTCTCGAATATCTGTTCAGCCAGACAACCGTATTTCAGCGCGACGGCGCTGCGGCCTACAAGCCTGGACTGGAAACCGCACGGGCGCTCAGCGCAGCATTCGGCAACCCACACCGTCGCCTGCCGCGAGCCATACACATTGCCGGCACAAACGGCAAAGGATCCACGGCCCACACCCTGGCCGCCATCATGCAGTGTGCCGGACTGCGAACCGGACTCTACACGTCGCCGCATCTGACCGACTTCCGCGAACGCATCAGAGTGAACGGCGAGATGATTCCCCATGAAGCTGTCACTGACTTTGTGGAGCGATATCTCGGTCATCCTGAGCTGACATCCCTGCAACCGTCATTTTTTGAACTGACCACCATCATGGCCTTCGAATGGTTTGCTTCACAGCAAGTCGACGTGGCCATCATCGAAGTGGGACTCGGAGGGCGCCTGGACACCACCAACATCATCACTCCTTCGCTGAGCATCATCACAAACATCTCGCCCGACCACACGGCGTTGCTCGGGTCCACTCCGACAGAGATCGCAGCGGAAAAAGCCGGCATCATCAAGGCTGGTGTGCCAGTGGTGATCGGCGAGGCCGGGCTGCCGGAAGTACGTCAAGTGTTCATCAGCAAAGCGGCCGAAGCCGGCGCGCCGATAAGATTTGCCCGGCCGTTGGAAAAAGCGGAAGCACTGCCCGACGGATCATGGCTCTACAACGACAGCATCCACGGCTCACTGCGTGGCGACTTCCAGCAGTCCAACGCAGCCACGGTGATCACCGCGCTCGACACTCTGGCATGGCCAGAGATAACGCCCGAGGCTGTGGCCTGCGGATTTGACCGGGTCGAAACATTGACCGGACTGCGCGGACGACTGTCTGAACTGACATCACTCCGTTGCCGGGCTGCATACGACACCGGACACAACCCCGGAGCGTGGCACTATATCGGCCCTTGGCTGGCATCGGTGACCGCCCCGCGCAGGGTGGCTGTCATAGGCTTTGCCGCTGACAAGGATGTCGACGCTATACTGGCGCTCATGCCCGAATCATATTATTACGTATTCACCCGACCGTCGGGCAACCGCGGACTTGAAGCCGCTGAACTTTCACGCAAAGCCGGCGCTCACGGACTGCGCGGCGCCGTAGTGCCATCGGTGGCCGATGCCGTCGGAGTGGCCCAGGATATTGCCGGACCCGACGGTTTCATATTCATCGGAGGCTCCAACTTCGTCATCGCCGACATGCTCGCCTCATTTCACGATTAAACTAACCTCTACAGACACAGACATGAACATCGGAGACACAGTGCCCGACCTGCTCGGCACCGACGCCGAGGGACACGAAGTTCGCCTCAGCGATTATCCTGACAAAAAGGTGATTCTCTACTTCTATCCCAAAGACAACACTTCGGGATGCACAGCCGAGGCATGCAGCATGCGCGACAATATGCCGGCCTTGGCCGGAGCCGGCTATCAGGTAATCGGCGTAAGCGTTGACTCCGCCGAGTCCCACCGCAAGTTTGCCGCCAGACACTCGCTTGACTTCCCGCTGATCGCCGACACCGACCACACCCTGGTGGAACTGATGGGCGTATGGGGCGAAAAATCCATGTACGGCCGCAAATACATGGGCACATTCCGCACCACATTCATCATCGGAGCCGACCGAAAAATCGAGCGCGTCTACCTGCCGAAGCAGATCAAGACAAAGACCCACGCCGAGCAGATTCTCGGGTGATCAACACCTGATCACCCGATAGATATGGGTGCGCGGATCGGGGTGGCGCAATCTGACCTGACGGAAGCCGGGATACAGATGAGGCGCCATGCGGCATATCGGCATCGGCACACCATACTCCTCGTCAGGCGGCCGGTCATAAAGCACCGGCGCGACGCCGGCTTCAAGCAACTGCTGGAGTGAGAGAAGACAATGCTTCTTCCACTCCAGCCGGCGTGCGCGGGCCACTCCAACCTGGCGTATATACTCCCGCTGTATGCCGGCCGACGTCACCACGCGCTCCTTTTCCAACTTATTCCTGTCAATCACGCCATATTCCGCCAGGCGGACCATCAGTTCGTCGATCTCGCCGACAGTCATGCCCGATTCGCCGGCAAGTATGGCCTTGTCCATCGCCGACCAGTCACTCCAATATCCCTCGCCGGAATCATAGATGGAACTCAGAAGCTTGATCACAGCGAGCACACCCTGCGCGCCAAACTCAGCGCGGATCGCCTTGACCCAGCGCTGTTCAAAAAAGTCATTATCGATTTTCATATGGCGGCAAAATTACTCCGTTACTAGCACCCGCCAAGGTAGATTTTCAACTCTCAGGCAAAAAAACGCCACCTCAACCAGACAATAAGTTTTTGATGAATCAGTCACAGAATCGGCCAAAAAGTGTTATCTTTGCAAAAAATACCCAATCGATTATGCCTGACTTATTGAAACTTATTGTTTGCGGATCGGCAGCCATAGGAATGGCGCTGTCAGCCAGTGCTGAGCGCAATCCGCAAGCGGTTAAAGACTTGCTTGACCGCATCGGTGGAACCGGAACTTCTTCAAAAATCGAGACGGAACTCGACGCCTCTCTGGCAGATGGCGGTAAAGAAACGTTTGTAATCACCAGCTCCGGATCAAAACCATGCATCAAAGGATCGACAATGTCGGCACTGACCACCGGAATAAACTGGTATCTCAACCACTCGGCACGCCAGAATCTGACCTGGAACCGGCTGACAACCGAAATCGGATCGCTCCCGATCCCGACAACGACCGAAACCCACTCATCGTCGGCCAGCTACCGATACTACCTTAACTACTGCACTTTCTCCTACTCCATGAGCACCTGGACCTGGGAACGCTGGGAACAGGAGATCGACTATATGGCCCTGCATGGCATCAACATGCCGCTGCAAATCGTGGGACTCGACGTAGTCTGGCGTAACATGCTCATGAAAGACTTCGGCTACACCGCCGACCAAGCCGACTCATTCATTGCCGGCCCATGCTTTCAGGCATGGTGGGGCATGAACAACCTCGAAGGCTGGGGCGGAAAAAACCCCGACTGGTGGTATGAACGCCAGACCCAGCTGGCCCAGAAGATTCTTGGCCGCATGCGTGAACTCGGCATCGAGCCGGTGTTGCCCGGATTCTGTGGAATGGTGCCTCATGATTTCACATCAAAAACAGGCATGAGCGCAATAGCCCAGGGCGGATGGTGCGGATTCACAAGACCATACATCCTCAACCCCGAAACCGACGCCTTCAAGCAGGTGGCCGAGAAATATTACCGGCGTCTGGCCGAAGTGATGGGCACTTCGAAATATTACAGCATGGACCCGTTTCATGAAGGCGCCAACACATCGGGCATCGCCGACATCGGCAACGCCTACCGGCAGATCTATGACGCCATGGACCGCGCCAAGAGCGGATCGCAATGGGTGATCCAGTCATGGCAATGGAGCGGACAACAATATTCCGTGCTCGACAACGTGCCGAAAGGACGCCTTATCGTGCTCGATCTGTTTAGCGACGGAAACCCTCACCTTTCGTCCTACAAAAACCACGACGTAGTCTATTGCGCGCTGCCAAACTTCGGAGGGCGCACCGGATTGTTCGGCCGGTTCAACGGCATGATCAACGGATATTTCGACCAGAAGGCCGGCATCCCGACCATCACGGGCATAGGTGCCACCCCCGAGGCGATCGAACAGGTGCCGGTGCTCTACGACGTGCTGTTTGAACTGCCGTGGCACTCAACGAAACCAGATCCGAAAACGTGGATGGCGGAATACGCCACCGCCAGATACGGCACCGCCAGCGAACCCGCCGCCAAAGCATGGGAACTGCTGCGCAACTCTGCGCTCAACTGCACATCAGGGCTACAAGGCCCGCATGAAGCGGTGATGTGCGCGCGGCCGGCATGGACGGTCAACAGCGTCAGCACATGGGGCGGAGCCGAAATTTTCTATGATCCCGACGACGTGGCCGCAGCTGCTTACTCATTGCTTGAAGCCGGACTCGACGGCGAAAACTACAGCTATGACCTCACCGACGTGACCCGCCAGGCACTGACCGACTACTCATCAGCTCTTCTGCGCGCCATCAACGAAGCGCGCACCACCGACAAAGACGCTTTTGCCCGACGGAAAGCAACGTTCCTGCAACTGATGAGTGACCTTGACGACCTGCTCGCCACAAACTCCAACTTCATGCTCGGAAGATGGACGCAGATGGCCAGAGGAATCGCCGACGAAGTCAGCGGCACGACCGACGACGATAAAAACTGGCTCGAACTCAACAACGCACGCACGCTAATCACCACATGGGGCGAACAGGCCAACTCCGAAAGCGGAGGTCTGCGCGACTACTCCTATCGCCAATGGAGCGGAATGCTCAAGGATTACTACCGCAAACGCTGGGAGATGTTCTTCTCCGGCAACAGCGTCAACTGGTTCAGCCACGACTGGGCATGGGCACACAACAAGAAATACAGCTACACCGCCGAACCGCAGGGCGAAACACGCGCAAAAGCCGAAGAACTGCTCAACCTCTACCTGCCTCGGATCGGCAACCAGTTCATCCGCCGGTCCATGGACAACGAACTCACCGGAGATCCGATCGTGGCCTATCGCGGAGAATGGCTGGAAATTCCCGCGCTCAAAGGCTATGAATTCAAACTGGGCGACGTGGAAGGAGTCATACCGATGAAGGTGCCGACATCAGGAGTCCAACTTGGAGAAACCGACGCAGTCGCCACCGGTTCCGACGGCACTACTGTGAAATTCCGCGTCTCTGTGCGCGACAAGGTGACCAGACCGAGAACCATAACCCTCGAAGTCAACTCCAGCGAATACGGATCAGTCAAATTCAAAGACTTTGACGGCACACAGGTGACCACCGACCTGCCGGCAGTCACATTCGAAGCGATTCCCAATGCAGGATACCGATTCTCTCACTGGGCTGTCATCAACAGCCTCACTGATATTTCAGGAAATCCAGCAACCTATTACGGCCAGCCTGACATCACACTCAGAGCAATATTCATCAAGGCTGACATCGCCCGGCTCGGAAGCGTCGACTTCACGTTCGAAACCACTGGCGACGGATCTATAATCCTCACCGGAGTGGCCAGTGCCGACAAATTCGGATTCGCAGACCTTGGAGCCGCATCAGCTCCCGGCCCGGTAATAGCCGCCAATCCCGGAGTCTTCACCGGACAAAAATATATCACCGGAGTAAAAATTCCGAAATCATTCGTGAGTCTCAACGGCATGCTCATGAACGGTTCGCTCACGGGAAACGGAACTCAGGACCACATACTGACCCCAACAGAACCGATCAAGACCGGAACATCATGGACCATGGTGCTCAAAGTCAAGACCGACGGATCTTCATTTAACCAATGGGGCTCGGGGCTGCTGGCCACCGGCACAAATTCGCTCGCAGCAGAATATGACGGTGGAGTCCAGTTCTATCTCGCCAAAGCCGGAACCATCACCATCAAGACCGGCAGCACCGAACACCGGCAGCTCAACGCCGAAGTCGGATCTGAATTCACCCTGACAAGCATCTACAACGCCAACACGCGCACCCTCTCGTTCAGGCTCGTCACCGAATCCGGCAAAACTCAGACCTACACCATCAACAACTACACAATGAAGCAGATATCGGAATTCTCCAGTTCGATACCTGTCGGAATGTCACTCGAAGCATTCTATATCTTCCCCCACACCGACAATCTGACCGACGCATTCAACGGATGCACCAACATTTCCGGATTCCAGGTTGAAGAAAACCATCCGCTCTTCTCCAACAACGACAAATACCATCTGCTCAACGCCGACGGCACAAAACTGATCGCCTTCCCCGAAAGCCGGCTGTTCTCTCTGTTTTTCCGCATTGCCGACTCCAATGGCAACCTCCTGTCGGCCTATCCGATCGTAGACCTGGATAATGCCGTACACGACAACAGCCAGCAACCGGAATTTTCGGCAGAATGCGCCAACCAGTTCTCCTCCCTGTGGTATCTGGGACGCGATCAATCGCTCCGGACTCAGAACCGAGGAATACCCTTGATCGGCGACGAATCAAAATCAGCCCTTCAGCTTGTCAACACCGGACAATTCTCAAACTCGACAGACATTAGCGTTGACTATCAGTTTTCGGCCGACGGCACCACACCTCTGATCGCACTCTACCTCAACAACTGCGGCAAATGGCTCAGCGAAAACGGCGGTCTGAGCGATCAGAAAACGTTTTTCACCCTCATCGACACTCCCGAAATAAGCTATCCCGACGGAGTGCACGTCACCACCGTCCCGTTTGAATACTACACTCCGCGGAACGCGTATGCCATCGTCGGAATTGACGGCAACAAACTGATCACCAGGCGAGCAGCCGAATCCTGCTCAAATCTTCTGAGTAACGATGGCGTGATTCTGGCCGGTGCCACCACCATCATACCGCTCGGATTTGGCTATCCGTGCGATTGCATTCTCGGCACAAACATGTTGAGTGACGCCACTGCGGCCCTGACGGGAATGACGCCCGGCACATTCTTCGTCTTCGATCCGGCAACACGCAAGTTCGTGCGATCGCAAGGCACCGACATTGAAGCGAACTCTGCCTACATTCCGGCATCGGCATTCGGCAACCCCATCGCCGCCGACGAACTGATCGTCGACATCTTCGACCCTGAGGCACTTGACCAGACGGAAGCCGGCAATAACGACCGCGACGTCACATTCTTCGACATTCAGGGACGCACCGCAAGCCGCGGCCTGCTCATCGGCACAGACGGCAGCAAATCCATCAGATTCTGAACATGCAAGAAAAAAAACTGTTTCTTCTTGACGCATATGCACTCATATACCGTGCATACTATGCGCTGATACGCTCGCCACGTTTCACGGCCAAAGGGCTGAACACTTCGGCGATTTTCGGCTTCGTGATGACTCTCGAAGACCTGATCAGAAAGGAAAATCCCTCACACCTGGCAGTGTGTTTCGATCCGCCAGGAGGCCACACATTCCGCCACGAGGCATTTGCCGACTACAAAGCCGGACGCGACAAGCAGCCGGAAGACATCACCATTGCCATCCCCTACATAAAGCGGATACTCGAAGCAATGCGGATTCCCGTGATCGAATCGCCCGACTTTGAGGCCGACGACGTGATCGGCACCGTGGCGACGCGGGCCGAAGCCCATGGCTACAACGTCTACATGATGACCCCCGACAAGGACTATGGCCAGCTGGTCACAGACCACATATTCATGTATCGTCCCGCCGTGCGTGGCGAGGGCTTTGAAATCAGAGGCCCGCAGCAGATATGCGAACGTTACGGAATCGCCGCGCCCAGACAGGTGATAGATCTGCTGGCCCTTGAAGGCGATGCCGCCGACAACATTCCCGGCTGTCCGGGAG
>CAMWTI010000070.1 GCA_947177135.1 uncultured Porphyromonadaceae bacterium | reverse complement strand
CAGCAGCCAGTTCAGGTCCTGTTGTCTGAGCTACAGAAACAAGATTCTCGATATTCATTGTCTCCCGCACCTGTCCGCCGACTGTCTTGGTCACAACCGCTGTGTTGAATCCTTTGCGGGCGCAATAGATCGCGGCTGCGCTTCCGGCCGGCCCTCCGCCCAGAATCACGACGTCATATTCGCGGATTGTCTTGGCTGTCGGCGCGCTACTCTCCATGACGCCATATGCCTTTTCGAGCTTTTCGAGCAGATCTCCCAGAGAGGTGCGGCCGACCGACAGCAGCTCTCTGTCGGCATATACCGCAGGCACAGACTGAATGTTGAGGGCCTTTACGGTTTCGGGAGCCACGGCGCCGTCGGTAACGGTGTTTTCAACGTCAGGATTCAGAATAGCGATCAGATTGAGCGCCTGGGCAACATCCGGACAGTTGGTGCAAGTCAGCGAAACAAACGTTTCAAGCTTCACGGGGCCTTTAAGTGCCTGTATCCGTGCGCGCAGAGTCTCGTCGGGCATATTCTTGCCCTGTCCGTCGGCATTGAGCACGGCAAGCAACAGAGTCGAAAATTCATGCCCGTTAGGGATTCCACGGAATCTTACGCCGGTTGGATTGCCATCTTTGACAATCTCAAACAAAGGCCCGTCCGCATCTGCCGGCAATGACCTCTTCTCCACTGACAGATGCTCTGATGTCGAGGTAACATCCTCAAGAAAAGAGAGCATTTCGGCCGACTCTGCAGTGTCGTGCTGCGAAAGCAGGCTGAATGAGATGTCGGATTTCAGCTTCCCGAATATCTCCTTTAGCTGTTCGAGTATATTGATGTCCAGCATGGTAATAACAAAATAGAAGCACTCTGGACTCAGATTTTTCCGACAAGGTCAATGCTCGGTTTCAGAGTGGCATGCCCCTGACGCCATTTGGCCGGACAGACCTCACCGTCGTGTGTGGCGACAAACTGGGCTGCCTCAACTCTGCGCAGCAGTTCATCAGCATTGCGGCCAATGCTGTTGTCTTGAATTTCAACAAGCTTGATCATTCCTTCGGGATTGCTGACGAAAGTGCCGCGATAAGCCATACCGTCATTCTCGATCATTACGCCGAATGCCCGGCTGAGCACGCCTGTCGGATCGGCCAGCATAGGATACTGTATTTTCCTGATGCTGTCCGACGTGTCATGCCATGCCTTGTGTACGAAGTGAGAATCGGTGCTGACGGAATACACTTCAACGCCAAGCGCCTTGAACTGATCATACTTCTCGGCCATGTCTTCAAGCTCAGTAGGGCATACGAATGTAAAATCGGCCGGATAGAAAAAGAATACGGCCCATTTGCCAAGCACGTCCTTGTCGGTGACAGTTTTGAACTCTCCGTTATGATAGGCCTGAACCTTAAATTCCGGAATGCGGGTGTTGATTATTGATTCCATAGTTTTTACGATGTTTTTAGTTAATTCCATCGATAAAACACAGCATCATGTTATAAAGTTCACCAAACACAGGCAGTCAGAAATCCAACGCCAGAATTAACAAACGATGATAGTGAAGGGTCTCTCAAACAACCGACTCGCCTTGTATGAAATCTGCTCTAATTCCCCCCCCCCAGTACACAATATATTACTTCTGTGTTGTCATTAAACAAAGTGCTTGAAGTTATCTATGAGGAAACCAACGAATTAAGAGGGTGCGTAAATAGAAAAGAGGACTCTCGAAACGAGAATCCTCTTTTCAGTACCCGGACTCGGGCTCGAACCGAGATGGGTTGCCCCACCGGTGTTTGAGACCGGCGCGTCTACCGATTCCGCCATCCGGGCTTATCGGTAGTGCAAAGTTACGTTTTTATTTTGGATTATGCAAATTTATGCGGCATCGTGTGCATGAAAAAAGCGGAGAATCGCAAACGATTCTCCGCCGTTATATCTGTAGGATGTAGATCGGTAGGATTATGCTTCAGCAGTAACTTCAGCCACGACTTCCACGGGGATTTCGACTGTAACGTCGCGGTGGAATTTGATGGTGGCGGTGTAGTTGCCGACTTCTTTGATGACGTCTTTGAGGTTGATGAGCTTGCGGTCAACATTATGACCGAGTTTCTCAAGAGCTTCAGCAACGGAAGCGGCGTTAACTGCGCCATAGATGGTGCCGGAAGCGGCAGTCTTGGCAGCGATTGTCAGTGCAACTCCAGCCAGAGCAGCGGCAGCAGCTTCGGCTTCAGCTTTGATCTGAGCGAGCTTGTGAGCGCGCTGGCGCTGGTTCTCAGCAAGAACTTTGAGAGCTGAAGGAGTGGCGATTACAGCCTTTTGCTGAGGGATAAGGTAGTTGCGGCCATAGCCGGATTTCACCTCAACAACATCGTCCTTGTATCCCAGATTGGGGACATCTTCTATCAGAATCAGTTTCATAATGCTTTGTCTCCTAATCTTTAAGGGTTATTTCATGAGGTCTGTTACGTAGGGCAGGAGGGCCAGGTGGCGTGCGCGTTTAACTGCTTGAGCCACACGACGCTGGAATTTCAGCGAGGTGCCGGTAATGCGGCGGGGCAGGATTTTTCCCTGTTCGTTGAGGAACTTTTTGAGGAATTCAGGATCCTTGTAGTCGATGTACTTGATTCCGCTGCGTTTGAAACGGCAGTATTTCTTCTTGGACTTATCCACCGACATGGGGGTGAGATAGCGGATTTCGGAGTTTGCTTGTGCCATGATGTTGAAAGGATGGATTATTCAGCAGCGGGTGCTTGTTCAACTTCAGTTGCGGGTGCCTCGGGTGCGGCTGCGCGGCGTGCGCGACGCTTATCAGCGTATTCTTTGGCATATTTGTCAAGACGGAAAGTGAGGAAGCGTATCACGTTCTCGTCACGGCGATAGGCGGTCTCAAGTTTCTTGACGGTTTCGGGGGTGGCGTCAAATTCCACCAGAGTGTAGTAGCCGGTGGTCTTTTTCTCGATAGGGTAGGCGAGTTTGCGCAGGCCCCAGTTCTCTTCGTTCACGATGGTAGCGCCACAATCGGCAAGCACTTTAGTGAACTTTGCTACCGCTTCCTTTGCCTGAGCGTCAGACAAAACGGGAGTCAGAATGAAAACGGTTTCGTAGTTGTTCATTTTGAGGTTGTTAATGAATTGGTTTTATGTAGATGAATTGCTTTCGCGGGTGCAAAGATACGATTTTATTCTGATGTGTCAAAATTAATTATGATATTTTTGCCGCTTTTGTCGTTTTTTTGTGCTGCGGCCATTGCTGAGTTGAAGTATTGTGGTTCTGATGTCACTTCGCGGCCTATCCATTGCGGCAATTCAACCGGCGTGTCGGCCGACGGCAGTTCCACTTCCGCTAATATCAGTCCGGGGTGAGGTGAGGTGAAGACGTCGATTTCCCATGTCAGACCGTTGTCATCGGTCAGAATATGGCGCACCTTGTCCACTATCGTGCCCTGGCTCAGGGATAGCATCTGCCGGGCGTCCGCCAATGGTATTTCATATTCCCATTCGTGGCGTGTGGCTCCTGAGTTCAGTCCTTTGACGGTAAGGTATCCTTGTAGGTCCTTGATGCGCACTCTGACGGTAGCTTCCGGCAGGAGCGACAGATAGCCCTGGATGATATGCGTCTTTCGGGTTGTCCGGTTCAGGATTTCCGGATCTCTGACCAGAAATTTACGTTCAATTTCCAGTGCCATCGGTGTGTTGGCGGAGCGAGAGACGCACGACGTTTTCGACGTGGGCGGTATGGGGGAACATATCTACAGGCTGTACGGCCTCAACATCGTATTTGGCATGGAGCAGTTCCAGATCACGCGCCTGGGTGGCCGGATTGCAGCTCACATAGACTATGCGGCGGGGCTCTGCACCAAGAATCACCTCGACAACCGACGGGTGCATGCCGGCGCGGGGCGGGTCGACGATCATTACGTCAGGACGTCCGTGTCCGGCAATGAATTCAGCAGTTAGTATGTCTTTCATGTCGCCGGCATAGAATTCCGTGTTTCCGATTCCGTTGATTTGGGAATTGATCCTGGCGTCGGCGATTGCCTCTTCCACATATTCGATGCCGATGACATGGCGCGCCTGTCGGGCCACAAAGTTGGCTATGGTGCCGGTGCCGGTGTAGAGGTCATATACAAGTTCTGATCCGGTGAGAGCGGCCATGTCGCGGGTCACGGTGTAGAGTTTCAGCGCCTGCAACGAGTTGGTCTGATAGAACGATTTCGGTCCGACTCTGAACCGCAGTCCTTCCATCTCTTCTTCTATATAAGGAGTGCCGCTCCAGGTAAAAATTTCCTGATCGGCAATTGTGTCGTTGACCTTGAGATTGACCAGATAGAGCAGTGACGTGATGCGGTTGCCGAATTTTTCGCTGATCGCTTCCATGACAGTGCGTATGCCTTCCGGATCGTTTTCGCCGAAGCACATCACTGTCATGACTTGGCCGGTCGAGGCGGTGCGTATCATCATCGTGCGGAGCAGCCCGGAATTGGCCCGCAGATCATAGAAGCTGAGGTTGCGGCTGCGTCCCAATTCTTTGACAAAGTTGCGCAGTTCGTTGCCTATGCCGGCATCCTGCAGGTGACAATAGTTGATGTCGAGCACTTTGTCGAATGCGCCGGTAATATGGAATCCTGCGGCTCTGCGCTCGTCAAATTCCTGTGCCGATGCCAGTTGTTCGGGTGTGAGCCAGGAGCGGGCCGAAAAGGTATACTCCATCTTGTTGCGATAGTCCCATATGCGGTCTGACCCGAGAGTCGGGGCGGGGTCGGGATGGGGGATCCTGGCGATGCGGTCGAGTGCGTCGGCCACCTGCTGGCGCTTGCAGTCCAGCTGTAGCTGATAGGGCAGGTGCTGCCAGCGGCAACCTCCGCACACTCCGAAGTGTTCGCAAGGCGGTGCCTGGCGCACGGATGAAGGTGTGGTCACTTCCACGATCCGGCCTTCAGCCCATGATTTTTTCTTTTTGGTGATCTTGATTGTGGCCACATCGCCGGGAGCGCCGAACGGAATGAACACAACCATGTCGTCCACACGGGCCACGGCATTGCCTTCGGCAGCCACGCCAGATATTTCAACGCCGGAAATCACCGGCTGCTCTTTTTTTCTTTTTCCCATAATCAGCCGCAAAATTACTGAAAATTCGGGTCCTGGCAAAAAAATAAAAGAACCATTGGTAAACTTTTTTTAAGTTAACGATGTTTTCTTAGTGAACGACGCGGAAAAGGAGTTTTCAAACTGCGGCGACACAACATCACAAAATAATGAATCTAAAAACAATCTCAACTTTTAAGTCATAACAATCCTCTAATTCAACTAATTATGAAAAAGGCTTTTTTAATGATCGCAGTTACGCTCGGCAGTGTTACTGCTTTCGCACAGGGCATTGACAAGAACGAGCTTAAGCAGCTCAAGACTTTTCTTCAGCAGCCTTCGGCCGAATCAGGCAAAACCAATGCCCAGATGCTGAAAATCACTGATCTCAACACTCCCTCCGCCTGGGAAGGCGTGAAGATCGAGGGCAAACACGTAGTCTCCATCAAATGGAGCGACAAGAAGCTTGCCGGCGATTTCTCCGCCAAAGGTTTCACAGCGCTGACATCGGTAGACGTGAGCCGCAACAGCCTGGTGTCGCTTGATCTCACCGGCGCATCAAGCGTGACTGAAGTCAACGCCCAGCGTAATAAGCTCACAGAGGCCGATTTTGAAGGTTGTGAGAAGCTTCAGAAACTTAATATCTATCGCAATCGGCTGACCGACATCGACATCAGTGACACTCCGCTCCTGTCCAGCTTTAATGCGAGCAATAATTATTTCGTTGAGATGAATGTGGCCAATTCCACTCAGCTTAAGACTTTGAATGTGCAGGGCAATCATCTGGAGTCGCTCAATGTTGACGGATGCACAGGTCTCAAGAATTTGTATGCCGGTTATAACAAACTCACCAACATCAGCCTCGTGGGTGTGGAGAATCTGGCAAACATGAACCTTGACAACAATGATCTGACCACCTTAGTCATTTCCGGCCTGCCTTCTCTCGGCACTCTGCTTTGTGCCGACAATAACATGACCTCGCTGCTGGTGCGTGACTGCAAGACTTTGGTTGATCTTGTCTGCTCTTACAATGACCTTACGTCTTTTCAGATCGACGGATGCCCTCAGCTGCAGTATGTGGACTGCGCATACAACGATCTGACTGAACTCGATCTTTCCGGCTATAGCTTCCTGCAGCGTGTTGTCTGCAACAACAACCAGATCCAGACTCTTGACGTTTCGTTTGATGAATCACTCAGATACGTGAACTGCCGCTATAACCAGATAACGGACTTCCGCACGGTCGGCTCCAACAACATACAGCAGGTAGCCTGCCAGTGGAACTATTGAACATGGCCTTTTTTACCAATAATGATTAAAGGTTTGACATAACTTAATCTGATCTGTGGAGCCGGAAGGGCATTGACGCCTTTTCGGCTCTGCTACCGATATTTGATAACTTCCGCATTATTTGCTACATTTGCATTCACATTATGAATAATAGCGATATAAATCAAGAAAGACCCATCGTCGTCGGAATTGGCGAAGCTTTGTGGGATCTGCTTCCCGGCGGCAAAAAAATCGGAGGAGCACCGGCCAATTTTGCTTATCATGTCAGTCAGTTCGGTCTTGACGGACGGGTTGTGAGCGCAGTGGGCCATGACAGCCTTGGCTTGGAGCTGCTTCATTGTTTCAGAGAGAAGGGATTGGGCTCACATATTTCCATGGTCGATTATCCGACAGGGACTGTGGATGTACAGCTTGACAGCTGCGGAGTTCCTACCTATGATATCCGGCAGAATGTGGCATGGGACAACATGCCTTTTACAGACCAGATCAAGGCTCTGGCGGGGCAAACGCGCGCCGTATGTTTCGGTTCTCTTGCCCAGCGCAATGCCGTGTCGCGCAATGCGATCAGGCGTTTTCTGGAGGCTATGCCCGATGGCGACGGAGTGCTGAAAGTCTTTGACATCAACCTTCGGCAGAATTTCTATACCCCTGAAATCATTGAACGCTCAATGGAGTGTTGCAACATTTTGAAAATAAACGACGAAGAGCTTGCCATTGTCGGTGCGATGCACGGACATGCCGATGCGGATCCGGAGGATCTGTGCCGCAGGCTGTTTGATCGCTATGCCTTGAAGGCGCTTGTGCTTACATGCGGAGCCAAGGGTAGCTACTCATTTACACGAGATGATGTGCGATTTGTCTCTTCGCCTGCTGTGGATGTGGCTGACACTGTCGGTGCCGGCGACTCTTTTACCGCTACGTTTATCGCATCTCTGCTAAAAGGTCATACGGTGGCTGAGGCCCATCGGATGGCGGTTGCTGTCTCAGCCTATGTCTGCACTCGCCACGGCGCCATGCCGGTCTTGCCGGCGGAACTGATCACAGCAGTGGGCTGATATTCGTATTTTTTAGGAAAAAGTGTTAATTTTGTGGTCATGAAAGATATGATTATCAATAAAGAAATGACCGAAAAAGCTGTCCTGATCGGGCTTATTACATTGCAACAGCCTGAGCAGAAGACCAATGAATATCTTGATGAATTAGCTTTTTTGGCCGATACTGCCGGTGCCGAGACGGTGTGCCGGTTTACTCAGAAGGTGGATTATCCCAACCCGCGCACCTATGTCGGCAAGGGCAAGCTCGAAGAGATAAAGAACTATGTGCAGGAGAATGAGATCGGGATGGTGATTTTCGATGACGACCTCTCGACAAAGCAAGTGAGCAACATCGAGCGTGAGCTGCAGGTAAAAATACTTGACCGCACTACTCTGATACTCGACATTTTTGCTAAGCGGGCGCAGACGGCAAATGCCAAGACTCAGGTAGAACTGGCGCAATATCAGTATCTGCTGCCGCGTCTGACCCGGATGTGGACTCACCTGGAACGCCAGCGTGGTGGTATCGGTATGCGTGGTCCTGGCGAAACCCAGATAGAGACAGACCGACGTATCATTCTTGACCGCATCTCGCGCCTGAAAAAGGAGCTTGAAGACATTGACAAGCAGAAGTCTATCCAGCGCAAAAACCGTGGCAAGCTCACTCGGGTGGCTCTGGTCGGATATACCAACGTCGGCAAATCCACACTGATGAACCTGCTGAGCAAGAGCGACGTTTTTGCTGAAAACAAGCTCTTTGCCACGCTTGACACCACTGTGCGCAAAATCACGATCGAGAATCTGCCTCTGCTGCTCACAGATACCGTAGGCTTCATCCGCAAGCTTCCGACTCATCTGGTCGATTCGTTCAAATCGACTCTTGACGAGGTGCGCGACGCCGATGTACTTCTTCATGTGGTCGACATTTCGCATCCCCAGTGGGAGGAGCAGATGGAGGTGGTGAACAAGACGCTGGCCGATGTGTGTGACTCGGCTCACAAGCCGATGATCGTGGTGTTCAATAAGATCGATGCTTTCTCCTTCACGCCGAAGGACTCCGACGATCTGACTCCGCGCACCCGCGAGAACGTTTCGCTCGACGAACTTAAGGAGAGCTACATGGCAAAGCTCGGCAGCAACTGCGTGTTCATCTCTGCGAAGAAACAGATCAATATTGACGAACTGAAGCAGAGGGTATATGAAGCAGCCAAGCAGGTGCACCTCTCGCGCTTCCCCTATAACGACTTTCTCTATCAGACCTATTCTCCGGAAGATGACGCCGCCGTGGATTGAGGCGATGCGACTGCGCACACTTCCGGTCTCGGTGGCCGGAGTGGTGGCCGGGTGTGCATATGCCGTGGCCGACGGTTGTTTCCGTCTTCTTCCAGCCGCGCTGTGTCTGGCCTTCGCCGTCTTGGCCCAGATCGCGTCTAATTTTGCCAACGAATATTTTGACTATAAGGCAGGCTTTGACACTCAGACGCGTGTCGGGCCTCGCCGTGGTGTGAGTTGTGGCGATATATCGCCACGCTCCATGCTTCTTGCAACTGCCGGTGCTTTGGCGATGGCTTGTATGGTCGGCTGCTCGCTGATATATTTTGGCGGATGGTGGCTTCTCCCGGCTGGCGTTCTGATTGCTCTCGGCGCGCTGGCCTATTCCGCCGGACCGTATCCGCTGTCGCGCCATTGTCTCGGCGAAGTGGCGGTGATAGTATTCTTTGGCATTGTGCCAGTGAATCTTACGTATTATGTGCAGGCGCTCACGTTCACGCGTTCTGTGTTGTATTGCTCTATCGCCATCGGGTTGCTTGGCGCGATGGTGATCATGTGCAATAACTACCGCGACATAGCAGAAGACCGCCAGACCGGCAAACACACCATTGCCACAGTCATCGGCCACAGAGGCATGGCGTGGCTCTATTTCGCGTCCGGTGTCGCCGCTTATGCCATGCTCGGACACGGCCAGACCATTGCCTCCGACGCGGTGCTCGTTCTCACCGTGTTCGGATTCCTGGGCCTGATCCGTCGCGACTTTTCGCCTGCCTGGTGCACGAAACTGCTGGCCATCACATCGCTGTCCATGCTTCTCACGTCCATCCTGCTTTTTGTTTGAGGGTCAGCGGCTGGGCTGGCGGTTGAAGCGCCACTGGGCGTGGAAGAGCACATAGCTCGGAATCACGTTGGTCACCACCTCGGTGCGCGCCTGGGCATTGACCGTATAGCTAACGTTGCTCAGCTGCCGCAGCAGGTCATAACCGTCGGCCACCAGCACCAGCGCCCCCTTGAACAGCGACTTGCTCACACGCGCGTTCCACACCAGATCGGTGGTGTTGAGCCGCGAGTCGCCATAGCCGCGTCGGGTGTAGAGCGTCAGGTCGGTCGACACGTCCCAGCCTTTCGGCAGTTTCAGCAGCGCCGTCGCCCCATAGTTGCACGTCCATGCCGAAAAATCTTCAACATATCTGTCCGTATAATCATAATTATTGAATGCAACGTTGCCAAACAGTGAAATGTTAAACGGATTTTTCTGCCATCCGAGCCTCAGTTCCTGCTTCGCTTTATATGTATATGAGTTGAATCTATTTAACAACTTATATTCGTCATACGATACACCTACTTGTGTTTGCGACAATATGCTGAAACGCTTTTTTTTGTCGAAATGTGCATATGTCTTGTAACTCAGATCCATATTCCGGGACGACCTGTCGTTATAAATACTTCGTGTCTGTCGGCCCGTCTCAGGATTAAATGAAGTAATTATCGAAACGAGGTCATCAGCAATATTTCCATCAAGTGAAATCATGTGGCTGACACTATTTTTAGGGCGACGCTCCGCTCTTATACCCATACTATAATGGGATTCTTTTTTCAGGTCCTTGTTGTCGACAATATCGACTAATGGATCTTTTGAAGGCATGCTGATCAAAAATTTTACATTCGGCGCATACGTGTTATAGTTCGCCCATAGATTCCAACGCCAAGACCGACCGGAATACGGCGACAGATTAATTTCCAATTTGGCTGAAGGCAAAAAGTCAGAGCGCCACATGTGTGAGCCGATTCCGCCGTTGACATAATTAAAATTGCGTTTCAGAAAAGCCATCGTCACAACCGTATTAAACCTACATGTATAACCTCCTATCAGCCGCGGACCAGGATCAATTTTGACCCTCACATTGTGGCGATGCGATACCTCTTCCACCATAC
The DNA here is from genome assembly GCA_947177135.1 of uncultured Porphyromonadaceae bacterium. GTDB lineage: Bacteria > Bacteroidota > Bacteroidia > Bacteroidales > Muribaculaceae > UBA3263. Next base: position 2,248 of record CAMWTI010000070.1, on the reverse strand, counting down.
AGCTCTCCCACGGATCCAGAACGGAAAGGTAGTCGTCACGCGAGGGCAGACAGTCAAGTCCGGAGTCGGTCGGATCATATCCCGGAATACGGTCAAGCGCATACATATCGACAGTATTGCGTCTTTTTGTTGTCTGGAAATTATATGTAACGGGAATCTGCATATTCAGGAAACTGGTGAACTGAACATATTGCACTTCGCCAAACAACGATTTTTCATAATTCGGATACTGCTTGTAATAACGATGGTGTTGCATGTCCGACATAGCTGAGTCGCCATACGCGAGCCTGTAGCGGTCAAACCTGTCATTCTTAGAGTCGTTCCATCCTGCCCAACAAATCAGTTTCAACATGCCACCGGATCTGTCGCCGTCATACAGCTTGATTGACGAAGAAGCTTCTATCCGGGCCAAAAGCATCGTGCCCTCTTTAGTCTGTTCTTCTTTCAGCCTGTTCAGCACTTTGTCTTTCAGCGAATCATCTGTCGAATAAATGGCGGCGATGCCGTCATGCGTGACCCGTTCAAGCTTTTCTGTCATTGTCACAGACATACTTTCGCTATTGCGTTTGTTGCGATCAAACCTAAACAATGGGGTGACAGTCAGATTGGCTTTGTCGCCAAATTTAAAGAACCAATCGTGTTTGGTTTTCACATTAAACTGGCGTTCGCATTGGCCCAACCATCTATATTCATGAATATGGGTCGGTTGCAGATACCATTCTATCGACGTCAATCTTCTTGTATCGTCAATCCGGTTTATAGTTTCCACCGACCCTTTCAATTCATACCAATCGTCAGAATCTTTCACCAGATACGTCGCTCCGCCCTGCTGGCGCGTCACGGTGCCCAGCCCCATGTCGGCGATGGTCCACGAACTATCTTTGTTGCGGCCTGGCGTGCTCTCGTCAGACAGATTATTGGCACTGCCATAAACTGTCAACGCCAAATTGTCAGAATACGACATACCGAACAGACGGCCAAGATAACGGTCTTCTGTACCATAACCACCCTCGGCGTTGACAACCAGTCCTTGCGAATACTCCCGCTTCAGCCTCACGTCCATCACATACGGGCTCGCGCCGACACTACGCCCCATCAGCTCGCTGTCTCGGTTACGTTTATTATACATGGCAACATCGTCGACCATATATGCTCCAAGATTTTCAAGCATCAGCTGCCCGTTGTTGTTGAAAACGTCCTTGCCATTGAGCAGCAGGCCCTCAACAGGATTGTCATTGACAGTGATCTTGCCGTTGGCTTGGACTTTCACACCCGGCATCTGCTCCAGTAGACCGTCGAGCATCGCACCTTCAGGCAGCATAAACGCACCGGCATTATATATCAGCGTGTCGCCTTTGTTGTAGAACTTTTCCTTAGTGGCCGTGACAGTCACCTCTTGTAACAGTGTCTTCAAACGCCGCGTCATTGCCACTGGGGGCAATTCATACAGCGTTTTTGTTTCCTGAGGAACAGTAAATTCGTATACTTTAGGCTCATAATCCATTGTACCCACAATTCCATATCGGCCATCGGTTCTTTTCCCATACTTAGCTCCTTGAAGAAGAACTTCATATGACGCGCCTCTGACCAGTCCCGAAATCTTCAACTCTCCTTTGTCAGACGAATAAATGGTTTTAACAAATTTACATTCCGACCCAGTAGTTTCCAATAAATTTCCCTGTACCATAATCCCGTTTTGGGTCGCATCGTCCGTTACTTTAAGCACTGCTGTGGTGGTCTGTGCCGCGACACAACAGTAACAGATAATAAATAATAAAATTTGAAATCCTCGTTTCATTGGAGAAAATATGTCTGCAGGCTGATTCTACAAACGACATTGATTTTACGCAAATATACAACTTTTAATTTGCATACACAAACAAAATATACTCGAAACGTGTTTTTCTAATAAAATTACTGATTATTCAACCCCAAAATATCAACAAAACATGAGACCATCAAAAAAATCCAGCTAACTTCCACGGAAGAAAAGCAGACTGTAGAGCCCAGAAACTTTAGTGTAGAGGAATTAGCAAACGGTTGTAGAGTAAGTGGCGTGTGCCCGGATGGCAACGAGATCAGCTGTGAAAGCGATATGCGTAGCGGCTGTTCATTTGATTCCGGCATAATGTCTATCACTTGCCTCTCGCAATCATCCAAAAGAGAAACTATAATATGTTCTGGCTCAGACTCTGGCTCTGGCTCAGGAGCTAATGATCCAGTAAAAGCCTGCGAAGGTCTTAATGAG
>CAMWTI010000069.1 GCA_947177135.1 uncultured Porphyromonadaceae bacterium | reverse complement strand
ATCCCATCATTTTTTATGTTGTACAGCATGTTTTTCACAATTCGTTACAAAACAATCCTTTACACCCCATGTTTTATTTTTGATTTTAACATTCATTAACATCACATCAGCCCGGCTTTTCCATAAAAACCGGCTTTTTTGTGGGATAGACAGGCATGTAATTTCTTGTTGTTTTCAACGAAGATTCCATACAATGGTATCCGCCGGAACTCCTTTATTACCGACCGCGACAGCTGTGACGCTGTTTTCTCCTGGAGTCAGCATGACATCACTGAAGACAAATGTGCCGAATCCATCAGACTTCTTCCGGCCAACACTACGGCCATTAACCTTCAGCTCCACCTCAGAGCAGTTGGAAAAAACGGTTACATCCGTGACAGCCGATGCGCGATGCAAGTGCCGACGCCCGGCTATGTAAACAAACTGATCGTCGGTATTCCAATTCGCCTTATAATAATAATAGGAGTCTTTACGAGTTTTGCGGTCAAAAGTGACAAGCCCTTTATCATTGATCCCGTCTCGATCACCCTCAGTGCGGTGAGCGGCACCGAAATCAAAAAGATTCCAGACAAAAGAAGCCCACACAAACGGACGCTCCGAGATGGCACGCCAACTACCCATATGATACAACGTCTGATAATTTTCAGGATGCCAGCGACCGGTCGGCTGAACTGCAGTTATCGAATCCTGCTGATGATAGACCGAAGCTCCAGCGCCATATTCGCTCAACCCGATGCAATATGACGGATGATTACGACGCACGTCGTCAAGCCACCTTCCGAGATCGGATGGCGAGCCGCCATACCAACCGAAATACTGATTCCAGGCTATCAGATCAGTGACCGCATTAAGCGGGTCATCGGCAGGAAGAAAGCTGGCTGCCGTTGTCAGACGTGTCGGATCCTCGGCGTGGGCCAGATCATTAAGCTGCCCGACATATTCCACCGGATTGTCACCATGAGTTTTCAATTCGTTGAAAATCCCCCAGAAACAGATCGACGGATGATTATAGTTCTGCCGGATCAACTCGCGGAGCTGCTCCATGCCGTTCTCACGAAACGACGGTATGTCATTGAATCCACGATCCAGATAACCTCCGGGACCGATAAACGGAATTTCAGCCCAGACAACCATGCCGTCACGATCCATCAGCGAATAAAATTCATCGGCCTGCGGATAATGAGCAAGTCTTACGGCATTGGCGCCGATTTCCCGAATAAAAGCGGCATCCTCGACATGGTGTTCAAACAGCAATGCGTTGCCACGCTCAGCACGATCCTGATGACGACACACTCCGCGAAGCCTGAGCGGCTCTCCATTGAGGACAAAGCCATAAGCAGGATCAACCTCAAACCAACGCAGACCGAGCGGCTGTTCGACACGATCAACCACCGTCCCTTCGCCGTCCATCAATTCAGCTACAGCCGAATAAACAAACGGATCGCGCCGACCATTCCACAAACGAGGATTCTCAATGCTTAACCGCCCGACCGCACGCACCACAGAATCCGCGTCAACAGTCACACGCGAAACGCTTTCAGCCACCACATTCTTGCCATCAGACACACTAAGCCTCACTTTGGCATCGACCGAAACCTTGCCGGCATTAGCCACGACAACCACCGCCTCCACATCGGCCTGCTTGCGGCCAACATGGCGCTGGGTCAGATAAACACCCGGCGAGGCATAATCATTGAGAGAAATATGCAAAGGCTCGACAGCCACAAGATCGACACCGCGATAAAGGCCACCATACATATTGAAATCGCCGACCAACGGCATCACCCCAAGATCAAGCGCATTCGTTACCTTGACAGTGACAACGCTCCTGCCGTCACGCTTAAGAAAATCGGTCACATCCACCACAAACGCACCATACCCGCCACGATGTCCGCCGGCATAACGAGAATCTACAAACACCTCGGCCACCTGATTGGCACCCTTAAAGCGAAGAAACAACTTTTTGCCATTCCATTCCGGATTCCAGTCCACTATGCGTTCATAGACCCCCATGCCGCGATAATAGTCCGGGCGCCCAGACAATGCGTCAGCCGCATTCCAAGTGTGGGGCAGATCCACACGCTGACCTCGGCCTGCCACCTGATGGGCAAACCGGAAAGTCCAATCATTGCTGACAGGCGTGATTTCACGGCCGACAGCTACTCCTGGCATAAGCGCCACACACATGAAGAATAAAAGCAATAATTCTCTCATCGTATTAGTTCTTGATTTGTTGTTTGCAAATATAATAAATATTTTCGACTTTATTCGTAACTTTGCAACTGATATGCAACTCAAATCCCTTTCAATAGACAATTTCAAGAACATCAAATCAGCCAGGCTGACGTTTTCGCCAAAAATCAACGGACTGCTCGGGAACAACGGCATGGGGAAAAGCAATCTGCTTGACGCCATCTACACTCTGAGCTTCTGCAAGAGTTTCAGTGGCGTGACCGACAGTCTGCTGATCAGGCAAGACGATGATTTCGCCATACTCAAAGGCGAATATGACCGGCGCGGCACTGAAGAAGACCTGCTGATGGGATTTACACGCGGACGCCGAAAGAGCCTCAAGCGAAAAGGCAAAGAATATCAAAGGCTGAGCGAACACATCGGAACTTTCCCGCTGGTTATAGTGTCTCCTGCCGACATAGACCTGATCCGAGAAGGTGCAGAAGAAAGACGCCGGCTGATGGACATGACGATCAGCCAAAGCGACGCCAGATATCTCGACCACCTGATCCGCTATGGCCGCACACTGGAACAGCGCAACAAGATGCTCCGCGACAACATCTCTGACCGCACTCTTTTCGAGGCCCTTGAAGCTGGGATGGATCTGTCGGCCCGATACATTGTCGAAGCCAGGAGCATGTGGGTGAAACGCCTGCGCCCGATTTTTCAAAAATATTATCAACTGATATCCGGGAGCGGTGAGATGCCAAAACTGGAATATGCCACACAACTCGACGAAGCGTCGTTGGCAGACCTGCTGGAACGCAACCGCCATCGCGACGAAATACTGCGCCACACATCAGCTGGTCCACACCGCGATGACCTCAGGCTGACGCTCTGCGGCATGGAAATGAGACGGACCGGATCGCAAGGCCAATGCAAAAGCTTCACCATAGCCCTGAGGCTGGCCCAATACGAATTCCTGCGCGAAATAACCGGCATGAAACCTCTTTTGCTGCTCGACGACATATTCGACAAGCTTGATGCCGGACGCGTGGAAAGAATAATGCAGATTGTTGAAGATCCGGAATTCGGACAAATATTCATCACCGACACCAACCGCACCCACCTTGACGAAATCGTGCGCCGCACGGCCGACGACTTCAGATTATGGGAAGTGACCAGGGGGGAATTCACACCACTATAACAATGAAAAAGACAGAAGCGCAATCTGTCGGAGAGATCATCCACGAAGTGTTCCGGCGCGCCGGAACATCCGGGCAGGAAGCGCGCCACAGAGCACTTTATGAATGGACTGAAATCGTGGGACCAGGTGTGAGCCGCATGACCAGCCGGAGATATGTCGATGACAGCGGCGTGATGCACGTCTATCTGACATCCGGCCCACTGAAAGCCGACATGCAGTTCATGCGTACACAACTGATGCAACAGATCAACCAACGCGTCGGATGCAAGGCGATCTCCGACCTGATCATACATTAATATATATAATACCCCGATGGAATTCAAACACAAATATCCGGCTCAACTTCGCTTCAGCGATTTCGACATGCTCGGACACTTGAACAACTCCGTATATCTCCAGATTATGGATCTTGGTAAAGTCAGCTATTTTGCCCAAGCGACAGGAAAGACCCCCGAACCCCAAGGCACAATCCCAGTAGTGGCACACATTGACATCGACTTTGACCAGCCCACGATGCCCGGCGAACATATAACGGTCGAAACCGCCACCGAATGCATCGGCACCAAAAGCATCACGTTGCGCCAGCAGATAATCAACGCCGACAACGGCAGCGTTAAATGTCGGGCACATGTCGTCATGGTCAACTTCGACCTACGCACGGGAGCGACAGCCGAAATCACCGACTCTGACCGCAAGGCCATAAGCCGATACGAAGGGCGCGAACTATGAAAGGGACAACGCGGACAGCATTGTTTCTTGCCAGACGCTTCCAATGGCGTGCCGAAGGAGACCGGCGCCCATCCCCATCCGTGTCAATCGCAGTCGGAGGCACAGCTCTGGCTTTCGTCATCATGATGATCAGCGTGGCTGTGGTTCTGGGATTCAAGAAGGAGGTCAAAGAGCGGCTGATGAGTATAAACGACTCCATCACAATAACCGCCTATGCTCCCGACGGCGAACAGACACCTTTGAAACCAGACGAAATTTCAGATCTGATCGGCGGGATACTGCCGGACAACGCAACACTGACACCTCACCTGCAGACCGCAGCCATAATCAAGACCGACAACGACTTCGCAGCTATTGGACTCAGAACCTCCACGTCACACGTCTCGCCCGACAGCGTCAGTTCAGTCGCACTGTCGGCGATAACCGCCAGCCGCCTGGGACTTGGCAAAGGAGAACGTATACACGCCTATTTTTTCATCGACAACCGGTTGCGGGTGCGCCAGCTGACAATCGACTCCATCTATTCATCCGGAATCGACGAACACGACTCATCCGTGGGCTACTGCTCTGAAACGCTGATCAGACAACTCACGAAACTCGACAGCGACATGGCCTCGGAACTCGGCATCAGAGGTCTGACCCAGGAACAGATCGCTCCTCTGGCCCGACAGATCCACAACACGCTGCTTTCTGCCTACTACACGGAACTCACCTCAAGCACCTATGGCATATCCACCATCGAACAAACCGATGCCGTCTACTTCACATGGCTCGATCTGCTCGACACAAACGTGATCGTGATCATCACACTGATGGCAGCCGTGGCGGCTTTTACCCTGATCAGTTCACTGTTCATCATCATTCTCGAACGCGTAAAAACAATCGGACTGCTCAAATCGCTCGGAGCCGACAACCGCCTGATCAGACACACATTCATGCTCATGACCGAACGACTGGTGACAAAAGGGCTGCTCATCGGCAACGCCGTGGCGCTGCTGCTAATCGCAATCCAGGCCATTACCCATATTCTCCCGCTGGACCCGGCCAACTACTATGTCAGCCATGTGCCTGTGCTCTTCTCTCTGCCGGCCACGCTACTGCTCAACGGCGCCACTCTACTTCTATCGTGGATCATCCTGACACTGCCGGCGCTCATCATCGCCCGCATATCGCCTGCCGCCACAATGCGCTACGAATAACCCCTCAGACAGAAACTCCCCTGCCAATGTCTTGACAGGGGAGCCGGATCGGGTTTTCTATACCTTTCTTCAGACTGCGGGCGAATCAGACGGAGATGCGTCATCACCGTCATTCTTGGCGCGGGTCTTTGCTTTGCGTTTATTTTTGGTTGCCGAAGAACTTACGTCCTTCTCTTCACGCAGGTCGATTTCCTGCTTGTTCTGGCCAATGACCTTATATTGGAGATATGCCAGCGACTGATCTGCCACAATTTTGAATTTCCGTCCCAATTCATTGCGCCAGGTGCGATAGAGCGACGAAAACAAACCCTTTTTGATATAAGCCTCGACATACGGATGCACATACATCACGAAATTCGACTGGCCAAGACCATTGATGCAATAATCCAGTTTTTCGCGGAGTGTGTCGGTAAACAGCAGCGACGGCATCACCTCCCCCTTGCCCATACATGACGGGCACTTCTCGGTAGTCTCTATCTCAAGATCGGGGCGCACCCTCTGACGGGTAATCTGCATGAGGCCGAATTTACTCAAAGGCAATATATTATGGCGGGCACGATCTGTCGCCATCAGCTCTCTCATATATTCAAAAAGCTTCTGACGGTGCTCCACCTTGGCCATATCGATAAAGTCGATAACGATGATGCCGCCCATGTCACGCAGACGCAACTGACGGGCAATCTCTTCTGCAGCGCGCAGATTCACATCGAGAGCGTTAGTTTCCTGATCGGCCGACGAGCGCGCGCGATTTCCCGAATTAACGTCAATGACATGCAGCGCCTCTGTATGTTCGATAATGATATAGGCGCCGGATTTGAACGACACCGTCTTGCCGAACGACGATTTGATCTGACGCGTAATTCCGAAATGATCAAAAATAGGGGTCTCTTCGGCATAAAGCTTCACGATGTCCGACTTTTCGGGCAGAATAGCACCGACATAGTCACGCAGGCGGTCAAAAGTATCGGCATCATTAACGTGAATGGACTCGAACGAAGGATTGAACACATCGCGGAGCACTCCGACGGCACGCGTCTCCTCTTCATAGACCAAAGCCGGCGCAACCGACTGGCGGGCTTTGGCAAGAGCGTCGTCCCACCGCTTCGTAAGCTGGCGCATCTCGGCCATCAGCTCCTGCACCTTCTTTCCCTCGGCCGACGTGCGGATTATCACGCCGAAATTCTCCGGCTTGATGCTCTCGATCAGCTTCCGGAGGCGCACCTTCTCAGCCGACGAACTGATTTTCTGCGACACTGACACCTTCTCGCCGAATGGAATCAGCACCATGTTGCGCCCGGTAAAGGAAATCTCGGTCGTCAGGCGCGGACCTTTTGACGAAATAGGCTCCTTGACAATCTGCACCAGAAGCTCACGCCCCGGAGCCAGAAGATCGGTGATCGAGCCATGCTTGTCGATTTCCGGCTGCCGGGCTATCTTCTCGATGTGAGGCATCTTCTTCTTGACATCGAGCGTCTGGTTGACCAGCCCGGCATAAGTTGCAAAGTTAGGACCCAGATCCAAGTAGTGAAGAAACGCATCTTTCTCATAGCCGACATTGACAAAAGCGGCATTCAGACCCGGCATCAGCTTCTTGACCTTTGCCAGATAAATATCGCCCACAGCATATGAGATGTTTCGTCCCTCTTTCTGAAGTGACACAAGACGCGAATCCTCAAGCAGGGCTATTGACACCTCGCCGGGCTGCACGTCGACTATCAGTTCACTTTTCATTTACGTGGATTTGGTTATAAATATTACTGTTCATAGAAAAAAAGAAATAGAACAAACTTTCGCCCGGTTGTATTTCAGCCTATTCGCCTTCCCCGACTCAAAAGTTTGTTCTGAATTCTTTTTGTTGTCTTTGCACGGGCTTTGCCAACGGGTGTGGCCGCCCGGACCGCGTCACTCAAATTTATTTCTTCTTGTGACGATTTTTACGCAAACGCTTTTTGCGTTTGTGAGTAGCCATCTTGTGGCCTTTGCGTTTCTTTCCGCTTGGCATGATGTTGAGCTTTAGTGGTTATGATGTGAATGTTTATTTGTCTATTGTCGTAAGCAGAGAAGCAGAAATCACTTCTTCACCTCTTCCATAAACGCTTTCGCCGGCTTGAATGCGGGGATCTTGTGTTCAGGAATGATGATGGTGGTGTTCTTTGAAATATTTCTTGCGGTTTTTTCCGAACGGGTCTTTATAATAAAGCTGCCGAAGCCACGCAGATACACATTCTCTCCATTGATCAGAGAGTCCTTGACAACGTCCATGAATTTTTCAATTGTTTCAAGAACATTGGCGCGGTCAATACCGGTCGTTTTGGCGATTTCGCTGACGATGTCTGCTTTTGTCATGAGTTAAATAGTTGAGTTTTACTTATTAATAGTTGTTATTGGGCCACATCGCAGCCCATAATCCTACAGCCTTGCGATGTTTTGCGAGTGCAAATATCCGAATTTTTTTTCACATAGCCACAAAAAAGCGCTGAAAAATTTTGCTAATCAGATAAAATATAGCCGATTTGCCCAAGATCCGCGACTTCACAGGCACCCTCCGGAAGTATTTTATCGCCATCCGGAGAAAAGAGCGCGGCATGCCATCCGGCCGCAAGCGCGCCGGCAATGTCAGTATCGGGATTATCGCCAACCATCAGACATGAAACTGGCGAAACCCCCGCCTTCTGCCGGGCATACTCGAAGATGCGGCGGTCTGGCTTCGCCACTCCGGCATCATCGCTCAAGACCACTGCGTCAACCAGACAGTCAAGCCCGCTCGTCTGCAACTTGCAATGCTGAACCCGAGTGAATCCGTTGGAAAGAATTCCTATTTTATATGACCGCGAACGAAGACCGGCCAGAAGCTCACGCGCTCCGGGGACCAGACGCGACATGCGGCCAAGACGGTCAAGATAGTGCCCGTCAAGAAACCTGCTCTCTTCATCCGCCGACCGGCATCCGGCCTCGGCCAACGGATGACGAAAACGGTCTGCACGCAGAAACGCACTATCGATATTTCCGGCGGAAAACTCACGCCACAGCCTGTGATTGTGCGCCTCATAACAATCCACCCACTCCCGCTCCGTGGCAAACCAGCGGCTGAAACCGCGCTCATGATATATCGCAGCCAGCAACTCACGCGAATTGCGACGAAAATCCCACAGAGTGTCGTCAAGATCAAACCACACCCAACTTATGTCATTGAACTGCCTCATATCCTGCAAAATTACGCATTTCCTGCGAAAAAACATCAAAACCGGTGCCAGAACCTGAAAATTATTCGTAATTTTGCAGCATGAGCATAATTCTGCGCAACAGAGGCCAGGGTCTATGGATGGTGCTTCGCATAACCGCCGAAACAGCATCTGCATTCTTTTTCACGGCAGCAATCATCGACGTCGGCGTCGGCATGACCCGGATCGGACGCTACCTGCAGTCTGTCCAGCTCATTCCGGCCGCGTTCGCGCTCAGCCTGTCGACCATCGCCGTCTGGATCGGGCTCACACTGATATTCGGCCGGATATACTGCTCGACAGTTTGCCCGCTCGGAGCGCTGATGGACCTGGCGGCGCGCTCAAGGCCGAAAAAGACCGCCTACCGCCACTCCAGACCGGCGGAATGGCTTCGCACTCTGCTCTTAGGCATATTCCTGATCCTGACCGTCTCGGCAATCATACCGCGGCAATGGATCGAACCGGCTGGAATATACTCCGAAATCATCGCCAGCATACGCTGGCCCAGAATCGCGCTCGGCACCGCGGCGGCCCTGACAGCCGCCGCCGCGGTCACAATCACCGCATGGCGACGCGGACGCTTGATATGCAACACCGTATGCCCGGCCGGAACAATCCTCGGAATCATCGCACGACACAGCACCATGCACATCGACATCAACACCGACCGATGCACCCAATGCCGCCGATGCGAACACGCTTGCAAAGCCGAATGTATCGACATGCTGAGCCACACGGTCGACATGAGCCGCTGCGTGGTATGCTTCAACTGCCTGCCGGCATGCCCTGACGAAGCGATCGCCTACACCACCCGCCGACACACTCTCTCCATCCCCATGATGCAATCACTCAAACCTACTCCACAGACACAAACATGCGACAATATCTCGACCTGCTATCCGACATCATCAACAACGGCACCGTCAAATCAGACCGCACCGGAACCGGAACAATCAGCGTCTTCGGCCGGCAGATGCGATTCGACCTCAGCCAGGGCTTCCCGCTGCTGACCACAAAAAAACTCCACCTCAAATCCATTATACACGAACTGCTCTGGTTCCTGAGCGGCGACACCAACGTCAGATACCTGCAAGACAACGGTGTCAGAATCTGGAACGAATGGGCCGACGAAAACGGAAACCTCGGTCCCGTCTACGGCCACCAGTGGAGATCGTGGCCCGGACGCGACGGCCAGACCATCGACCAGATCGCCGACGTGGTCAGACAAATACGCGAAACTCCCGACTCACGGCGAATGCTCGTGACCGCATGGAATCCGGCCGACGTCCCGGATATGGCTCTCCCGCCATGCCACGCATTCTTCCAATTCTACGTGGCCGACGGACGCCTGTCGCTCCAATTATATCAACGGAGCGCCGACACCTTCCTCGGTGTGCCGTTCAACATAGCATCATATGCGCTCCTGCTGATGATGATGGCACAGGTCACCGGACTCAAACCAGGCGAATTCATCCACACCCTCGGCGACACCCACCTCTACCTTAATCACATCGACCAGGCAAGACTGCAACTCACGCGACAGCCAGCCACACTGCCGCAGATGCACCTCAATCCTGACATCAAATCCATTTTCGACTTCAAATTTGAAGATTTCACCCTCACCGGCTACGATCCTCAGCCCCACATAGCCGCCACAGTCTCCGTGTGACGGCAAAAAACGCCCGGCCAACCGATCCAGACACCACAGTTGCCGGCCCCAGACAACAGTCAGTCCGGCAATCCCAACAAATATGTCACAAATATTTGCATATCGTTTCCCTTTTTACTAACTTTGCAGTCGTATACACATTTATCTGCCACCATAATATGCATAATAACCCGATCGGTATTAAAATATGAACAAGACACTACTATGCGCCTTGTTGGCGCTGACAAGCCTTTTGTGCGGATGCGTAACTCCGAAAAACATCACATATATGCAAGGGTTTGACGACGGAATGACCCAGACCGTCCGCGAAATGACCCGCATGAAAATACAGCCTGACGACAAATTGTCAATCGTCGTCAGTGCCAAAGACCCCGAACTGGCCCAGGTGTTCAACCTCACCATTGCCCAGATGCGGGCCGGACAAAGCTCCAAGTCAGCCTCCGCCAACAGCGGACAGACAGCCGCCTTCACCGTGGCTCCCGACGGAACGATCAACTACCCCATTCTCGGCAAGCTCCACGTGGCCGGGCTGGACCGCGTCGAACTCGCCTCGGCCATCGAGCATAGACTGACCGCCGAAAACCTGCTCAAAGACCCCATCGTCACCATCGAATTCCTCAACGCCACGGTGTCACTGCTCGGCGACGTAAGCTCACCGGGTGAATACCCCATCGACCGCGACAACATGACAATCCTGCAAGCCCTCGGCAAAGCCGGCGACCTGCAGATCACCGGCCTGCGACAGAACGTGCTCCTGATCCGAGAAGAAAACGGCAAAGACATAGCATACCGCCTCGACCTCACAGACACAGAAAGCCTGATGACATCTCCAGCATTCTATGTCCAGCAGAACGACGTGATATACGTCGAACCGAACGACACAAAAAAACGCCAGTCCACAGCCAACGGAAACACATTCCTCACCCCCGGATTCTGGCTCTCTATCATATCTTTCCTGACCTCAATGGTGGTTTTGATCCTACGATAACACGAAACTCTTGCTACAGATATGGCCGAAAACGACAACAAAGACAAGTTTAAAAGCGCAATAATAACCCAGGTACAGATCACCGACGTGCTGACCATGACACTGCGGCGATGGCCATGGATCATCCTGTCCGTCCTGCTCTGCGTAGGCGCCGCATGGCTATACCTGCAACTCACCCCGCCGATCTACACACGCTCCGCTTCCATACTTATCAAAGGCGACATGGCCAACAAAGGCGGAGCATCATCGGAAATGGACGTATTCGCCAGCATGGGTCTTGTGCCACCGACATCAAACATCAACGACGAACTCAACAAACTGCAATCGCCCGACGTGATGCGCGAAGTAGTGCTCAGACTCAACCTCAACATGGACTACACCGCCGACGGCACATGGCACGAAAACGTCCTTTACGGCACCACGCAGCCCATCACCGCACAATTCATATCCCTGCTCGACTCTGAAGAAGCGTCGGCCGAAGTCAACATCAGCCAAAACGGAGAGATCACGCTCACCAATCTCATACTCAACGGCAAAGAGCTTGACCCACCGGCCGGATCACACCACTTCGGCGATACCATACTCACATCCGCCGGATCAATTGTGATCAAAGCCACCCCCTACCACAAGGCCGGATCTCACGAATCGGTCAACATCAGTCAGGTGCCGCTGCGGGAATCGGTCAACACCTACATGAAAGAATTCTCGGCAATACGCAAAGGCACGAAAGACAACGTAATCGTCCTGACCGTAAACGACAAATCAATTCAGCGCGCCGAAGACATACTCAACACCATCATCGACGTATATTCCGAAAAATGGATGGCCGACCGCAACCAGATCTCGGTATCGACATCCAACTTCATCAACGAACGACTCGAAGTCATCGAAACCGAACTTGGCAACGTCGATGCCGACATATCCAACTTCCAGGCCGAGAATCTGATCCCCGACGTACACCAGGCCGCCTCGATCTATATGACCGAAACACGCGAGGCCGACGCACAGATCGCCGAACTGAGCAACCGGCAGCAGATCGCACGCCATCTGCGCACATATGTCAGCGACCTCGAAAACAAATACACCATACTGCCGGCCAACGTCGGAGTAGAAAACTCGGCCGTCGAAAACCTCATCGGACAGTACAACGCCCTGGCCATACAACGCGAACAATACATCAAAAACAACACCTCGGCCATACACCCCGTGGTCACCGACGTTGAATCCCAGATGGCCGGACTCCGCACCGCCATCATAGCGACAATCGACGCCCACATCGAAGCGCTCGACACCAACATACGCAACCTCAGGGCCACACAGCGCACAGCCACCGCAAACCTCGCGGCCAACCCCGCACAGGCAAAATACCTGCTCTCGGTCGAACGCCAGCAAAAGGTCAAAGAATCGCTCTACCTGTTCCTGCTCCAGAAACGCGAAGAAAACGAACTGTCGCAGGCATTCACCGCCTACAATACCGAAGTGATCACCCGCCCGTCGGGTAGCCCGCTGCCAACATCACCACAAAAAAAATCACTGCTGCTCGCCGCCTTCGCCATCGGACTCGTGATCCCGTTCGGCGTCACATACCTGCTAGAAAGCACCAACAACCTCGTCCGTGGCCGCAAATACATCGAAGCACTGAAAATGCCCTTCCTGGGA
>CAMWTI010000068.1 GCA_947177135.1 uncultured Porphyromonadaceae bacterium | reverse complement strand
GCTTGAGGCCGCCACCGCTGACGTGCCCCAGCCCGCCCCCGACGAAACCCTTGCCGATCCGGCAAACTAAAACCGCAATCAACAATGAGGAATCAGGACGGATTCGCTCCCGGTTCCTCATTTTTTCATTTTATCACCAGTCAACCATCACACAGATCTCCCTAACCTATGGAAGAAATTAAAGAAACAGACCTCACCGCGCTGCCTGAAAACGCGTTTCGCGAACTGGGCAAGGACGAGGAGTACAGACCGATTCTCCATCCGGCACACGACACCAGCGAGGTGACCCCCTACTCCGTGGGAATGGGCCTCCTGCTGGCCATCATCTTCTCGGCAGCCGCCGCATATCTCGGACTCCGCGTGGGCCAGGTATTCGAGGCCGCCATCCCCATCGCAATCATCGCCGTCGGCCTGAGTCAGGCTCTCAAAAAAGAGAATCCGCTCGGCCAGAACGTGATCATCCAGTCCATCGGCGCCTGCTCGGGCGTGATTGTGGCCGGCGCGATATTCACCCTGCCCGCACTCTATATCCTGCAGGGCACATATCCCGAAATCACCGTCAACTTTGTCCAGATTTTCCTCAGCTCGCTGCTCGGCGGAGTGCTCGGTATTCTGTTCTTCATTCCTTTCCGCAAGTATTTCGTAAAGGACATGCACGGAAAGTATCCTTTCCCGGAAGCCACAGCCACCACCCAGGTCCTTGTCAGCGCCCAGGCCAAAGGCTCCGGCTCGCAGGCCAAGACCCTGATCGTGGCCTCGCTCATCGGCGGCATCTATGACTATGTGGTGGCCACCTTCGGATGGTGGGCCGAAACGATCTCCACCACCGCCACCTCATGGGGAGCCACGATAGCCGAAAAAGCCAAAGTGGTGCTCAGCTGCAACACCGGCGCCGCCTTGCTTGGCCTCGGCTATATAGTGGGACTCAAATACGCTTTTGTGATCTTTGCCGGCTCCATCTTCGTGTGGTGGATAATCGTGCCACTGATGGGCACCTCGGCCGAGATGTCGGCCCTCGCCCCACAACAGATATTCAGCGACTATGCCCGCATGATAGGCATCGGCGGCATAGCTATGGCCGGCGTGATCGGCATCATCAAGTCATGGCCCATCATCATGCAGGCCGTCGGCCTGGCCGCCCGTGAATTCAAGGGCGGAGCCGAAACCAAGGAGAAACCCGTGCGCTGGCAGACCGACCTTTCGATGAAGGCCGTCGTGGCCTATATGGTCCTGGCCCTGGCCGTGGTGTTCGTGTTCTTCTGGATCGGCGTGATCGGCACCTTATGGCAGGCCGCCGTGGCGTGGCTTGTGGTCACCCTGATCGCCTTTCTTTTCACCACCGTGGCAGCCAACGCAATCGCCATTGTCGGCTCCAACCCCGTGAGCGGCATGACGCTGATGACTCTGATCATCGCATCGGCCATATTCGTGGGCATCGGCCTGAGCGGAACATCGGGCATCGTGGCGGCGATGGTGATCGGCGGCGTGGTCTGCACGGCGCTTTCCATGGCCGGCGGCTTCGTGACCGATCTGAAGATCGGCTACTGGGTAGGCTCCACTCCCCGCAAACAGGAAACATGGAAGTTTCTCGGCACTCTGGTGAGCGCCGCCACAGTTGGCGGTGTGATCCTGCTGCTCAACGACGTCTACGGATTTTACGCCACCGACATTCATCCCGACCCGCTGGTCGCTCCGCAGGCCAATGCCATGGCCAAAGTGATCGAGCCGCTGATGATGGGCGGTGACACCCCCTGGATCCTCTACTTCTGCGGTGCCGTGCTGGCCCTGCTGCTCAACTGGCTCGGAGTGCCAGCTCTGGCATTCTGCCTCGGCATGTTCATTCCTCTGAGTCTCAACACTCCGATGCTTGTCGGCGGAGCTATCGCCTGGTTCGTGGCCAACAGCTCCAAGGACAAGGCCACTTCCGATGCACGCCGCGACCGCGGCACCCTGCTTGCGTCTGGCCTGATCGCCGGCGGCGCCCTCTTCGGTGTCTTCGCCGCTCTGACCAAGTTCCTGGGCTACGAGTATGCCAACCCATTGAGCGACGGCACCACCCAGCTGTTCGGCCTGGTGATGTATGCCCTGCTCATATGCTATCTCTGGTGGGATTCCTGTCGTGCCAAGAAACTCGCTTAACAGACAGATTCTCGGCCTGGCGGTTCCCGCCATCGTGGCCAATATAACTACCCCGCTGCTCAGTCTGGTCGACGTTGCAATAGTCGGCCGGCTGGGCAGCGCGGCCTATCTCGGGGCCATCGCAGTTGGCGGCACGATGTTCAATCTGCTCTACTGGCTGTTCGGTTTCCTGCGCACCGGCACATCAGGACTCACAGCCCAGGCCGAAGGGCGACAGGATGCCGCCGGGACATCAATGACACTCTGCCGCTCTATTGCACTGGCCATCGGGTTCGGGACGGCGCTCGTGGCGCTACACATGCCTTTGGGCCGGCTGCTTCTGGAAGGAATCGGACCCGACGCCGACACTGCCCCTATGGCCTGGCGCTATTTCACCATTCTCATCTGGGGCGCTCCGGCCTCACTCGGCGCCTTCGCGCTGACGGGATGGTTCATCGGCCGGCAGGACACCCGCGCCACCATGTGGATCTCGCTGCTGATCAACGTTGTCAACATAGGCAGCTCTCTCATTCTGGTGTGGATGCTCGGGTGGAAGATAGAAGGCGTGGCCACAGGCACTCTCATTGCCCAATGGGTAGGATTTGCCATAGCCTTGATCTATGCCAGAGTGCGCTATCGGGTCACCGTGCCACGCGCGGACGCGATTTTCCGCGGCAACGAGCTGCGGCGCTTCTTCTCGATCAATGCCGACATCTTTCTGCGCACTCTCTGCCTGATCGCCGTGACGCTCTGGTTCACTCACGCCGGCGCCGCACAGGGTTCTGTGATGCTTGCCGTCAACACTCTGCTGATGCAGTTTTTCACTCTGTTCAGCTATTTCATGGATGGCTTCGCCTTTGCCGCCGAAGCACTGTGCGGCAAAGCCCAGGGAGCTTCGGACATTACGCTGCTGAGGCGCACAATCAGAGCACTGATGCGCTTCGGCGCGGCTATGGCGGTCATATTCACCGCTCTTTACTTCATTGGCGGGGAATGGTTTCTCGGGGTGCTCACAACCGACGACGCAGTGATAGCCGCGGCCTCCGACTACAGGCTGTGGGCCGTGGCCGTGCCATTTGCCGGATTCATGGCCTTTACGTGGGACGGAATTCTCATCGGCACCACACGCACCCGGCTGATGCTCGCCTCAATCGCGGTGGGCACCGGAGCGTTCTTCCTGATCAGATTCCTGCTGGCCCCCACCCTGGCCAACCACTCGCTCTGGCTGGCTTTTCTGGTTTATCTGCTGACCCGCTCGCTGATGCCAGGCAAATTTTTTTGGGCGTCATCAAACAAATAGCGAATCCGGAACGTTTAATGAGTATAGAAACCAAAATCCAAACAACCAAAACCCTCAAAACAAGATGAAAAACTTCAGCGTATTCATGGCCGTGCTCGGCGGAGCCGCAGTCGGCGCAGCACTCGGAATTCTCTTTGCCCCTGAGAAAGGAGAAAAAACACGTCGCCAGATCAAGGAGTATCTTCAGGACAAAGGTCTGCTCAAGGACTCCGGCAAACTCGATGAACTGGTCGACGAGATCGCCCTCGAACTCTCCAAAAAGAAATAAGCGCCATGGCATCAGGTAACTCAGGATCATTCGGCGCATTCATCGGAGGAGCGCTGATCGGCGGCCTGGCCGCACTTCTGCTGGCGCCCCAGCGTGGCGCCAGAACCCGCAGCCAGCTCAAGGAGCGGATGCACGACATGGGTCGCGACATCTTTCCCGACCACGTGACGGCCGATGATGACTTCATCATCGAATCCGATCTCGAAGAAATCAAGTAAGCGCGCACCCCCCTCCTCCTCTCTCCCCTCCGACTCTTCTCCTACTTCTCCTCTCTATACACACCACCAGTTCACCAAACAATTCTCACGTCAACGACATTATTTTTCAACATGAATTCATCGCAATCTCAAGAGTCCCGCCAGACGTCGGCCTACATGTCGCTCTGGCAGTCGCTGCAGCGGCTGTTCAACCTCGAAGTCGACAATGCCAAAATGCTTATCACCGAAAAACTCACGGTGCTGACAGCGCGACTCGCGGTGTGCTTCGTGGTGTTTGTGGTGGGCACGTGCACTCTGATATTCGCTTCAATGGGCGTGGCAGATATTCTTCTGGAGGATCTGCCACCCCGTTGGACATATCTGATCATTGCCGGATTCTATGCTCTGGTCATGATCATTCTGATAGCATTCCGCCGCAGAGTGTTCATCAATCCAATTGCCCGCTTCATGAGCCGGGTCATTCTTGATCCGCCGGAACCGGAAACCGATCGCAAACACTCAGAAAATCTCAACAAACAGGCCTGATGAAACCCGACAGATACAACATCAAACAAAGTGAACCCGACTGGAGCGGACTGACACTCGACGAGTTGCGCTATGCCAGAGCGATGACCCGCACACGCATCGACATAACACGCCAGATCATTCTGCTGCAAGGCCGGCAGATTTTTGAAGGACAGTTTTCAGGCACCGGCTCCCGATCGTTCATCGGACGAATGTTTTCAGCCCTGAATTATATGGACTATACTCTGATCGCCATGAGATTCGGGTCGAAAATCTTCAAAATGCTCAGAAAAAGCCGATAAATCGAACCTTTTGCAAGATATGGCGTTGTTATATTTGAATAATTGAATATTTATTCATAACTTTACGCCGTGACAGGAAGCATTCCTTCACACGACGCACTATCATAACCACCAAAACAACCTTTAAAAGTAAAAGTAGAAAAATGAAAGTAGAAGAAATCGGCACATATGCCGGCGCTGTATGGCAAGCACTCTCCGTCAGTGAAGCTGTCGGAACAAAACAGCTCAAGAAAATGACCAAACTGAAAGACAAGGAGCTATATGCCGCACTCGGCTGGCTCGGACGCGAAGGAAAGATCGACATCCAGCCCAATCCCGACGACGCAAAGGAGCTGTTGGTCGTTCTCACCCAGGAGCAATAATCCACGTCCTCCCTATCCCTCTCTGACCTATTTAGCCGGCCACAGCGCTCATTGCGCCGCGGCCGGTTTTTCGTGGCGCACAAAAGACGGTGCCGTCCTGCGTGGAAAGGAATCAGGGACGAGGAAAAGTGATGGTGAAGACCGTGACACGGGGAGCGACGGTGCGCAACGAGAAGTCGGCGCGGTGGCGGCTGAGAATCTCACCAACCAGCATCAGTCCGAGTCCCTGTCCGTCGGGCTTTGTGGAGTAGAGCGCCGTAAAGAGGTGTTCCTCAGCATCGGCCGATATGCCAGGGCCATTGTCGGTCACGGTCAGAGTCCGTCCGTCGGCCCTGACGCACACCTCGCCTCCGGAGGCGGCGCTCTCGGCGGCATTTTTGACAATGTTGACCACCACCTGCTGCATCAGCACCAGGTCAAGGCGCAGCGGCGCCGCCTGCTCCAGATCAACTTTCAGTCTGACACCGAATCGCGAACACATACCCTCCAGCAAAATTGCAATCGGCTCGACCAGTTCCTGAAAATCAGTGAGAATCAGATTCGGCTCCGGAACTCTGACCACCTTGGCAAAGTCACGTATAAATCCGGTGAGCGATTCAGCCCTGTCGGAGCATGCGCGCAATGGCTCGACGAGCAACGCCGCTCCGGAAGTCGCACCAAGAATGTCGGTGACGGTTCCGATCGTGGATAGTATTCCGGCCATTGAATTGTTGACCTCATGGGCCATGGTGCGGATCACGCGCGTCAGCGCTTCTCTCTCGGCAACGCGCACTTCTTCCGTCAGCCGCTCGATGAGAATGAAGGGATGACGCCAGCCCCTGTCCATAAAGAATAGCCTCGAACAGCGAAATATGTCTCGGCCACCGATTTTCACGGTCTTGACCTCGTCGGCGCCAAGCAGCCCCAGCGCTTTTCCGAGCGGCGACTCCAGATCGACAAGACGCGGCTCGCCGGAGAGTTGCATGCCGAGCATCTGTGCGGCGGCATTGTTGAAAAGAGTTATCTCATTCCTGTCGTTGAGAATGATGACTCCCATCGGCGACGCGTCGACCAGCTTGTTGAGGAAAGCATTCTGTTCCTGCATTCTCAGATTCTGAATCTTGAGTCGGTCCATCATCGAATTGAACATGTCCACCACCTTGTCGGCATCGGCCTGTCCGACGTGGCGCAAGCGGCTCGAAAAATCCTGTTCGCGCAGCAGGCTCATGCCGCCGGCAATCACCTTGATCGGCCTGAACAGGCTGCGATAGACCACAATCAGCACACACACTTCGATCAAAACCGCCGCGCAGGTCTCATAGCGCCACTGCGGTCCACACAGCGCGACAAGCATCACAGACGGCACGATCACCGCCACGCAGAGCAACAAGAACAGCCAGCTGTTTCTCATATCGAAATCCCGTACTTCTCAATCCGCCGATAAAGGGCCTGCCTGGTTATGCCCAGTCTTGTGGCAGCCGCGGTGATGTTGCCCCGACATGCGGCCAGAGTCTCCCGGATCAGAGCGCTCTCACTGCCGCTGACCGTGGCCGTGTCGGCAGTCTGCCTCGGGATTATGGCCGTCGCGTCGGCCACACAACGTTTCAGATCCTGAGCGTCAATGGTGTCGCCACACATCAGAATGGCCCTTTCGACCAGATTTTTCAGTTCACGCACATTGCCGGGATATGTCAGCGAGCGAAACACGTCGAAAGCATCGGCCGTGAAACCGGCACGCCCCGCGGCGAAATGCCTGACAAGCGGCTCGATGTCGTCAAGGCGCTCGCGCAGCGGCGGCAGAGTGACGGTGATCAGATTGAGCCTATAGAACAGATCCTCGCGGAAAACGCCTTTGGCCACCATCTGCGGCAGCATGGCATTGGTGGCAGACACCACCCTCACATCCACTTTCACAGTCTTGCTTGATCCAAGCGGCTCAAAAGTGCGTTCCTGGAGCACCCTGAGCATCTTGACCTGGCATGACGGAGTCAGTTCTCCGATCTCATCCAGAAAAATCGTTCCGCCGTCGGCCAGTTCAAACCGGCCTTTGCGGTCGGCCACAGCATCGGTGAACGCACCCTTGCGGTGTCCGAACATCTCGCTTTCGAAAAGCGATTGTGATATGCCTCCAAGATTTACCTTGACAAACGGTTTCGACGCACGCGGCGAATTGCGGTGAACAGTCTCGGCCACCAGTTCCTTTCCGGTGCCGTTCTCGCCCATTATCAGCACAGAGGCATCAGTGGCCGACACGCGGCGGAGCACGTCGATCACCCGCCTGATTCCACTGCTCTGGCCGACAATCAGCGATCGGTCAAACCCACCCTGACCGTCGGCCACACCGCCGGCCAGCCCTCCGGTGAGCGATTCCACCAACCCGAGCAATGCAAAATTATTCCACGGTTTGGTTATGAAATCGGCGGCACCGAGTTTCATTCCTTCAACGGCCAGAGGAATGCTGCCCCACGCCGTCATCAGCACCACCGGAGTGTCCGGCCTGAATATCTTGATCTGACGCAACAGCGTCAACCCTTCATCGCCAGTGGTGGCACGGCTGAAATTCATGTCGAGCAGCACGAGCGCCGGCGCCGAAGCACGCACCACGGCCATGGCTTCGGCCTGATTGGATGCGGTCATGACCTCATAGCCCTCATGTTCCAGCAGAAGAGTGAGCGACGAACGGATAGCCCTGTCATCGTCAACAATTAGAATCGACTTATTCATAATCAGTAGCAAAGATACGTAAAAAAAATTATATTTACTCGCTACGGAGGGCATCGACGGGATTGATGCGGCTCAGGCGCCAGCCCGGGCCTGCCACACCTACGGCCACAGAGAGGAAGAGAAGAATGAGTATGATGCCGGATATGACGGCGAAGTGCAGCGGGAAGGATTCTACCCAGGCCTGGCTGAAATCGTCGGAGATTCCAAGATAGAGTCCATTGTGCCAGGCATATATGAAGTAGAGTCCGCAGCCTATGAGCCAAGAACCGACAGCCAGCATCGTGGCCTCATTCAGGAGAAGGCGGCGCACTCGGCCGGGAGTGGCACCGAAGGCGCGGAACACTCCCACCTCCGAGGCGCGCTTGCGCGTCATCATCCAGAAGGTGCCGGTCACACCCAGGCAGACGTTAAACAGAAAGAACACGGCAAACAGACGGTCGAGCCGCCGCTCCGGGCCTGTCTCACGATTCTGATTGATGGTGATTATCTCCCGGTGTGACCTCACCAGCACTGCGCGGACGTTGCCCCGGCGAAATTCGTCGATACGGCCGAGCAGCTGCGTCACGAACTTGTCGCGGTCCACGTTTTCATGAAGCCTCATCACGATTCTGTTGGCACTGGCACCGGGGGCAGCAGTGTCAAACCGTCCGCCAAACGAGTTGAGTTCGGTTGACATCGGCCGGAACTCACCGACAAGCGCCAACAGCTTTTTAGGAATCAAGGGCGAAAAAATCATGTAGGGGTTAGCGGGGGCTTCATAATTGGCCACCAGCGAATCGCAGGCTCTGAACGGATCCTTTCCGGGATATAGTATGGCGGCGGCACGCGCAGTGAGCATCATGCCCTGGCCCTCTATATCCGACAGACGGTCAGAATTGTCTTCACCGCCATCGCCTTTCAGGCCATAGGTCGAGAAGTAATCCTGTCCTGGTATGTATCGGATGATACGCTGTGTGACCCAGCGGCCTTTATCGTCGCTGTATCCATAAGAGCCAAAGTCGTTTTGCTCTATGTCAGCTCCACGAAAACATGGCGTGGCCTTGTCTACTTCGGGCAACGACCTCACGAAGCCGAGCAATTCATAAAAATCGTCTTCATTTTTCTCACAGCGGCCTTGAACGAAAGTCTCGTCTTCAGGTTCGACCAACTCCAGTTCCATGGCCACGAGCAGGTCGGCATCGTAGCCGAGTGGACAATTATATTGCCATGTGAGCACCACAAGACGGTCAAGGACAATCCAGCTGAGCACCGACACGATTATCAGTTCAATGAAGAGCCAGCCATAGCGACTGCGGCGATTCCATATGTTGGAGATTGCAAGTTTAAGCATGGCGTGTTTTTTATTTGTTTTCGGCAAGAGATTCCACAATGGGCCGGCGCAGCGACCACCATGCAGGCACCATCGCGGCAATCACGTTGACAATCAGGCAGAGCACGAAGGCAATGGCGAGTATGGCAGGGGCGAACATCATCTCCGGAGTGACAGTGAGCGACACACTCGACGGCGCATCGGCCATGATGTTGTCATCAAGGAAAAACATCCAGTCACGCCATCGCCACACCAAAGTGAGCGCCACAGCGAGTCCGACCAGCCCTCCGGCGGTGGTCAGCACCATGTTCTCGGCCAGCACGGAGAGGAGCAGACGGCGGCGTCTGGCGCCAAACGACTTGCGCACTCCCATCTCCGGCAGGCGGGTCTCCATGTGACCCGCTATCAGACCGCCGAGGTTCACGGCGGGGACAATCAACAGAATCAGTATCACCACGCCATATTTCATCATCATGTCGGCCGGACTGAAGCGCCCGCCGGAAACCTTGAGAGCCTTGGCCGGAATGGAGGCGATGGGCGGCATGTTCATCCAGAGAGAGTCGCCGGACGCAGTGTGCAATAGCTCGGCGGACCTCATAAGCTCATGAATCTTGGTGTAGATGGAGTCGGCGGCTGCATCACCGCTCACCCTTGCCCAGAGCTTATACTGTCCCACATAGAGCCTCAAAGCGACGAGGTCAGCGTCGTGCTCCGGCATTGAATATGTTGAAAAAAAGTTGGTGATATACGGGAAAAAGACCTGACCATAGGAATCCTGCATCAGGAAACTCGGTTCACGGATCACTCCGCGAACGGTGTAGGACACATAGGATGCACGAATTTCCTTGCCCACAGCCAGTTCCGGGGAACCGAACAGACGGGCGGCGAGCCTGTCGGTAATCACCGCCACCTTGACTTTCGAGTCGAAGTCCTCCTGAGTGAAAGGTGTGCCGTGGAGCACCTCATAGTCAAACAGGCTGAAAAACGGCACATCGACATAGCGGGCGGTCACGTTGAATGGCAGCCGGCCCTCGCCGGGATGAATCATCACTTGGCCGTCGTCGTAATCCATGAACTCGGTGGCCACGACATCGGCTGAGGCCATAGCCTTTCGGATTTCGTCGGCAAACGAGGCCGAAAAACCGCCCTCGGCCATACCGATCGTATAGCCGCCGTTGCGCTTCATCATCGGCTGAAAGTTGTAGACTTCATAGATGTCGGAGCGGTCATGCTCGGGATATATGTCGGCAGTCTTCACATAGAGATAGACCACTATCAGCATGGCCGAGGCAATTGATAGCGCCGAGCCAAGTATATAGATGGCCGAAAACAGCCGGTTTTGACGGATTTGCCGGAATATAGCTTTCATCTTCAATTCATTATAAATCACTCATCGCGCAAAGCCACAACCGGATTCACGCGGCTCAGGCGCCAGCCTGGGCCAACCACTCCGATCAGCACGGAGGCCATCAGAAGAATCAGGATTATGCCGCTGATCACGGCAAAGTGCTGCGGGAAGGACTCTACCCACGTGTGGGTGAAGTCATCTGTATTGCCCATGAACAGACCTTTTTTCAGCGCATAGATCAGATAGAGCCCGCAACCGATCACCCACGACACCACCGACAGCAGCACCACCTCAAAAAACAGCAGACGCCGCACGCGGCCCGGCGTGAAGCCGAACGCCCTCATCACGCCCACTTCCGGCGAACGCTTGCGAGTCATCATCCAGAACGTGCCGGTCACGCCCAGGCAGACGTTGAGCAGGAAGAACACGGCGAAGATGCGGTCGAGCCTGCGGTCAGGCCCCGACTCGCGGTTCTGGTTTTCTTCAATAATGGACCTGTAGGAGCGCACCATCACCGCGCGGATGTTGCCGCGGCGGAACTCGCCGATGCGTCCGAGCAGCTGAGTCACGAAATTCTCGCGGTCCACGTCGGGATGCAGCCTCATCACTATCCTGTCTGTGCGCACACTTGCCGGCAATGCCATAAATTCAAAGCCGAAGGATCCGGGTTCGGTTGATGTAGGGCGGAATTCGCCCACCAGCGCCAGCAGACGCTTCGGCACCTGCGAAGGGCAGGTCGGCTCACCGTCATTCTCAATCATGGAATCACACGCCTCGAAAGGATCCTGCCCCGGAAACCTGAACCCGGCCAGCCTCCGCGTCATCATCATGCCGGGGCCTGGAATGTCCGAGAGATAGTCGGCATTATCCGCTCCACCATCACCTTTCAGGCCATAGGTGGAAAAATATTGCTGCCCTGGCACATACTGTATAATAATGTAATTGATCCAACTGCCGTCCGGCGTCACAAAGCCGGTACTCATGCCCGATCCGAATTCGAGGACCCTGTCGGGACATGGCGTAGCCTTGTCCACTTCGGAAAGCGACCGCACATAGCCGAGCAAATCATAAAAATCATTCACATAATCCCTGTCAGGGACATAGTCGCGGTCACGCCGGCCGACGTCTTCAAGCTGCATGGTCACGAGCAGATCGGCGTCATAGCCGAGCGGACGGTTATACTGATATGTAAGCACCACCAGACGGTCGAGCACCATCCAGCTCAACAGCGAAACGATTATCAGTTCCACAAAGAGCCAGCCATAGCGGCCACGGCGGTTCCAAAGATTCATCAAAGCAAGTTTCAGCATAACAGTTTCTTTATTTATTCTCAGAAAGAGATTCAACAATCGGACGGCGCAACGCCCACCAGGCGGGGATCATGGCAGCCATCACATTGACCAGCAGGCAGAGCACGAAGGCCACGGCAAGCACTGTCGGCGCAAACAGCATTTCAGGCGTCAGGGTCAGCGACACTCCCGCCGGCGCATCGGCCAGGATATTGTCGTCGAGGAAAAACACCCATTCGCGCCATTTCCACACCAGCAGCACCGATATGGCCAGACCGAGAATTCCGCCGGCGGCAGTGAGCACCATATTTTCGGAGAGCACCGACACCAGCAGCCGACGGCGTCCGGCACCGAACGATTTGCGCACACCCATTTCCGGAAGCCTCGACTCCATGTTGCCGGCAATCAGACCACCCAGATTCAGAGCCGGCACAATCAGCAGAATCAGAATTATGACGCCATACTTTCTCAACATATCGGCCAGAGTGAAATGTCCGTCCTCAGCCATGAAGTTCCTGGCAGATATGGATCGGATGGGATCGAGTGTGAGTTTCAGACTGTCGCCCGGCTGAGTGAACATGGCCTCGGTGGCGCGGATCATGTCATTGACCTGCCGCCGGAGCGAATCGGCGGCACTGGCGTCGCGGACCTTGACCCAGAGCCTGAGGCTGCCGCCAACGGCGTTGATTTTATCCATACTGTTGTTGCCATAATAACTACACCCCTGGTCACCACGGATGGTGTAAGGAAAGAATATCTGGCCATAAGAGCTTTGCAACAGAAAGTTAGGTTCGCGGATGACTCCCCGGATCAGATAGGCATCGTAACACACATCTATCGACTTGCCGACAGCGGACTCAGGGTCACCGAAGAGTCGGGTGGCGAGTTTGTCGGTGATCACCACGGCGCGATAGCCCGAATCGAAGTCATTGCTGCTGAACAGCGAGCCATAAAGCATCTCATAGCCGAAGATATTGAAGAATGGCGTATCTACATATTTTCCCACCACGGCAAAAGGCAAGGAGCCGTCTGTCGGCTCGATAATGACCCTGTTGCGGACCTGATATACCTGCTGTTCAGTGGCGATCTCCTCCGCACAGGTGATTGAATTCTTCAGCTTATCGGCAAAAGCGGGAGAAAAACCTAATTTGGACGCTCCAGTGCTGCCATATTCATTTTTGATCAATGCCTCCAATCCATACACCTCATAAATGTCGGAGCGGTCATGCTCGGGATATATGTCGGCCATGTTCACATAGACATAGATCACCACAATCATGGCCGATGCGATGGAGAGGGCGGAGCCTGTCACGTATATTGCGGAGAAGAGCGGATTCTGCCTGATTCTCCTGAAAACTGATTTAAGCATGATTACTTGCCACGGATGAGTTTTTCAAAATCGGCGTCGATGGAAGTGTCGGTGACAAAATCCCACAGAGCCAGCGAGCGGATCTGGTAATAGTAATACCAGTAGGAGAAGAGTGCGTTGTAGTAGGCAGTGTGCTGCGCGTCGCGCGACGTCTGCGAGTCGTTGAGGTCGAGAGTGGAGATGCGACCGATCATGAATGTTTCCACGTTGGTCTGATAGCGGCGGTCGGCTATGGTATCGGCCATGGCGGCGATCTCCACCTGGCGCTGCTGATTGTTGAACCGCTCGACAAGTACGAAAAGATTCTGACGAAAATTGGCTGCCTCCTGCCGCAGGGTGTTCTCCACCACACGGCGATTGCTCTCGGCCACCTTCACCCGGCCGCGGCGCTTGCCCCAGTCGACGAGCGGAATCGAGACCCCGACCTCGACCACCTGATTGTCTCTGAGCGGCGAATAGGCCATTGACGGTTGGTCGCCGGTGCCGGTGAGTCCCACCTGGGCATAGAC
>CAMWTI010000067.1 GCA_947177135.1 uncultured Porphyromonadaceae bacterium | reverse complement strand
GTGTGCGGTCACCGACACCAGCACGCGGTCTCCGTTGAGGGCGTGCATGCTCATGTGTTCAGGCACGAAGATGGCTTCGCCTCCTTCGTCGGTGATCACGGAGTTTTTGCCGTTGGAGCGGCGCACGAAAATTCCGGCCACGAAATTCGAGCGGCTCGGTGCCTTATATTTGCCGGGAGAGGTTTCTATAAGTTCGCCATCGAATGCCATTTCGGCCAGCCGCAGTGCCACAGCACGCTGTCGCTGCGGTGTTTTTGCTCCGATGGCAAATGATACCTGCCGGTAGTTGAACGTGTTGTTCTTTTGTTGTGAGATAAATTCGGCGATGGCGGCTTTTAGTTTCGCTTCGCCCCGTTTTGAAATAGAGGTGCTCATGTTTTTGTAACAAATGTTGAGGTGTGAGAGTTTAGAGCGAAGACCTTAAAGGCCTTTATCTGGAGATTAAGGTCTTTAAGGTCTTCAAATGACTTTAATGTCGGCGGTGGGGCGGGAAGTTGCAGGGATCAGGCGTCAATGTTGGCGTAGGCCGCGTTGGCTTCGATGAATTCGCGTCGCGGTGCCACATCCTCGCCCATCAGCATGGAGAATATGCGGTCGGCTTCGGCGGCGTCGCTGATGTTTACCTGCTTTAGCCAGCGCTTTTCCGGATCCATTGTCGTTTCCTTGAGTTCGTGCGCGTCCATTTCGCCGAGACCTTTGTAGCGTTGCACTTTTGCCTGGGTGCCGAGTTTTTCGAGCGCCTGGCGCAGATGCACTTCAGTCCAGCAGTAGATTTCGTTTTTGCCGCGGCTGACTTTGTAGAGCGGTGGTGAGGCGATGAACAGGTAGCCTTGTTCGATCACCGGGCGCATGCGGCGGAAGAAGAATGTCATCAGCAGTGTGTCGATGTGTGATCCATCGACGTCGGCATCGGTCATGATGATGATCTTGTGGTAGGCGATTTTGCTGATGTTGGGTTCTTTGTCATCTTCTTCAGTGCCGATTGTCACGCGCAGGGCGCGGAACAGGGCCTGGATTTCCTGGTTTTCCCAGATTTTGTGGTCCATGGCCTTTTCGACGTTGAGGATTTTGCCTCGTATCGGAAGGATGGCCTGGAAGCGGCGGTCGCGGGCCTGTTTTGCCGATCCGCCGGCCGAGTCACCTTCGACGATGAACAGCTCGCAGTCTTCGGCCGTGCGGCTTGAGCAGTCGGCCAGTTTGCCAGGCAGTCCGCCGCCGCCGAGCGGCGATTTGCGCTGGATTTCGGTGCGGGCTTTGTAGGCGGCATGGCGTGCGGTGGCTGCGAGTATGATTTTTTCCACCACTGTCTTTGCCTGCTGGGGATGCTCTTCGAGGTAGTCTTTGAGCGCTTCGCTGACTGCGGTCTGCACGGCGCCGATGACTTCGTTGTTGCCGAGTTTGGTTTTGGTCTGGCCTTCAAACTGAGGTTCCATCACTTTGACGGATACGACGGCAGTGAGGCCTTCGCGGAAGTCAGATGGATCGATGTCGACTTTCTGTTTGGCGAGTTTGTCGAGCATCTTGTTCTCTTCGGCATATTTTTTAAGGGTGGCGGTGAGTCCGCGGCGGAAGCCGGTCAGGTGCGTGCCTCCCTCGATGGTGTTGATGTTGTTGACGAAGGAGTAGACGTTTTCGTTGAAAGAAGTGTTGTAGGTGAGGGCCACTTCGACAGGAATTCCCTGACGCTCGGTGTTAAGGTGGATCACGTCGTTGATCAGAGGCTCTTTGGCTGCGTCGATGTAGCGCACGAAGTCCTCCAGACCGGTTTCCGAGAAGAATGTTTCGGCGCGGAAACTGCCGTCGTCGTTTTTCTGTCGGCGGTCTGTCAGTGTCAGGGTTATGCCGGCGTTGAGGTATGCGAGGTCGCGCAGGCGGTTGGCCAGAGTGTCGTAGTTATAGACGGTGTCGATGAATATTGACGAGTCGGGCAGGAATGTCACCATTGTGCCGGTGTGTTCGCTGGTGCCGATAACTTCGAGCTGCGATGTCGGTTTGCCGCATGAGTATTCCTGCATGTAGACCTTGCCGTTGCGGCGCACTTCAGCACGCAGATACGTGGATAGGGCGTTGACGCAACTCACGCCGACGCCGTGAAGACCGCCCGAAACCTTGTAGGATCCTTTGTCGAACTTGCCTCCGGCGTGAAGCACTGTCAGAACCACTTCGAGCGCGCTTTTATGCTCTTTTTCGTGCATGTCCACGGGGATGCCGCGGCCGTCGTCTGTCACGGTGATGGAGTTGTCTTCGTTGATGGTCACGTCTATGTTGCGGGCATAGCCGGCCAGTGCTTCGTCGATGGAGTTGTCGACCACTTCGTAGACCAGGTGATGAAGGCCTTTGGTCGAAATGTCGCCGATATACATGGCAGGACGCTTGCGCACTGCTTCAAGTCCTTCAAGCACTTGAATTGAACTTGCGCCATAGTCTTCCTGCTTCTGCTGTTCGTCTTCTATCATAAATAGTATGAAATGTTTTTTCTTATTTTGCAGCCACAAAGTTACGAAAAAAAAAGCGGACAAGACCTAATAAATCTGAAAAATTTACAGGTCTTGTCTGCGTTTGAGTCACTTTTTCAGGGGCTCAGCGCCTGATGTAGGTTCTGCGGCCGTTGACAATGTAGAGGCCTGATGAGGTGACGGACGAGAGGCGTCGGCCGGTCAGGTCGTATATGGCGTCGGTTCTGTCGGTTTCCGCGGCTTTCACGCTGTCAATGCCTGAAGTGGCCCGCAGACGGCATGTGGCTGATAGTTGCGAGTTGTCGGTGGTGCGCACGGTAATGACGCATTCGCCGGCTTTGAGTACCTTCACGTGGCCTTTGGAGTCAACTGTGGCCACGCTTTGGTTGCTGCTGCTCCATGCGAGCGACGGATTCGTGACGTTATCGGGTCCGACCGTGGCTTTCAGGCTGAATTCCGATCCTTCGGCCGCTTCTGTTTCCGTGATGTCGAGAGTGAGCGTACTGGCAAGCACTATGTTTGAGGCTGTGCCCGTGCGGGTGATGCGGAAGAGTCCGCCGAAATCAATTGTGTCGGGAAAATCGCCGTCCGCACCGTACCAGTTGAATATGGCATGGTCAAACACTTCCAATGTCTGGTGCAGTTGCCGGTTGCCGCCGCAACGGATAGTGTAAAGTCCGGTTGTCCCTACCGGATCTATTGTCCATCCTTCGGCCGCAGGTTTGTCGCTGACGTGTATCTGGCTGTTGTATTCTGCGTCAGGACTGATGTATTGTCCGGACTGGCGGTTCCTGATGTCAAATGTGCCGTCATTGCGGGTTTCCAATTCCCATTCCGATTCGGCCGGAACTACGCTGCCGTTCAGGGCGGTGCCTGACAGATTGCCGGAGGAAAGATTCTGAGTCATGACCATATTGCCGCGTCGCACTGCTGTGAATGTGTGGAAGTAGCGTGTGGTCTTGTCGGTCGGGGTGGGGGTCAGCACAGTGCCGGCAGGCATGTCCTTGAACATTCCGTAGCCATAATTCTGGGCTATGATCGTGTTTATAAGTGACTGGCCGTTGGTCTGGTAGCCAGATGTCTCTTCTATGCCGGCGAAGTCCATCATCACGATTCCTGTCGGGGCGTGTCTGTGGTCCGAGGCTGTCAGCGTCGAGAGCAGGGCGGTGTTGGCTTTCTGGGCCATGTCGCGGTTGCCGTTTGAGTTGGCGGATTTTGTGTAGCCCGATGTGTGGTTGATCACCCAGGTATTTTTATGCGATGAGTTTTCGCATAGTTTCGCGGCGAAACCGTTCATTGTGGTGACGGCGTTGATTTTTGTCTGGTCGGCCGACGAGCCGGTGCAGTCATAGAAGTCCTGCACGAAGAGCCGGCCTGACGCTGATCCGCATCGTGCGGTGACGTTCTGCTGCGACGCGAAGTCAGACGAGTGTGACCATCCGCTGACGAATCCGACTTTGTCGGAGGTGAAACTGTCGCGCGAGAGGATCACGAACTTGCCTCGCATCTGCTGTACGGTCAGGGCCGGGTTGTAGGCCGCCATGTGTGAGGCGTATTTTTCGTTTTTGAGCAGTGCTGACATGGCGTCGGCCCATCCGGCGTTGTTGCTGTCGCCATCCGTTTCGTGGCGGGTCAGTATTATTGCGAATTCCGTGGGGTGTTCGTCGAGTTTCGCGCAGATGACGTCGAGCGCTCCTGCCAGACTTATTTTGGTCTGGCAGACGCCGTGGTAGATTTCAAGTGATTTTCCGTCGAACGCCGGGCGAAGATCGAAGGCGCGAACTCCGCAGTCCCATTGTTCGGCGATGGTCTTGCCCTGCGTCAGGGCCGATGAGTTGCCTGCGATTGTGCCTAAGAATCCGGTGAAGCCTTCACCGGTGGCCGAGTCGTGTGTGCCCGGAATAGACAGCTGGCTGATGTATGCTTCGTTTTCGACCCATCCCATCCAGTCTTCGGCCTGGGCGGCAAAAGTCATGGTCAGAGCCATGGCTACAGAAGAGATTCGTGTTATCATGATGAATAGCGATAAAATGTTCCGCACAAAGTTATGCGTTTTTTTTCGCATTTCCAATTGAGAACCGATCCTAATTTTGCGTGATGGGAGTGAAATGGCGAAATAAAATGACTGTAGAGTTGGTCAGTCCGCGGTTTTTTACTACTTTTGCGCAAACAAAACAACCCTCAACCTATCTCACGGTTCTTCAATTATGGCAACCAACAGTTTAGTGTCGATTGATGACATTTCGAAGGAGGAAATACTCCGGATTCTGAGTGCCGCTCAATATTTCGAGCAAAATCCCGATCATAAAATCCTTGACGGCCGTGTGGTGGCCACTCTGTTTTTCGAGCCTTCCACCCGCACCAGGCTTAGTTTTGAGACTGCTGTCAACCGTCTTGGCGGCCGAGTGATCGGATTTTCCGATCCGTCGGTGACTTCGACGTCGAAGGGCGAGACGCTCAAGGACACCATCATCATGGTGAGTAACTATGTCGATCTTATCATCATGCGCCACTATCTTGAAGGTGCCGCGCGATATGCCACAGAGGTGACCGACGTGCCTGTCATCAATGCCGGCGACGGTGCAAACCAGCACCCGTCGCAGACGCTGCTCGATCTCTATTCGATATATAAGACGCAGGGCACCCTGGAGAATCTCACCATCACTATGGTGGGCGATCTGAAGTATGGCCGGACGGTGCATTCGCTTCTGATGGCCATGCGTTATTTCAATCCGACATTCCGCTTTGTGGCCTGCAATGAGCTTCAGATGCCTCAGGAGTATATCCGTTTCTGTGATGACAACGGCATTGCCTACACGGTCCATTCGGATTTTTCGGAAGCGGTCATCGACACTTCCGATATAATATACATGACCAGGGTGCAGCGCGAACGTTTCACCGACATCATGGAATATGAGCGGGTGAAGGATCTCTACAATCTGCGCAATTCTATGCTGGTGAATTCTCGTCCGAATCTGCGGATTCTCCATCCGCTGCCGCGCGTCAACGAGATTGACCGTGATGTGGACGACAATCCCAAGGCATATTATTTCCAGCAGGCCAAGAACGGTCTTTATGCCCGTCAGGCGCTGATCTGCCGAGCGCTTGGAATCGAAGTTCCTATTGTCAATAAATAACCAAATGTAGCCATATGTCAGCAGAATCCTCTAAAAAAGAACTTGCAGTGGCCGCTCTGAGAAACGGCACAGTGATTGACCATATCCCCGCCGACGTCCTGTTTGACGTTGTGCGTCTGCTCGGAATCGAAGACATGGCCACAAGCGTGACCATAGGCAATAATCTGCAAAGTGCCATACTCGGACGCAAGGGCATCATCAAGGTGGCCGACGTGGAATTTCCCGAGGCCACGCTCAACCGCATTGCGCTGATGGCCCCGTCGGCGAAGGTGAATATCATCCGTGACTATGAGGTTGTGGAGAAGCATCACGTCACGTTGCCTGACGAATTGTTCGGGCTGGTGAAGTGCAACAATCCCAAGTGCATATCCAACAATGAGCCGATGCGTTCGCATTTCACCGTCGTCAACCGTCAGCCTGTAACCATCCGCTGCCACTATTGCGGTCACACGCAGTCGCATTGAGTGTCGCACAACATAGCAAGTGATACGTCAATGAAGCAAATCTGGAGATCAGGCACACAGCTCTATCCGCTTCCGGCGGTGCTGGTCAGTTGCGGTTCGTCGGTTGATGACAGTAATCTGATAACTGTGGCATGGACGGGTACGATATGTTCGGATCCGGCAATGCTCTATATTTCGGTGAGACCCGGACGCCACTCCTATGAGATCATAAAGCGCGAAATGGAATTCACCGTCAATCTGACCACAGAGGCGATCTGTCGGGCCACGGACTGGTGTGGCGTCAGGTCGGGGCGTGATTGTGACAAATGGAAGGAAGCGGGTCTGACGCCGGTGCCCGGCGTGGCTGTCGGGTGTCCCCACGTGGCCGAATCTCCGCTGAGCATAGAGTGTCGGGTCAAGAGCATCGTTCCGCTCGGCACCCACCATATGTTTATAGCCGAAGTGGTCGACGTGCTGGCCGATGAAAAATATATGGATCCGCAGACCGGAGCTTTCGACATGGAGCGGGCCGGTCTTATCGCCTATAGTCACGGCGGATATTACTCCCTCGGACAGAAGCTCGGCAAGTTCGGCTTCTCGGTTCAAAAAAAGAAATAACAATAAACTCCAATAAGGTAAAATTTTCATATGGAAAGAGATTCCCAGATTTTCGACATTATCGAGCAGGAAAACCTGCGCCAACACAAAGGCATCGAGTTGATCGCATCAGAAAACTTTGTCAGCGAGCAGGTGATGCAGGCCATGGGTTCGTGTCTGACCAACAAGTATGCCGAAGGATATCCCGGCCACCGCTATTATGGCGGATGCGAGGTGGTGGACAAGGCAGAGCAGCTGGCCATAGACCGCGTAAAGCAGCTTTTCGGCGCAGAGTATGCCAACGTGCAGCCTCATTCTGGCGCACAGGCCAACATGGCAGTTTTCATGGCATGCCTCAACCCTGGCGACAAGTTCCTCGGTCTGAACCTGGCGCACGGAGGCCATCTCAGTCACGGAAGCCCCGTTAATTTTTCTGGTCTGATGTATGAGGCGCTTGAATATAATGTCCGTGAATCAGACGGGCTGATCGATTATGATCAGATGGAGGAAGTGGCCCGCCGCGAGCGTCCGAAGCTGATTGTCGGCGGAGCGTCGGCCTATTCCCGCGAGTGGGATTATGCCCGGATGCGCCGTCTGGCCGATGAGATCGGTGCGATCTTTATGGTCGATATGGCACATCCGGCCGGTTTGATCGCCGCCGGTCTTCTGGAAAATCCTGTCAAGCATGCTCACATTGTGACTTCGACGACCCACAAGACTCTGCGTGGCCCGCGTGGCGGCCTGATTCTCATTGGCAAGGACTTTGAGAATCCGTGGGGAAAGACCACTCCGAAGGGACAGGTGAAGATGATGAGCCAGCTGATTGACAGCGCTGTGTTCCCCGGAGCGCAGGGTGGTCCGCTCGAACACGTGATCGCCGCCAAGGCCGTTGCTTTCGGCGAGGCGCTGACTCCGGAGTTCAAGACGTATGCCGCACAAGTGCAGAAAAACGCCGCTGTGATGGCCGAAGAACTGCAGAAGCGAGGCTATAAGATAGTGTCGGGCGGCACTGACAATCACTGCATTCTGGTCGATCTGCGCACCAAGTTCCCCGAACTGACCGGCAAGGTGGCCGAGAAGGCGCTGGTGGAGGCCGATATCACCGCCAATAAGAATATGGTTCCTTTCGACAGCCGCTCGCCTTTCCAGACATCGGGTGTGCGTTTCGGCACTCCTGCCATCACGACACGCGGAGTCAAGGAAGATGCTATTCCTGAAATAGTGGAGATGATCGATACGGTTCTTTCCAATGTCGATTCGCCAGATGTGATCGCCCAGGTTCGTCAGCGTGTCAACGCCATGATGGCCGGCTATCCGATTTTCAGTTTCTGAGTCCGATTTGGAATTCATCGCCGATTATCTTAGCAGACCGTGGGTCTATCAGACCCTGATGTTCACCTATGTCCTGTCGGTCGTGACGGTGATAGGTGTGATTATTGGCGAAAACCGAAACCCTCTCAAGTCCCTCGCGTGGGTGACAGTGCTTATGCTGTTGCCCGCCGTGGGACTTGTCCTTTATTTCTTTTTCGGCCGTAACATCAAGAACAAGCGGATGATTTCGCGGCGCAATAAGCGCCGGCTTCGCCGCAGGGAGCGTTACAAGCCGAGTCGCCGGGCCATTGGCGCCTTGCAGGAGCCGGCGCATTCTACTGCCCGCCTTGTCTCGGGACTGTGTGGCGCGATGTTTTATCCCGGCAATGCGCTGAGATTCTTTTCTGACGGAACATCCAAGTTTGAGGCTCTGCTGGCCGATCTGAAGGGTGCGCGAACGTCTATTCTCCTGCAGTATTATATATTTGAGGATGATCGTATCGGCCGTCAGATCGCCGATGTGCTGATTGAACGAGCGCGTAGCGGAGTGAATGTCATGGTCATATATGACCATGTTGGATCTTTTAAGGTCAAACCTGTGTTTTACAGGCGGATGAAGGATGCCGGAGTCAGGATATATCCGTTTTTCAAGGTGGTGTTCCCGTTGTTCAGTTCGCGTATCAACTGGCGTAACCACCGGAAGCTCACGGTTATCGACGGGCGCATCGGGTATATCGGGGGCATGAATATCGCCGACCGTTATATTGACGGTGGCTCGGATTTCGGCGTGTGGCGCGATCTGCACGCGCGGATCACCGGTCCGGCAGTGCGTTCGCTTGAACATTCATTTGCCGTTGACTGGAATTTCATGGGGCATCCGTTGATTGTGAGCGATTATATTCCGGAGGCGGGAGAGGGAGTGGACGCTTCGGTGCAGATTGTCACGTCTGGTCCGATGGACCAGTGGAACAACGTGGCCCATGTGTTTCTCCGTGCCATTGGTTCGGCACGTCGCCGCGTCTATATTCAGACGCCTTATTTTCTACCCACGGAGAGCCTGCTTAAGGCATTGCAGAATGCTGCTCTTTCAGGGCTGGACGTGCGCGTCAATATTCCGATACGCAGTGATTCGATGTTGCTTGTCCATGCGTCGCGCAGTTATGTGTCGGAGTGTCTGAAGGCGGGTGTGAAGTTCTATTTTTTTGAGCCGGGCATGCTCCACAGCAAACTGCTGATCGTTGATGACGATTTTGCTTCGATGGGTTCTACGAATTTCGATTTCAGGTCGTTCGAGCATAATTTCGAGGCAAATATGATGATTTATTCGCGTGAGGCCAATGCCGAGCTGACGGCCATATTCATGGCTGATCTGAAGCAGAGCCGGCGAGTGACTTCGGCCGAGTGGAAGAGCCGCGGTCTGCTCCAGCGCACGGTGGAGTCGGTGGTGCGTCTGCTCAGTCCGATTCTCTGATCATTTCAGCCGGCGGAAGCGCAGGGTGGCCGAATGGTGCGGAAACGAGAAAGAGAGCACGCTGCGGGAGAGTAGAGTCGCATAGCAGTCGGTGTCCATCGGCTCTTGCATTGCGTCGATCCAGTCGAGCCGGAAATGATCGGCGAATCCGATGTCTGTGATTGTTCCTTTTGTCATTCCCGGATGCCATGACGGCGCGTTGGTGACGGCGCCGCCGAGGTATATGATGCCGAGCGAGTCGCTGCCGAGGTTGATTACGGCAATGAGGTAGCGTCCG
This sequence comes from uncultured Porphyromonadaceae bacterium, assembly GCA_947177135.1. Classification (GTDB taxonomy): domain Bacteria; phylum Bacteroidota; class Bacteroidia; order Bacteroidales; family Muribaculaceae; genus UBA3263. The sequence goes on along the minus strand of CAMWTI010000067.1, from coordinate 4,015 downwards.
CCTTCGACGGCCAGCGCGGGATCCGTGTCGCGGTCCATGTATTCCCAGATTCCTTCGAGCGGGTGGAGCGATCCGTTGTCGGCTGTTTCGAAATAAGCGCGGATTGAGTCGGCCGATAAGCCGCTCTGGAGTTGTGGCGCACGGATTATTTCGACAGCGGCGTCGACGAGGTTGGTTTTTGATGTGGCGCTGACGTTGCAGTTGCCCCATGGGCATGGCATGGGCATGGATGCGACGCCGCGAAGTCTGTTTTTGCCGGCGAATATTGAGGCTGTGCCGTCGCGCCATTCCACACACAGAGTGTTGGCTCCGCCGTGGAAGTCAAGGCCGGAGCTGACGGCCGTGCGGATGGTTTTTCCCTGCCCGTTGTCGGCCACGACAACGGCGACAGGGCGGTCTGTTCCGTCGGTGTGTCCGCCGTTGTCGAACACAAGGCTGACAGATTGTCCGGATGGCCAGCTGAGTCGCCATGAGGCCGTGCGGTGGCGGGCCACTGCCGCGTCGGGCATGGAGCATCGAACTTCGGCCGCGTATAGTTTCAGGGAGTCGCCGGGGCGGCTGCCGCCTGCGAGGATCAAGCTGTCGGCCGCGTTTCTGATCAGTCCAGCCTCGGTGTAGAATATCCGTCCGGCGGCATTACCTGATAATAAGATGATACAGAGTATAAAAAATGAAAAACGCATTTTGTGCTACAAAATTAGTCTAAATTCAGGAATTATTACTAATTTTGCGTACAAAATCGGAAGTACACATGACTAAATATCATCTTGACGAAATTGATTTGGCTATTTTGCGTTCACTTGGCGGTAATGCGCGCATGCCTTATCTTGAGATCGCGCGCGAATGCAAAGTGAGCGGAGCTTCGATACATCAGCGCGTGCAGCGGCTGACATCATTAGGTATAATCCAGGGGACAGAAACCCGAATTGATTCATCGGCGGTCGGATATGACACTTGTGCATATATCGGCTTTTTTCTGCATGAGCCGACCAAGTTCAGTTCTGTGGTGGAGCAACTGAAGCAGATTCCCGAGGTGGTGGAGTGTCATTTTACCACGGGCAAATATGATCTGTTCATCAAAATGTATGCCAAAAACAACGAGCATCTTCTTGATCTGATACACACGAAGTTTCTGAATTTTGGAACGGCGCGTACCGAGACTCTGATCTCGTTCCGCCAGCTTTTTCACCGTTCGTTGCCTATCTCGAATCCGGAAGACTGAGACATTTTCATGCCACATAAAACCGGCAACTGCCCGTCCGCGCTGATGCGTCACAAGGCAGTTGCCGGTTGGTTTTGTCTGTCGGACAAAGGGTCAGATGCCGAGGGTGGAAAGTGCCACCGGTGTCAGGTATGGCCTGAGGTCGTAGTGGCTGAGGGCTACTGTGATTATGCCCGAAGAATATGGGCCGACATCGTATGGCTGATAGACGAACTCGACGTTTTCGTCGGTGATGCGGAAGTTGTCTATCGAGTAGACCGCATCGGAAAACAGTGCGTTTTCTGAATATTTTTTCTGGGCGGCCTCTTTGATCATCGGGCCGAGTGCTTTGGCTGCATCGGCGGTGAAGAAGTTGCCTGGTGTCAGCAGGGTGTGTTCCTTGATCGAGTAATTCATGAAGCGGAGGGTCGACATTCCGTGTGCGGCATGAGCCATGTAGCTGTAGTGTGCGATGTCGATCACCAGCAGATCAGGCGATAGCAGGCTCACGTTGCTTTCAACGTCGTTGACGGTTATGTAGCGCGATTCCATCGCGGTGGTGTAGTCGGCGGGAAGTGTCGTCATGGTGTCGGCGTCCATTGCGGTCAGCAGCGGCTGCTTCATGAATTCGGCGACTCCCTGGTCAAACGTGTTGATTCCGGTGGTGCCGAACGTGATGTTGACCAGACTGTCTTTGAATGCGTCGAAATCCTGGCTTTTGATCTTTTCGGGCCAGACCACGCTGTAGCGTGACGCGACATAAGCGGAATCGCCAAGATAGTCGGGCAGCAGCACTGCGGTGGAGTCGGCGCGGGTGGCGAAGTCTATGGTGTCAGGTTCGCTTCGTCCGCATGATTCTGCGATTATGGCGAGTGCGCATGTCGTCAGTATCGGAAAGAAGGTTTTGAAAAAGGTGTTCATTGTCGGTCTGTTATGTTTATAGTGTCATGTTTGGGATTTTTCCGGTTTCGAGCAGCATCCGGTGAAGCCGGTCCGTTGGCTGGGAGCAGCCGGCATCGTCGGTCAGGGCGGAATAGGGGATTATCACGTAGCGGAAGTTGCGGCCGTGGAGTCTGAGCACCACGTCGTTTGAGCGGATTTCAGCTTTGCTGACTTCTTGCCAGTCAAGATGGACGGGCGAGTATTCGCGTCCGGTCACGGGGTCAGGGGCAAAGGTCACGTCTATACCCGAGACTTGGTCGACGGACAGGACGTGTGGTCTCACGGCCATTGTGGCTTCAGGCGTGAGCGCATAGTTGAAGTAGAGCATCATCATGACAAACGGCAATATGATGCAGAGCAGCATGAATGCTACAAACGTGAATGCCGGATCAACTATCAGGCCTATGGCGACGCATATCGCGACCGGCAGGGCCAGCGCCGGCCAATAGCGGGCGAGCCATTCTTCCGATACTGTGGTCATGTATCGGTTGGCCGGTATGCGGTGCAGAGTGGTATGTATGGCAGGTTTCATCTGGCAGTGTCGTTCTGGTGTCGGCAGTGTGAGATTAACGTATGCCGGGGCGGGAATGTTTTTGATGCAGCAGAAAAAAGAGTCTTACTCATTGGTGTGCAAGACTCTTTGTGTGGGAGGGAGAATTTTTTCAGAGGTTCTGTCAGTTCAGGATCATTCCACCGTGGGGCATCGGCGCATAGCATCGCGCGAACTGTCGCAGGAATGCAATGGTTGACTGGCGTGGATTTGCTGATTTCAGGGATCTCAGAGGTTCGGTTGATACGGGGGTAGAGATTTCAGCCATAGGCAGGTGATGTTTGAGGTGCTGGTGAGGATTGTTAACACTTCAATAACGCTTGCCGGAGTGCCGATATTGTGTTATCTGAGACGAATTTTTTTCCCGATTGACAGTTTTGACGATGTTGACAGTCCGTTCAGCCGGCAAAGGTTGCGCACGGAGGTGCCGTGGCGTGATGCAATGCGGCTCAGGGTGTCGCCGCGGCGGATGGTGTAGTAGCTGGCCGAGCTGCGTCCGGCTTTTGCGGCTGGTTGTGATCCTGCTGCCGCCTGAGCATAGGCCGCGGCTCCCGGCGAGTAGTCGCGGGCGTTCATATATGTGTCTTTTGTGAACGTATACGTGTCGGTGTGGGTCACGTTGTTTGCGAAGTCGAATATGGCCGCGGGGTTGATGGGATACCCCATGTAACGTGTCTCGAAGTGGAGGTGCGGTCCGGTGGAGCGTCCTGTGTTGCCGCCGAGCGCGATCGGGTCGCCAGCTTTGACATAGTCGTTTGGTTCGACGAGAAATTTCGACAGGTGGCCGTAGACGGTTTCGAGCTGGTTGTTGTGGCGGATCACGACGTATAGTCCATAGCCTTTTCTGCGTCCCTGGTTACGGACGATGCGCACTTTGCCGTCGAATGCGGCATAGATGGTGTCGCCGATCTGCACTTTGAGGTCTATTCCTTTGTGCATGCGGCGGAAGCGCCGGCGGTAGCCGTAGGGGGAGGTGACGTATGTCGGGGCCGTCGGCATGCGGTAGTTTTTGAGGCTGATTGTCATTTCGTCGGGCACAGTCATGCCTACATAGCAGTTGACGGCGCCGCTGTCCCATCCTTCGGTGAAGATGTCGCCTTCCGGCTCTTCTTCTTCGGGAAACAGGTTGCCGAAGAATGCTTCGGTGTCATCTACCTTGATCTGGTTGCCTATGTTGAGCTGAGCCGCGATCAGGTCAGTGTGTTCAGCCTGATGAACGGCCGGGGGTGTCAGTGTCGGCTCGTCGGCTCTGACCGTGAGACAGAGAGTGTCTGTGATACGCATCGCCGAGCCCACGAGACTAAGGCGAATCTCGTATGCCG
>CAMWTI010000066.1 GCA_947177135.1 uncultured Porphyromonadaceae bacterium | reverse complement strand
CGCGTCGGTCGCTTTCATCTCAGCCATCTCTCCGCGCCGCAACTACATAATCAGACGCGCAAGCAACCTTAGCAAGGAAAGCCACATTCTGGCATCAAACGTTGACTGCGTGCTGCTGGTGGCCACGCTGACTCAGCCGGTTACCTCGACCACGTTTATCGACCGTTTCCTGGCCACCGCCGAGGCATACGGTGTGCCGGCCATACTGGTCATCAACAAGTCGGATCTGCTCTCCGGTGCCGACGATCAGCAACTGCTCGAGGCGGTGTGTCATCTCTATCGGACTATAGGCTATCAGGTGGTAGTCACCTCGGTCAAGGCCGGCTCGGGACTGGATGAATTGCGTGAGGCGGTGAAAGGGAAGATCGTGCTGCTCAGCGGCAACTCCGGAGTCGGCAAGTCATCGCTGATCAACGCGCTTGTGCCCGACGCCGGATTGCGCACGGCAGTGATCTCCGACGCCCACAGCACCGGCATGCACACCACCACATTCTCCCGGATGTATGATCTGCCCGATGGCGGACGCCTGATCGACACTCCCGGAGTGAAAGGCTTCGGAACAATAGACTTCGACCGCCACGAAGTAGCGCATTTCTTTCCGGAGATATTTGCCGCCTCGGCACGCTGCCGTTTCGGTGACTGCACCCACACCGGCGAACCTGGATGCGCTGTGATGGCGGATATTGAGGCGCAGCTGATCGCACAGTCGCGCTATGCTTCATATCTCTCCGTCCTGTCAGACACAGATCCGGCCTCGGCCGGAAAATATCGCTGAGCCGGCTGCCGCCAGCAGCGGAGATAAACTTTAGCCACCGGCTGTTTGTTAATTCAGCAAAACCGGAAATTATCGTGAAGACCAACAAAAATAAAGATAACGAAGGGAGCATATTCACCATCTTGCGCGAGTTGCCGCTCATTAAGGGAGTGAGCCAGACTCGTCTGCAGCATATTGCCGGACACGTCCCGTTGCATTTCATCAAGTATGCTGCCGGCGACGTGATTGCCGATGCCGGACAGGAGTGCACGCATCTGAAATTCATTGTCAGCGGATCGGTGAGAGTGGAGATCGTCGCGGCAAACGGCCGTTTCTCCGTGGCCCAGACTCTTGCCGGACCAAACGTGCTTGCCCCGGACTATCTTTTCGGACGCACCAACCGGTATCCCGGAACCGCCACGGCCGTCGGCCCGGTGGGGGTGATGCAGATAACCAAAGACGTCTATCGCTCGATGCTGGCCGAAGATCCGGTCTTCATGTTCAACTATCTCAACGTGCTGAGCACTGCCGCGCAGAAAGGGCAGGCGGCTCTGGCCGAAGCAGCCTCAGGCTCGGTGGAGCAGAAAATCGCATGCTGGGTACAGGGGATGACGCAGCCCGGAAGCACAGACATCGTGATGTGTAGCCACGGACGCGACATGAACACGCTGCTTGGCGTCGCAAAGGCATCATATGTGGCCATGATTGAAAGACTCAAGGCCCAGCGGATTGTCGAGGCCGACTCGTTGAGGACGATAAAGATCATTTCGCGTCAGGAGTTGCTCGACAGTCTGACTGCCTATTCCGGCAACTGATAATTTGTTTCTGTTTCTTTAATCGAATATACGTTTTGACTGCTGCCGACACGCATATACCACACGGTAAACCGGGCCGCCGGCGCGCACTTCGCCGATGGCTCCGCACGGTTCTTCTGATCCCAGTGGCGCTGATAGCGCTGCTGCTGATCGCCGTCGCGTCGCTCTATGTGCCCGGTGTGCTCAATGCCGTGGCCCACAAGGTGCTGCCGATGGTCGAGGAGAGTACGGGAATGAAAATTGGAGTGGAGAATCTGAATCTTGGATTTCCTTTGCGTCTGGCGGTCGAGGACGCGTCGGTTGTGATTGTCGAGACCGGCGACACCATGCTCACCCTCCGACGCGCCGAAGCCGACCTGGAGTTCATGCCGCTGCTACGCGGTCGCCTCGGCGTGAAACTCGCCGAAGTGACAGGCGCTTTCTATCAGACGGGCGGCGCCGATTCGCTCTATATAGGCGCTGTGGCTGACTCTGTCATGGTCAGGTCGGCCTCCATGACCCTGTCGGCCTCCCGCATCGACGTTGGGCTGGCGCGGCTCGCGGGAGCACGCGTCAGGTTGCTCATGGGCACTGCAGGCGAGGAGAAAGCCGACACTGCGCCGTCGGCTACAGACATGGAGATCAATGCCGCTCGCGTGGAGCTGGCCCGTGTCGATTATTCGATGTCGATGACTTCGGTCAGATCCGATTCGCTTGTCATCGACACGATTGCTGCATCAGTGGCCTCGGCGCTGCTTGACGGCGGACGCGTATCTGTTACTCCGCGGCAGGTCGACATAGATTGCCGGCGGCTCACGGTCGATGCTCCCGTCGCGCTCTATGGCAAAGCCGGCGCCGATCCTCTGCCTGGGCTGGACCTGGACTGGCTCAGTGTCAGCGAAACGGAAATCGAGGTGCAGGATTTCGCTATGCGCGGCACTGAACTGACGGTTCCGGTGGTGCGCCTGCACACTCGCGAACGCTGTGGACTCGCCCTTGACGCCGACGGCGTCTTCGCCATGGATTCAGCCGGAATGCATATCACCGATTTTCGCTTGTTGACTCCATCGTCGTCAGTCGCTGTCACTGCAGAAATGGGGCTTGATAGCGTGCCCGGCCGAGCGCCTGTCTCTGTTTCCGCTTCGGCTGGAATCGGATTGGCCGATGTGGTAACTGCCATGCCGGCTCTGTCTCCGATGCTCGCTCCGCTGAGGCGCGACGTCCCGCTGAATGTTCGTGTGAGCGCGGCCGGCACCATGCGACACGTCGACATTGACACTCTTTCGGTCTCGATGTCGAAAGTATTTGAAGTCAGCGTCGCCGGCTATGCCGCCGGATTCACTGATGCGCCAGACTCGCTGGTCGCTGACCTGACAATGATCGGATCGCTGACCGACCCCGGTCCCATCCGTAATCTGGTCAAAGGCGTCAGTATCCCGCCTCTGAGCATTCGCGGAAAGGCGTCGGCCAACGCGGGAGCCTATGCCGCCGACATCTCTGCGCGCACGGCCGCCGGCCGCCTGGCCCTGAAGGGCACGTATGCCGGCTCCGCTCCATCATATTCCGCCCATCTGCGGGCCGACTCGTTTCCGGTCGGAGCCTTCATGCCCGATGCCGGAGTGGGTGCGGTGTCAGCGGTTGTCAGTGCCAATGGGCACGGTTTCAACCCTTGGAGCCGCTCGACGGCCATGTACCTGAACGCACGGATCGACCGTGCCGCATGGAGGGCTGCGGTGATACGTGACGTTATGGTCAATGCGTCGTTGAAAGCAGGCATGTATGATGTTACGGCAGTCAGCGGCACTCCGGCCGCAATGTTTGATCTCAAAGCTGCCGGCTCATTGTCGCGTCGCCATGTGTCATGGCAGGCCGGAGGGCGCGTCTCTTGGCTTGATCTGCATGCACTCGGACTCACCGATTCGGTGATGCACGGATCGCTGGCAATTGAGTCGTCCGGCAATATTGATCCGCAGGGCGATTCCATATGCGTGACAGCCGCCGTGCGCGATCTTGACTGGATGCAGGGGCTGGCGCGGCTGGCCTCCGACTCCTTGACGGCATCGCTGGCCGGAAGCAGACGCCATATGGCCGCCCGCATCTCCGAACGGTCCATGAAGGTTGAGATGGAGGCCGACACTTCGTTCAACGCGTTGCTTGCCGCGGCCGGCGATGTCGGCGTCGCGGTGGCCGGACAAGTTGCTGCGCGGAGTGTCAATGCCGACTCCATCAGCGGGCTGCTGCCACGGTTGAGTCTGAGCGTTGAAGCCGGAGCCGACAATCTGATAAATGACTTTTTGCGACCATCGAAGATAAGCTTCCGTCGACTGGACGTAAATGCGGCAAATGACTCGTCGGTTCATGTGCGGGCGCGTCTGCTTAATCTGCTCAGCGGACAGTCGTTGCGGATCGACACGCTGACTGCGTCGGTGGCTCAGCGGGATTCGGCGCTGACGCTCGCCGTCGACATGGCCAACCGTCCGGGTACTTTTGACGAATTTGCCCGAGTGGGAATGAGGGCAGGAATGAGCGGCAACATGCTGAAAACTTATGTGAAGCAGCAAAACATACACGGCGATACAGGTTACTCGCTCGGCCTTCAGGCCGCTGTGGCCGATTCGCTGATCACGTTGAATTTCACGCCGTTGGATGCGGTCATTGCCTATAAAGACTGGTCGTTCAATGAAGGAAACTATATCAGTGTCAATCCGTTTTCTTTTCATGTCGATGCCGATCTTGACGCCAGAGGGCAGGGGTCGCGTGTGCAGTTGTTCACCGGTCATGAGCATGGAGTGGACTCGCTCTCAGCCGACCATGACTCTTCCATGACTCTTCAGGTCACCGACGTGAAGATTCAGGATTGGCTCAGCATCAATCCGTTTGCTCCGCCGATTGCAGGCAATGTATGTGCCGCAATTGATATAACCTACAATCAGTCAAGCCTCAACGGGGCCGGAGATGTGCGTCTGGCCAATCTCACCTATGGCAAGGAGCGGGTCGGAGACTTTGATCTTGACGTGGACCTCAGCACCAGCCGCAACGGTGTTGTCAATGCCGATGTGGCGCTGATGGTCGATTCGGTCAGGACGATCACCGCTGTCGGTGCGCTCAACGATTCCACAAAAGCTTCGCCATTCATGCTTGATTTCACCATGATCAGGATGCCGTTGCGCGTGGCCAACCCGTTTTTGCCGCCACGGATGGCCAGATTGAGCGGGTGGCTCAATGGACGTATGGAGGTTACCGGCACATTGTCCCGGCCGCGTTTTGACGGATATATCGATTTTGATTCTGCGTCGGTAAGGGTTGACATGATAGGCTCCGGATTTGCAATGAGCGACACAAAAGTGCCGGTCGACAGCAATGTGGTGCGGTTCAACGATTTCGCCATCACAGGATCCAACAAGAATGCATTGCTGATCAATGGCGCTGTCGACATGGCCTCGCTCTCAGACCCGAACATAGATCTCAGGCTCAATGCCCGCGACATGATGATTGTCAATTCAAACAAGCGAAAGGGTGTCGACGTCTACGGAAAGGCATACATAGATCTTGACGCCTCGGTGCGCGGAAATCTGCGCTTTCTCGATGTGGACGCGTCGCTGTCGCTGCTGCCTCGCACAGATGTTACCTATATTCTCTCGGAGGCAGGTTCGCAGATCGGACTGCAAAACACCTCGGACATGGTGCGTTTTGTGAATTTAAATGACACGTCCGCTGTGGTCGTGGCCGATTCTGTCACGGTGTCGTCGATGCAGATGATTCTCGATGCGAGACTCGATATCAGACAGGGATCGACAATAGCCCTGGATCTGAGCGCCGACGGCAAAAACCGGGCGCAGATCAAGGGTGACGGAGTTCTGACCTACACCCAGACGCCGGTGAGCGCCGACGGACGACTGACCGGCCGCTTCAACATCAATGAAGGATATGTGCGCTATTCGCTGCCGGTGATTTCTGAAAAGAATTTCAGTTTCAATCCGGGGGGATATGTGTCATGGACAGGTGACATGATGAATCCGTCGTTCTCGGTCAGCGCCGTGGATCAGATCAGGGCCAATGTGACGCAGCAGGGTGCCGACTCCAGGCTGGTGACGTTTGACGTGACGCTGTCGGCCTCCGGAACGCTCGGAAACATGAACGTGGCTTTCGATCTCAGCACTATAGACGATATCGCCGTGCAGAATGAACTGCGCGCCATGTCGGCGCAGCAGCGGGCAAACCAGGCCCTGAATCTGCTGCTGTATAATGTCTATTCCGGACCGAACACGACCGGCAACGCCAATCTTTCGGGCAATGCCCTTTATGGCTTCCTGACGTCGCAACTCAACACGTGGGCGGCCAATACGATAAAGGGCGTCGACGTGCAGTTCGGCATGGACCAGTATAATTCCACCCGCGACGGATCGACGTCGACCGCCACGCAATACAGCTACAAGGTGAGCAAGTCGTTGTTCAACAATCGTTTCAAGATCGTTGTCGGCGGAAATTATTCCACCGATGCCTCTCAGGACGAGAATCTTTCGCAGAATCTGATTTCAGACATTTCGTTCGAATATCTGCTGAACGATGCCGGATCAATGCTTGTGAAACTGTTCCGTCATACCGGCTATGAGAGCATTCTCGAGGGCGAGATAACACAGACCGGAGTCGGCTTCGTGCTGAAACGCAAGATAAGCCGCCTGAGCGATCTTTTCCGGTTGCGCCGGCGCAGTGTATCGCTTCCCGCTCCACCACGACAAAAAGATTTAAACTCTGCTGACAACCATGACACGGACAAACATTAAATTCATCGTGGTCATGACTGCGGCATTGCTGCTGGCTTCATGTTCCACAACTTCAAAAATACCTGCCGACGAGCAGCTTTATAACGGAATCAAGAAACTGGAGCTCATTCCTGAGCCTGGAAATAAACTTCCGTCAGGGCTGAAGGACGAAATCTCTGACGCTGTGTCGGTGAAGCCTAATAATCCATGGCCTTTCACCAACATACGGTCTCCGTTTCCGCTCGGACTGTGGGTCTATAACCACTGGCCCAATCCGCCAAAGGGTTTCAAGCACTGGATCTATGAAAAACTTGTGGCGGAGCCGGTGCTGGTCAGTGATGTGCGTCCCGACCTGCGCACGCGCATGATCGGTGAGATTCTGGAAAACAACGGTTATTTCCGCGGATCGGCCGAGTATTCGCTGCAACCTAAACGCAACAAGAAGATCGCATGGGTGAATTACACGGTCAATACAGGGCCGGCTTTTTCGATTGACTCTGTCGAGCTGCTGCCGGACACTTGTCATCTCTATCATGTGATAGATTCGGTAGCGGTGCGCACGCGCTATCTTCACAAAGGAGTGCGTTACAGCGTCGATTCGCTGTCGTCTGTGCGCGAGCAGATTTCGATGGCGCTGCGCAATCGAGGATATTATTTCTTCAAGCCAGATTATATAGAGTATCTGGCAGATTCTCTGATAATTCCAGGTGCGGTGACGTTGAGGCTGACCGTGGCGTCGAATACGCCTAAGCTGGCTTTGCAGCGATATTCTGTCGGAGATGTCACGGTCAGGGTGTTGCGCAATCAGGGCGGCGGCAGGCCCGACACCGTCGATATGCGACGTGCAAGGCTGATCCAGATGATGCCGAGCCGCTTCCGCCGTTCGGTGGTCGACGAGTGTGTGTTGTTGCGCAGGGGAAGACCGGTGTCACAGCGTGCGATCAATTCCACTCAGACACGGTTGGCCCGACTCGGTATATTCAACGGCATAAATGTGAATGTTTTGCCCGATTCGGCGTCAATGGAGTCGCATAGACTCAATTTTGATATTGACTGCACGTTTGACACTCCGCTTGAGGCGTCGGTCGAGGCCAATGTGTCATCAAAGTCAAACTCTTATCTCGGCCCGGGAATAACCCTCGGGATAACCAACCGCAATCTGTTCGGCGGTGGCGAGCAGCTGTCGGTGCAACTGACTGGCAGTTATGAATGGCAGACGGGGCGTCGGCGTTCGAATCTGTTTAATTCTTATGAATTCGGACTGAAAGGGTCGCTGTCTATCCCGCGTCTGCTGGCTCCGAAATTTATTCCGCGTATGAGGCGGGATCTGAGCTGGACAAGAATGAGTCTGCAGGCCGATCTGCTGAACCGTCCCAGATTCTTCCAGATGGCGCAATTCAACGCTTCTTACGGATATTCGTGGCCTTCGTCACGATATGCGACCAATGATCTGACATTACTGAAACTGACATATACGAAGCTGACGCACACCACTCGTGATTTCGACTCGATAATGGATGCCAATCAGGCAATCGCCCAGAGTTTCCGTTCGCAGTTCATGCCTCAGTTGCTTTATACTTATACGTATGACCGGCGCTTTAACTCGCGAAACACTCTGAACTGGACTGTCAGCGTGCAGGAGTCAGGCGCGCTGTTCTGCGGATTGTGGCGTCTGGGTGGTGTCAAAGGCGAGAAGAAATTGTTCGGCATACCGATTTCTCAGTTTGTCAAGGCTTCGGCTCAGGTGGTCTATGGCCACCGCATCGGCAAGAAAGACAACTGGCTGATGTTCAGGCTGGCTTCCGGAGTGGCCCATGCCTATGGCAATTCGTCGCAGGTGCCTTATAGCGAGCAGTTCTGGGTTGGTGGCGCCAATTCCGTGCGTGCGTTCACTGTTCGCTCCATCGGACCGGGATCATATCGCGACACCAGGCTGAAGGGCGACTTTTTTGACCAGACAGGCACGTTCAAGTTTGAGGCCAATGTGGAATTCAGGTTTCCGATTCTCGGACCGCTGCATGGTGCCGTGTTTGTGGACAGCGGCAACGTGTGGCTGCTGAAGGACGATCCGGAGCGCCCGGGCGGTCAGCTGAAGGCTGCGTCGTTTTTGCGCGATCTGGCGTTGGGAACCGGCGTCGGGCTGCGTGTCGACATCGGCATGATGGTCATTCGCGGCGATCTCGGCATAGGCATCCACGCACCGTATGATACAGGTCGGTCAGGTTATTATAACATGACGTCGTTTGGCAACTCTCTGGCATTCCATCTTGCTATCGGTTATCCGTTCTGATGCCGGCCTGGAGATAAAGAGACGTGGAGTCGGCTTTTGGGCCGGCTCCACGTCGGATATATAGATAATAGATAAGGTACGGATTATTTTCCGGATTTTTTTGCTGAGACCTTCTTTTTGGCCGGTGCCTTTTTCTTTTTCACTTCAGTGGCTTTCACGTCTTCAACCAGTTCCGGCTGAGCCGCTTCCGCGGAGGCTTTTGCTTTGTCGGCTGTGCGGAGATTGTGTTCAATATTGAACTGCTCGATCGAGCGGCGCAGGGAGGCGGTTTCTTTTGTGAGTGTCTCGATCTCGGTCGCCTGGTTGCGTATGGTGGTCAGAAGTGAGTTCAGTTCTTCGTTCTCGATCGACATGGGATATTGCTCCTCGACGCGCACAATGAAGTCAGACAGTACGTTCATATAGTTCGTGAACGCCATGTAGGGGGTTTCATAAGGCGAGAAATTGGAGTGGGCCGCACCGTCGGATTGTCCTTTGGTGCTCATGTAGTAGAAATGGTCGGAACTTTGCAGATACCAGTAGTCTGATTTGAGACGACGGTCGTCGCAGAGACGTACGCGTTCTGCCACTGAGTAGAGCTTTTCAAAGGCTTCCTTTTGCAGTCGGTTGCCGAGCCATGCGCTGACGTCGTGGCTTTCGTCGGTGGCGCTGATGGGGTGAACCACCGAGAGCGTGTCGATTGCCTTGAGCTTGCTGATGGCTTCCGACGGCGTCCAGAATTCGATTCCGCGTTCGGCCGCGAAACGAGGCAGTGCTTCGAGGAACTGGAATATGCCCGATTCACGCGGCTGCAGTTCGCCGAACGTCTCAAGATTCATGCACAGGCTGATGATCTGTTCTTCCTGGGGGGTGGAGGCGATCCAGTCCATGTACTTGTCGGCGGTCAGGGGATAGCTTTCCCAGTTTCCGTCGGAGAAGCGGCGGGTGATGTCTTCTGTGAGTTTTATATTATTGAGCAGCAGCTTCAGTTTCGAGGCCGATGCCGCAGAATAGACGTAGTTCGGACTCTTCCAGCCGAGAATGTGTTTGGCTCCGTCGGTGAGCGCTCCTTTGAAGCCAAGTTCAACGAATTCCGGGGCCATTTCGTCGGAATATATCAGTTCGGTGTTGCGCATCACCTTAGGCCGCTGGCCGAACAGTTCGTTGATTTTGTCGGAGTGCACTTTGACCTGCAGGGCAAATTCATCGGCGTCGGCAAGCGAAGCCAGCGAGTTCGGGTAAGGCATTCCAAGGAATTCGACCTTTCCGGTGTCGGCCAGTTTTTTGAGCAGATCGATAAACTGCGGCACGTATTGTTCGCACTGTTCGAGAGCATCGCCGGAAATGGCTATCGCGCAGCGGAACCGTCCTTTGGTGTCGTTGATCATGCGCAGCAGGGTCTCGGCGGCGGGGATATATGAGCGTTCGGCTATGCGGGTCAGAATGTCGTCGTCGGCAAAGTCATCATAATAGTAGTGGTCGTTGCCTATATCGAAGAAACGATATCTTTTGAGCCGGAACGGCTGGTGAATCTGAAAACAGAAATTTATGGCTTTCATATTTTGATTTTTGTTATTTTCGGTTGAGTACTTGATTGTAGATGTCGATCACCTTTTGTCCGGCTTTGTCCCACGTGATCCGGTTGACTTCTTCGAGCCCTTCTTCTTTGAGCGAGGCGTGCATGGCCGGATATGTTATGATCGAGTATATCGCGTCGGCCATGGCGTCGATGTCCCAGTAGTCGGTCTTGATCACGTTGGTCAGGATCTCGGCGCATCCGCTCTGTTTGGATATGATAGACGGCACGCCCATCTGCATCGCTTCGAGCGGCGAGATGCCGAATGGCTCTGAAACCGACGGCATGATGTAGACGTCGCTTGCTTTGAGCATTTCATAGACCTGCTTGCCTTTCTGGAATCCGGGAAAGTGGAATCGGTCGGAGATGCCGCGTTCGGCGGCAAGGTTGATCATTTTTTCCATCATGTCGCCCGATCCGGCCATGACGAATCTCACGTTGTGACAGAGGCGCAGCACTTTGGCCGCTGCCTCGACAAAGTATTCGGGTCCTTTCTGCATGGTGATGCGTCCGAGGAAGGTCACGGTTTTTTCTTTGGGGCGTGTCACTTCGACGTTGAGCAGTTCGGGTGAGAGCGGGGTGACGGCGTTGTGGACCGTGGTTACTTTCGACGGGTCGATGCCGTATTTTTCGATGACGGTGCGCCGCGTCAGGTCGCTGACCGTGATGATGTGGTCGGCCTGATGCATGCCGTCAAGCTCGATGTTGAACACTGTCGGGTTGACGTTGCCGCGTGAGCGGTCGAAGTCGGTGGCGTGCACGTGGATCACGAGCGGCTTTCCAGTCACTTGTTTGGCGTGGATTCCTGCCGGATATGTGAGCCAGTCGTGGGAGTGGATTATGTCGAAGTCGAGAGTGCGGGCCACGACTCCGGCCATGATCGAATAGTTGTTGATCTCTTCAAGCAGGTTGTCGGGATATCGGCCTGAGAATTCAATGCATCCGAGATCGTTGGTGCGCATATAGTTGAAGTCTGCGTATATGTGGTCACGCAAACGGAAGTAGAGGTCAGGGTCCATCAGATTGCCGATGCGCTGTTCGACATAGTCGCGGCTCACGTCGCGCCATGCCACGGGCACCTGCGATGCTCCGATGATGTGGGCGAAGTGGCGGTCTTCGTCGCCCCAGGGTTTCGGAATCACAAAGGTGATGTCCATGTCGCCGCATTGCCACATGCCTTGTGTCAGGCCGTAGCTGGCGGTGCCTAATCCGCCCAGAATGTGAGGCGGGAATTCCCACCCGAACATTAAAGCTTTCATAAATAATTAGTCGTCTGTGAGGGATTTAAAGCGGATTGAGTTTTTTGAGCATACGCAGTGTGCGGAGCACTCCGGCAATGTTGGTGGCGTGGCTGATGGTGCCTCGTCCGCTGAACGGCGGGTTGGCGTCATAGAGCTGCGAGAGCGATCCGATGCAGCCGTTGCTCATTTCGTCTTCGTAGCCGATGAGCATGCGGTCTATGTAGCTCACACCGCTGAGGCCGAACACTCTGATGTAGGCGTCGGCATAGAAGCTGATGAGCCACGGGCGCGCCGGGCCGTTGTGCATGGCCAGTTCCCGTTCTTCGGGCGAGCCGACGTAGAACGGGCGGTAGCCGAAACTTTTGGGTGACAGTGTCCGGAGTCCCTTCGGTGTCAGCAGTTCGCGGGTCACGACGTCAAGGACGCCCTTGCGCTGACGGCGGTCAAGCGGCGAATAGTCCAGTCCGATGGCTATGGCCATGTTTGGACGTACCGACGGGTCGGCATACGTGCCGTTGACGAAGTCGAACAGATAGCCGTAGTCATTGAGGAATGTGTCGACAAACGGTTGTTTCATCTTTTCGGCCTGCGCGAGCCAGCGTTGACGGGTCGGTTGAAGTTCAGCATTGTCTTCGAGCAGTGCCGCTCCGAACAGCAGGGCGTTGTACATCAACGCATTGTTTTCGACCAGATAGCCCGTGCGGGGATTTACCGGCTTGCCGGCCACCTGGCTGTACATCCATGAGGCGGCCTGTGTCTCGCCGTTGGAGCTGATCAGTCCGGTGTTCTCGTCGACGAAGATGTTGGGATGAAGACCGTCGAGAATATAGTTGAGAGCATGGGTTGTGAACCCGGTGTAGCGTTTGCGTGCCTGCTCCATGCCGACGGCCTTGGCGTATTGCTGGATGCTCCAGAGTGCCCACATCGGGATGTCGGGCTGGTCGATTCCGAGAATACGGCGGTCGGTCTCGCCGGTGTCCATGAAATGCTCGAGGGCTCTGTTGGCAGTGGCTGTGATGGCCTCGAAGTCCTGGGGATGGTCGATTGCCAGGGTGTTGCCGGGCAGCGACATATAGGTGTTGCGTGCCAGTACTTTGCCCCAGGGATATCCCGAGAGCATATATTCTTTGTCTCCCTCCTTTATATAGAATTGCTTGGCCGAGTTCTTCAGGCAGTTGTAGAACGAGCTGCGGGGTGTGCGCATTGCGATTTCCGCTTCATACATTTTGGCCAGCTGTCGCGGGTTGACTTCGCTGAGTCCTGCCGAGAAGATGATGCTTTCGCCTTTTTTGATCGGCACGGAGAAGTAGCCGGGCACCCACAGGTCTTCGGTATAGGGAATGCCGCGCTCCAGATCTTTAACATATTCGATTCCGTTATACCAGTGCGGGTCATAAACCCATTCAGGCTTGCGGCTGAATTGCATGTACATGCGCGGATAGTCCGGATACAGGCAGCAGCTCACGCCGTTTTTGCATTCAGGGCAGTCGCCGTTGAGGGCGCCGTTCTGCTGCACCAGCGAATTGACTTCGCGGAATGCGAGGAACGGGCGGAATTGCAGTGTTGTCGCGGAGCGGGCCTCGATCAGGGTGTAGCGGATCAGAATTCTGTTTTCGTCTGTAATGAATATTTTTTCTTTGGTCAGTACGACGCCACCGACGCGATACGTGGTGCGTGGAACGCTCTCGCAATCGAATTCGCGGATATACTTGTGGCCTTTTGGATTGTATACACCGCCGCTGTATCGGTGAAGCCCGAGATTGAACGGAGCGCCGTGCTGGATCACGGTTTCATCAAGTGATGACAACATTACGTATGAACTTGTCGGATCAAGTTCAGGAATTGGCACCACTAACAGCCCATGTTGCTTGCGTGTGTTGCAGTCAACCACCGTAGTGCAGTGATAAGCGCCGAGCTGATTCGTTCGAAGAATCTCCTTGGTAAGACTCTGCTCCAGGTTGATCATCAGGCTCTTATCAAATTTTAAGTAACTCATGTATAGATATTTTATGATATTAAATTCAGTACTGGAGGAGTTTAGAGCACGAAAGTAGCCAAATTTCTTGTGTCAGCCAAACAATCTGCTGCAAAACATAAAAAAATGACGTCTCCGTCATCCATTCCTGCTGTTGGTGAATGCCACAAGTAAACACATTCACACGAAAAATTGTTTATTGCGCTTGATTTCAGGAGGGTTGTGGCGCTCAGGCGCTTGCTGTAACTGTCCGGATTCACCGTTTGGTGATTGGTGTGTGGGGGGGCAGCGCAGGATGGGAAGGAGAGGCGGAAGGCACCGTCGGAGTAGGTGCAGCGGAGGGCT
>CAMWTI010000065.1 GCA_947177135.1 uncultured Porphyromonadaceae bacterium | reverse complement strand
CCAAGGCCGACCGCTTCGGCTTCTTCCCCGCAGCGTCGCTCGGCTGGGTAATCAGCAACGAACCCTTCTTCGAACCCGCCTCCAACGTCATCACCAACCTCAAGCTCCGTGGTTCTTACGGTCTGGTAGGCTCCGATGACCTCAATGGCCCCAATCAGGGCGACGGCACCAAGCTCCACTTCCTCTACATCGACAAGATCAGGAACAACAGCATCTCACAGATACAGTGGACATCCGGCCGTTACGGCGGCACACAATACACCGGCGGCGGTCCGGAACTCATCTACTATGCAGCATCCGGCATCGGCTGGGAAAAATCACGTAAAGCCGACATCGGTCTTGACCTCACTCTCTGGGGCGACCTCTCGATCGTGGCCGACGTATTCTATGACCAGCGCTATGACATCTTCCTCCACCGCGAAGCATGGCCCCAGTCTCTGGCCTACGACGAAGCAAAACCCTGGTCAAACAAGGGCAAGATGGACAATAAAGGTATGGAACTTGCCGTTGACTACACGAAGCGCATCAACCAGGACTGGTCGTTCAGCCTGAAGGGCACCTTCACCTACAACGAAAACAAATACGTTGACTGGGACGAACCCAACTACCCCTACACCTGGCAGATGACCACTGGTCTTCCATACTCAGAAGCCCGCATCAACGGCTACATCGCCGAAGGTCTGTTCCGCTCGCAGGAAGAAATTGACAACAGCCCCGAACAGAAACTCGGCTCCATCCCCATGATCGGCGACATCAAATACCGCGACATCAACGGCGACGGCATCATCGACGACAATGACCAGACCATGATCAGCGAATACGGCCGCATCCCGCGCATACAGTACGGTTTCGGCGGAACTCTCCAGTGGAAATCGTTCGACTTCGGATTCCAGTTCACCGGCTCCGGCAAGCGCTCGATCCTCATGAACGGCATCGAACCCTTCTATGAAGGCGGCGGCGGCTCCGAATCCGCCCAGAACATGCTCACCTGGATCGCCGACAACTACTTCGATCCAGACAAAGGCAACTTCGACGCCAAATACCCCCGTCTGGGCGTATACCGCACCGACGTCGCAAACAACACCGTCAACTCGACATATTGGCTGCGCAGCGGCAACTTCCTCCGCCTCCGCAACGTCGAACTCGGATGGTCGTTCCCCTACGGACGCGTCTACGTGACCGGATCAAACCTGCTCACCTTCTCGAGCTTCAAGCTCTGGGATCCGGAACTCAAAGCATGGAACTCATATCCCATGCAGAAGTCGGTCACTGTCGGCGTCAAGCTCACAATCTAATGTCTATCCACCTGATCAAACACGACTACAGAATATATGAAACTTAAAAATATCTGCAAGTACGCTGCAATCGCGGTTGCATCCGGTTTCGCAATGACCGGTGTCACCTCTTGCGACTACCTCGACGTGATTCCGCCCGAACAGGCCGGTCTCCCCGACGCAATGAAGGACCACACCAAGGCTCTCGGCTTCCTCCATTCATGCTATGCCGGTCTGAACCACAACTGTCTCGACGGACGCACATATTTCCACGGCTGGGTAAACAACTCATCCGACGACTACACCATTCCAACCGACTGGCGTGACTCTGAAAGCTTCACTTTCAACCTCATGTACAACAACGCCTCGTCATCGACAATCGGCGACTGGGAATGGGGCCACTTCTACAAATACATCGGCCAGTGCCTCCTCTTTGAAGAACAGCTCAAGACCGTCGGCGCAGCCCACGATGTGAACTACTCTGAAGCTGAACGCAAAGAGTGGCTCGCCGAAACCCGCTTCCTCAAGGCCGCCTACCACTTCTTCCTCCTCCGCGAATACGGTCCTATACCCATCACCACCAAGCTGATCGAGATGGATGCCGCCATGAGCGAATACCCCGGCCGCTCGCACTATGACTACTGTGTCAACTACATCGTGAGCGAACTCGACGCCGTAGCCGACGAACTGACCGATCTCGACCTGGTGACCCGCACTAACGAAGTGGAAACCGGCCGCGCCACCGCAATGATGTGTAAGGCACTGAAGGCTCGAGTGCTCCTCTATGCCGCCTCTCCCCTGTTCAACGGCGAATACCCCTACCCCAACTGGAAGAACACCAAGTGCACCACCCCGGGCTATGGCTATGACCTGATCTCGTCGGAATTCGACCCGAAAAAATGGGAACGCGCATATCAGGCAGCCGAAGAGGCCCTTCAGCTCGCCCTTGGCAATGGCTACTACCTCTGGGATCAGCCCACTATCACTGCCGACACCGAAGTACTTCCGGAACACATCTACGTCCCCGTACCTGAAGGCGCCGATGATGTAAGCATCGAGTTCAAGCAGAAAGTCGCCACCATGCGCTATGCGGTGACCACCAACGAAACCGAAGGCAACCACGAAATCATCTGGGGCAACCTCTTCGAACCTACCTACTATATTCCCGCACGTCTGCCCAAAAACGTCTTCACCACAGCCGACAGCAAAATCAAATCAGGCTGGAACGGCATCGCTCCCCACCTCGAAGTGGTCGAGTCATTCCTGACCACCGCCGGCACCATCCCCGCCGAAGACCCCGCCACCATGGGCTGCTCGGAGCGTGACTTCTACACCAAGGCCGGTCTCACCGCAGCAGGCCGCGAAGAGGTCATGCGCATCTGCCTGAACCGCGAACCCCGCTTCTATGCATGGATCGCATTCCACAACGGTGACTACCTGACCCGTCTCAACAACGGCCAGCCCAAACGCCTGGACATGCGCGATCCCGCCGAACAGGGCCGCGACAACTCGTCGGCTGCCTCCATGCGTAACTACTCGGCCACCGGCTTCCTCTCGATGAAACACATCGACCCCAACTCTATGTACACAACCTCCGGCAGCGACACCGATCCTTCCGGCCATGTTGCCTCACCCTGCGTGCTGATCCGTCTGGCCGAGCTTTATCTCAACGTGGCTGAAGCCGCTGCCGAATGCGAAGCCCACGGCATCGTGCCCGCAGGCGCCAAAGGCGACATGAAGGCACGCGCCATCGAAATGGTCAACGTGATCCGCGAACGCGCCGGTGCCCACATCCTTGATGACAACATCCTCGCTTCCGGCTCAAAGAGCCTCGTCGAGTGGGTGCGCCACGAACGCCGCATCGAACTCTGGAACGAAGGCCACCGCTGGTTCGACGTGCGCCGCTGGGCGCAGGGCAACGAATACTTCGGCGCCGGCAAGCGCCGCGGTCTCCGCGGTTTCCAGGCCAGCACCCCCGACAACGTCATCTCATTCGAGGAATGGGCTGTTCCCACCAATGTCGACGTCCAGTATCGCTGGCACAACCGTCTGTACTTCAACCCCGTCTTCCTCAACGAAGTCTACAAGAACCCGCAGATGGTACAGGCCCCCGGCTATTAATCTATTAACCGACTCCTAATCTCTGACAAAAGAATCAAAGATATGAAGAAAATAACTTTAGCTTTGGGACTCAGCGCTGTCATGGCCGTGGGATTCTCCTCCTGCGACACCTACGACATCTATCCCGAACAATACGGAAAGGTGATCTCCATCAAGAATGCCGGCGACCGCGACATCACTGTGTGGACCACTGATCCGACCGCTTCCGACACCATCATCGTCATGAAAGGCGGACACAACCCGGAAGGTGCCTCTAAGGTGACCCTCCGCGCCATGAACGATGCCGACTGGGACGCATATATCGACGAAACCCGCAACGAAGGCCTGCTCCGCGTCACCCCTGAATGCTACAGCTTCGACGGCGCCGACGGAACCCTCCAGGAAGTCGGCATCAACTTCAACGGCGACAAAGACCGCTACAGCGTGCAGCGCTTCTATGTGAAATCGGCCGAACTGATCCAGTGGTATGCGGCAAACCAGACCGAGATCGACGGCGGACGCATCCCCGTCATCCCCGTGATGATCGCCAGCACCACTCCCGGTGACTCCATCAACGCCGACAACAAATACGTGATGTATCATCCGGTCATCACAACACCTCAGGTCGGCCTCTCCCAGACCGGCGCCGTGATCAGCAAGCTCAACGTCTCTGACGTGGGCGAAGGCAAGACCCTCACCTTCAAAGACGTGAAACTCGCGCTTCCCTCGCAGCTCCTCTGGGACTTCGACGTGTATATGGCCTACAACCCCAACTTCCTGCTCAACTACCAGAACGCCCACGAAGACGCGGCCGACTGGCAGGTGATGGACAAATCATGGGTAACCTTCGAAGGCTCGCACATCACCCCCGACGCGACCAAGACCGTGATCACCTACTCTTTCCAGAAAGAGAGCGGCAACCGCGAACTCCCCATCGGTGTCAGCATCGACCTGAGCAAGGTTGATCCTGAAAAAGCCATCAACAACACCTATGTTGTGCCCCTGGCTTTCGTCAGAAAACCCACATCCGACGACCCGACATTCGATGCCATCGGACTGGAATGCCAGAAAGACACCGTCCTGCTCGGCTTCGTGATCGAGAGAATCTACAACCTCCATGAACTCCCGATCGACGAAACCATGGTGTCCTCCAACGTCACCGAACCCACTGAAGGCACGATCTCCGGCATGTTCGACGATGATGCCACCACATTCTGGCACTCGGTATGGAGCACCGCAGTTCCCGTAAGCTCGCCGTTCTTCGCATACCTCGAAATCAACGTGCCGGAAATAGGACTCAACTCCTGCGCCTTCACCTACACCAACCGACAGCACAACAACCCCGGCGTGCCGTCAACAGTCCATATCTATGCAACCGACGTAGAATCTCCCTCCGACAGCGACTGGTGGCTGGTAGGAACAAAAGAAAACTGCCAGGCTGAAATCGGCACAACTTCCGGATCGTCAGGCAACATCGGCGACGAACGCCACCCGTTCATCTCCGAAAAGCCCTTCACTAAGGTTCGCTTCTGTGTCCAGAAAACATCGAACGGCACATTCGTAAACGAAGCCAAGAGCGTCTACTTCAACTGCGCTGAATTACGCATGCTCGGCGGCAAAAACTGATCCCCCCTACCCTTGACATACAGCGGCGGCCCTTCACCGGGACCGCCGCTCTTTTTTTGCAAAAAATGCAGGTGAATCAGAAAAATTTACGCATATTTGCAGTGACGCATACAAGCGAAAAAACATCTTCACAACCAACATCAACCAACACATTGTCATGAATATCAGAAAACTACTGACGGCTCTTCTATCACTGACTCTCGGCATGACCGGAGCCAGCGCGCAACTGCTCTGGAAAGTCACCGGCAACGGCGTCAAAGACGCCACATATCTTTTCGGCACCCACCACCTGGCCCCCGTGAGCATGCATGCCTCGGTGGCCGGATTTGCCGACGCAATGGCATCGGTGAGCGGAGTGGTCGGCGAAATCGACATGTCGGCAGCCTCTGATCCGGCCAACATGCAGACGATCATGACCATGAGCATGGCGCCGGCCGACAGCCTGCTGACGTCGCTGCTCACCCCCGCACAGACCGACTCAGTCGACACCGTGCTGGCCCGCCTCACAGGCGGACAGCTCACAGTGGCAGGCATGGCCCGCGTCAAGCCCGCAACCCTGGCCACACAACTGGCCATGCTGCAACACATGACCGACCCCGTGATAGCCGAAGCCGTGTCGTCGGGACAGCAACTCGACACAAAAGTGCAGCAACTGGCCCGCGAGGCCGGCAAACAGGTCGACGGATTCGAGACCCTGGAGCAGCAGCTGCAGATTCTCATGGGCGCCCCCCTCACCGAACAGGCCGAGGCGCTGATGGAAACCGTGCGCGGCTGCATGGACGGCTCCGCCAACGAAAAAGTCGGCAAACTCAACCGGGCATATCTCAACCGGAATCTCGACTCCATCGCCGAAATATTTTTCGACCCCGCGCAGATGACCGCCGACGAAATGAAGCGGCTGGTAACCGACCGCAATATGGCATGGGCAGGAAAACTCGACACCCTGATGCATGAACGCCCGGTGATGGTGGCGGTCGGCTGCGGACACCTTCCCGGCGACAAAGGCCTGATCGCCCTGCTGCGCCGCATGGGCTACACAGTCGAGCCTGTCGGCCAATTTGCAGAATAAACGGAAAAGTTGTAACTTTGCTCGCTGAAACACTTTGAAACCTGTTTTCGACAAAAATGCAAATAGACTTGATTATTGCGCAGGCAGTGAGCCGCGCGGTTAAGGAATTATACGGGGTGGACACCCCCGCCGAAAAAATCGTGCCGCAGGCCACCCGCAAGGAATTCGAGGGGAATCTCACTGTGGTGACATTCCCATGGGTCAAAGCCGCCCGCAAAAGCCCCGAGCAGACCGGCACCGAAATCGGCGAGTGGCTCGTGAAAAACGAACCGGCGGTGAGCCGCTTCAACGTGATCAAAGGATTTCTCAACCTGGTCATCGAGCCGACCTACTGGTGTGAGGTGCTGCGCCACATCGCCGGCACAACCGACTATGGCACCGTGGCTCCCACCGACCGGTCGCCGCTGGTGATGGTAGAATACTCCTCGCCCAACACCAACAAACCTCTTCACCTTGGACACCTGCGAAACATCCTGCTCGGCCACTCGCTCTCGCAGATTCTCGCCGCATGCGGCAACCGCGTCGTCAAGACAAACATTGTCAACGACCGCGGAATCCACATCTGCAAGTCGATGCTCGCCTGGCAGAAATGGGGCGAAGGCGCAACACCCGAATCGACCGGCAAAAAGGGCGACCACCTGATCGGCGACTTCTACGTGCTCTTCGACAAACACTACAAAGCAGAACTTGCCCAGCTCAAAACCCAGGGTATGAGCGACGAAGAAGCAGAAAAAGCATCGACACTGATGGCCGAGGCGCGCGAAATGCTGCGCCGCTGGGAACAGGGCGACGAACAGGTGCGCTCGCTATGGCGCATGATGAACGAATGGGTCTATGCCGGATTCGACGCCACCTATGAGCGCATGGGAGTGGGCTTCGACAAAATATATTACGAAAGCCAGACCTATCTCGAAGGAAAAGAAAAAGTGCTCGAAGGGCTGGAAAAAGGAGTGATGTATCGCCGCGAAGACGGATCTGTATGGGCCGACCTCACGGCCGACGGACTCGACCACAAACTGCTGCTCCGCTCAGACGGCACCTCGGTCTACATGACTCAGGACATCGGCACGGCCAGACTGCGCTATCAGGACTACCCGATCGACAAAATGATATACGTGGTCGGCAACGAACAGAACTATCACTTCCAGGTGCTCTCGCTGCTGCTCGACAAACTCGGATTCAGCTGGGGCAAGGGCCTGGTGCACTTCTCATACGGCATGGTCGAACTGCCCAACGGCAAAATGAAGAGCCGCGAAGGCACAGTGGTCGACGCCGACGACCTGATGGAAGCGATGGTATCGGACGCCCGCCAGGTGTCTGACGAGCTCGGCAAACTCGACGGACTGCCCGAAGCCGAAGCCGCCAACGTGGCCGAAACAGTGGGCCTCGGAGCGCTGAAATACTTCCTGCTCAAAGTCGACCCGCGCAAAAACATGACCTTCAACCCCGAAGAATCGATCGACTTCAACGGCAACACCGGACCCTTCATCCAGTACACCTATGCCCGCATACGCTCAGTGCTGCGCAAGGCGGCCGAAGCCGGATTCCAGATCGGAGAATACGCCGCGGCAGTTCCCTGCGAACGCGAAATCACCCTCATACAGCGCCTGGCCGACTATCCCTCGGTGGTGCAGGAAGCCGGCCGGAGCTACTCGCCCGCACTCATTGCCAACTATGCCTACGACCTGGTCAAGGAATACAACCAGTTCTATCACGACTGCTCCATACTCGGCGAAACGGATCCGGCCAAGCGCTCGCTCCGTCTGGCCCTGAGCGAAACCACGGCCAACACCGTCAAGAGCGCGCTCAACCTGCTCGGCATCGGAGTCGTTGAACGAATGTGACCCGCCGAATGTTAATCTCTCATCAATCAAACCAACTCAAAACAACAACAACAACAACCGCTTTATGAACAGCAACAACTATCCCTTCGATATGCCGCAGTTCGGAGGCCACGACTTCGCTCTGGCCAACCGCGTGTCGACAATCATGAAGAACGTATATCTGCGCATGAGCCTCGGCCTGCTCATCACGGCCGTCACCGCCCTGCTCGCCTTCAATGAAGGCTTCGTCATGTTCATGGTCCAGCACTCATGGATCTACTGGGGACTCTTCATCGCCGAATTCGGCATCGTCATCGGCGTCAGCGCCGGAATCAGCAAAATGAAAGCATCGAGCGCCGCCGCGCTGTTCTATCTCTTCGCCATCATCAACGGACTGGCGCTGAGCATGATATTCGCAGCCTACTCTCCCGGCTCGATCGCCAAGACATTCTTCATCACCGCCGGCACATTCGGCGCCATGTCGGTGTTTGGCTACACCACCAAACAGGATCTCACCAAATTCGGCTCGTTCCTGTTCATGGCCCTGATCGGCCTGATCATCGCCAGCGTGGTCAACATCTTCTGGAACAACGGAACAATGGGCTGGATCATATCATTTGCCGGTGTGATCATCTTCGTGGGACTCACCGCCTGGGACACTCAGCAGGTTAAACGCATGGCCGAAGTCATGCCCGCAGCCGCCGCCGGCCACATCGCCACCCTCGGCGCCCTCTCGCTCTATCTCGACTTCATCAATCTCTTCCTCTACCTGCTCCGCTTCTTCGGCAGCAGCCGCGACTGACAAGACCCACCATTCTCCCTCTCCTCACTCTCCTCCCTCTCCTCCCTCACTTCTCTCCCCACCCCATCACCCTGATCGCCAATCATGAAAAAACATTTCATCGCCGCCACAGCCCTGATGCTCGCCGCAGTTCCCGCATTTGCCCGCATCGAACACATCATGCCACGCCCGAAAAACGTGACACCCTCGGCCGAAAGCACTCGCTTCGCCACCGGACGGAACGTGAAACTCGAAGACCCCACGCAAACCGCGGAACTGCGCCGGTTCATGGACGACGCCGGACTCACCGCCGATCAGACCGCGACCGCGCGCATCACCGTCAGAACCGCACCGGTGGACGGAGCCTATGACTACACCCTGGCCGACTACCCCGACGAAGCCTACAGCCTGACCGTCAGCAACGACGAAATCACCATTACCGCACCGACCAACACCGGAGTGATACGCGCCGCCCAGACCCTCAGGATCATGGCTCAGGACGGCGACGGATTCATTGAAGGCGCCACCATCACCGACTGGCCCGCATTCAAACTGCGCGGATTCATGCACGACGTGGGCCGGTCGTTCATCAGCCTCGACGAACTCAAGCGCGAAATCGACCTGCTCAGCCGATTCAAAGTCAACACATTCCACTGGCACCTCACCGACAACACCGGCTGGCGCCTGGCAATCGACGCCTACCCACAGCTGACCGGCCCGGCCGCGATCACACGCTATCCCGGACAATTCTACACCAAAGCGCAGGCCCGCGAACTCCAGGACTATGCCGCCGAACGCGGCGTCACCGTGATTCCCGAAATCGACATGCCCGGACACTCAGGCCCCTTTGAAAGAGCAATGGGCCACAACATGCAGTCGGCCCAGGGAATTGCAGAACTGAAAATAATCCTCGCCGAAGTTGCCGAACTCTTCGACAAAGCGCCCTACATCCACATCGGCGGCGACGAAAAAAGCTTCCCTGACAGCTATCTGGTCAGCATGATCGACTATGTCCACTCGCTCGGCAAAAAAGCAATCATCTGGAACCGCTACAACAGCCCCGCCGTGTCGGTCAACCCGAAGACCATCCCATGCGACATGACCACGAACTGGGCCACCTCCGGCACCCTCAGCTCCGGAGTGCCCAACATCGACATGCGATATAACTACACCAACCACTTCGACCTCTTTGCCGACGTGGTCGGAATCTTCAAATCCTCAATCTTCGGAGTCGAAAAAGGCAATCCCGACGTGGCCGGAACAATCTCCGCCGCATGGAGCGACACCAAAACCCCGTCCGAAGCCGACATTATCCGTCAGAACAACGTCTATGCCAACATACTGGCATCGGCCGAAAGAGCATGGACCGGAGGCGGACGGCAATACATCGAACAAGGCGGCACCGCCCTGCCCTCCTCCGGTGCCGAATTCGAGGAATTCACCGACTGGGAACGCCGGTTCCTCTACCACAAAGCCACCACAATGGCCGAAACAGCCCACCTGATCCCATACGTCAGGCAGACCGATGTACGCTGGAACGTGACCGACCAGATCCCCAACTCAGGCAACGCCAGCGCCGTGCTCGAACCGGAACAATATCTTGGTGACGGCGTCGACGTGCCCTCATCGTTCATCATCGACGGAACAACCTATGGCATACGCCCCGCCACCGGCGCCGGAATCTACCTGCGCCACATCTGGCATCCCACAGTCAAGGGAATCTTCGACAACCCGGCCAACAACATGACCGCCTATGCATGGACTTGGATATACTCGCCCGAAGAACAAGACGCCGCAGCACTCATCGAATTCTACACCTACAGCCGATCAGGCAACGAAAAAGCGCCCGACGCCGGGAAATGGGACCGCCGCGGATCGCGCATCTGGTTCAACGGACAGGAAATCCCGGCGCCTGAATGGCAACAACCAGGCGCGTCGATCCTCCAGGACCAGACCGAAACCGGACTCACCAACGAAAACGTGACCGCCCGCCCGCCGATCGCCCTGCACCTGCGCCAGGGCTGGAACAAAGTCTTCATGAAACTGCCCCACGCCAACAACGGCGGCACCGGACGCGACAAATGGCAATTCACATTCGTGATAACCGACCCCGCCGGACGCAACGCGCTCGACGGCCTGATCTACTCGCCAAACAAGGTGCTTGACATTGAAACCGAACAGCTCATGACTGCCATCAGCGAAATGAAAGCATGGATCGACGCAAACGTCAGCGACACCCCCGGCTATTATCCCACGTCAGTGGCCGACGGATTCAACCGCGTGCTCGACGAAATACAGCCCACCCTCGACACCGAAATGACCGCAGCCGAACGCGCCGCGCAGTCAGCCCGACTCGCCGACGCATTCGAAGAGATGAAAGCCGAAGCACTCTCCGCCGGCATAGCCATGCCGGTCGACGGAGGAGTCTACACGCTCTGCACCCCGCTCCGCTTCACCCGCTATGCCACCGGCAAAGGCATCGGCCGGAGCATGATCGGCGACGAAACCCCGTCTGAAGCCTCAAAATGGGAATTCAGCATTCGAACCGACGGCACATTCGACATCATCAACACCACCGACCATAGTTACGTCTCGCCGCTGTCGGCCAACAACACCCCGCTCACCACAATAGCCGCGCAGCCCGCCGACGGATGGTCGGTCAAACCCGCCGACGAAATCGGCTACACCATCATCACCTGCGGCTCCGCACAATGGAACCAGACCAACAACGCCGGCCAGCAGTTCGCCGTCTATAACTGGGGAAACGGATCGAACATCTCCGACACCGGCTGCAAATACCGGTTCACGACAATATCAGTCCCGAAACCTGAAGTCGGCATATTTGCTCCGACAACCACCGGCACCACCGATGCCGATACCCATATCTATAACCTGCAGGGACAACGCATCTGCTCCCCGACAACTCCAGGACTCTACATCATCAACGGACGGAAGACCATCATCCGCTGACCCTCGCTAAAATCCACTCCACAAAAAAACGCCTGTCCCCGGCGTGTCGGACACATAACCGACGCGCCGGGGACAGCAGCATCAAGACCTTCCAGACAGGGAGAGGAATCAGTTGAACTGCTTGCGCCTGAAAATGAAATTGCGGCCCAGATACTTCTCGCGCACCACCGGATTCTCAGCCAGCTCCTCGCTTGTACCCTGAAAAAGAATCTTGCCCTCGAAAAGCAGATAGGCCCGATCGGTGATCGACAAAGTCTCGGGCGCATTATGGTCAGTGATCAGAATTCCGATATTACGCTCCTTCAACTTATAGACCACAGCCTGGATCTCCTCCACGGCAATCGGGTCCACACCGGCAAAAGGCTCGTCAAGCATGATGAACGCCGGATTGATCGCCAGACAGCGGGCAATCTCAGTGCGCCGCCGCTCGCCGCCGCTCAGCCTGTCGCCAAGATTATGGCGCACCTTCTGCAACGAAAACTCTGAAATCAGCCTCTCCAGCTCCTGCCTGCGGTCGGCGCGCGTCAGCCCATGACGCATCTGCAACACCGACATAATATTGTCCTCGACACTCAGCTTGCGAAACACCGACGCCTCCTGGGCCAGATAGCCGATGCCGTTCTGAGCGCGCTTATAAACCGGAAAATCAGTGATGTTGAGATCATCAAGATAGATCTGCCCCTCATTCGGAGTGATCAGCCCGACAGTCATATAGAAAGTCGTGGTCTTTCCGGCTCCGTTAGGCCCGAGAAGACCGACAATCTCGCCCTGAGTCACATTGATACTCACATGATTGACCACCGTGCGGCGGCCATAGACCTTGACCAGGTTCTCAGTCCGGAGAATCATGATATCTTGCTTTTTATATAGTCAGTAAGCAGACGCATAGCCACCACGTTGTTGCCACCCTGCGGAATGATCAGATCGGCATAACGCTTCGACGGTTCTATATACTTGTTGTGCATCGGTTTGAGCACCGCCTCATAGCGGTCAATGACCATCTGCGGAGTGCGTCCGCGCTCCACGCAGTCACGCGCGATCAGTCGGATCAGCCGGTCGTCGGCATCGGCGTCGACAAACACCTTCACATCCATCATCTCGCGCAACGCCGGATCGCAAAGCACCAGAATGCCCTCAACGATCACCACCTCGCGCGGCTCCACCCTCACCGTCTCAGGCTGCCGGGTACACGTCAGATAGGAATACGTCGGCACATCCACTCCACGGCCGGCCTTCAACTCATGCAGATGCTCCACCAGCAGACTCCACTCGATCGCGGCAGGTTCGTCGAAATTCACCTTCGTCCGCTCCTCGGGCGACAAATGACTCAAATCCTTATAATACGAATCCTGAGGCATCACAGCCACCTCGCCCGAAGGAAAAGATTCAATTATTTTTCTGACCACTGTGGTCTTGCCGCTGGCAGTGCCGCCGGCTATGCCGATTATTATCATCTCTTTTTTCTGGATTTATCACGACAAAATTAGTGAAAAATCCGAAAATACAGAAATTTCGCGGCCCGACACCGCCGAAAAACGACAGATTAAGAAATATTTGCAAAGTTTCAACTTATTTTTTGCGCTTAACCCACAATAAATTCGTAACTTTGAACGATTCTTTTTTTACAATAGGAACACAAACATGGAAACATCTCTCGTCATACTAAAACCCTCGGCGATTCTTCACGGATATGTCGGACAAATCATCACCCGTTTTCAACAAAAAGGACTTGTGATACGGGGTATGAAAATGATGCAGCTCTCCGAAGAACTGCTGCGCGAGCATTACGCACATCTGGTGGACAGACCGTTTTTTCCGGACCTGCTTCATTCAATGATGGCCTCGCCCGTAATCGTGATGGCCCTGTGGGGCAACGACGCCGTGGAAGTAGTGAGAATCATGACCGGAGCCACAAACGGACGCAAGGCCCTGCCGGGAACCATACGCGGCGACTTCAGCATGAGCGGACAAGAAAACATAATCCATGCATCGGATTCACCGGCAAATGCCGAAATTGAACTTAAACGCTTCTTCAGCCCTGACGAAATTTTCAGCTATCTGCCGACGTCGCTTGCCTACACATACGAACCGGCAGAAATGAAATAACCACCACCCTTTCCTCTGATTTCACCATCCAAAGCCAATCACTCTCACCCAACCACAGATGCAATTC
>CAMWTI010000064.1 GCA_947177135.1 uncultured Porphyromonadaceae bacterium | reverse complement strand
TGCAGGCATGTGGCAGCAATGTGCACAGGAATGGTTACGTCGGTCGTTTCTTCAATGGGACCCCACGCGCCGTCGCGGAACGAGCATCTCACATTGTAATCGGTGGGCACATAACCGAAAGCGAGGCCGGCCCAGTCTAATTCATTAGAAGCCATGGTTATAATCAATTTTGGTTTGATGTTGCACAAGCAAAGTTAAATATTACTGTCATTAAAACCAAATTTATGTCAATATATTAATAACGATCAGCTGAGTTCAAGCATGCGGCGGATCGGGGCAAGTGCCTTTTCAGCCACCTGCGGATCGACAGTCACTTCCGGAGAGAGATTCTCCAGGCAGTCAGCCAGCTTCTGGAGAGTGTTCAGTTTCATGAACGAGCAGTCGTTGCAGGCACATCCTCCGGCCATTGGAGGAGCGGGATAGAACTTTTTGTCCTTGCATTTTTTCTGCATTTCGTGAAGGATACCGCTCTCTGTGGCCACGATGAATTCAGATCCGGCAGGCGCTTCGATGGCAAACTGAAGCAATGCGGCCGTCGATCCGACTTTGTCGGCCAGCATCAGCACCGGTTTCTTGCACTCAGGGTGAGCCAGCACCAGCGCTCCGGGATGTTCCCGTTTCAGTTCGGCTATCTTTTCCACTGAAAACTGTTCGTGAACGTGGCAGGCACCGTCCCACAGAACCATATTGCGTCCTGTTTCAGCATTTATGTATCCTCCGAGATTGCGGTCAGGGCCAAAAATGATCTTTTCGTCAGCAGGAAACGAATCGACTATTTTGCGTGCGTTGCTCGAAGTGACCAGAACGTCGCTCAAAGCCTTCACTTCAGCCGAAGTGTTGACATATGAGATCACCGTATGGCCAGGATGTTCAGCAATGAATTCGGCAAAATCCGCAGCCGGACAGCTGTCGGCAAGCGAGCATCCGGCTGCGGGATCGGGCAGCAACACTGTCTTGTCGGGACAGAGTATCTTGGCGGTCTCGCCCATGAAATTCACTCCGCAGATCACGATCACAGGTTCGTCGAGTTCGGCCGCGATTCTGGCCAGCGCCAGTGAGTCACCGATCCGGTCGGCCACATCCTGAATTTCCGGCCTCACATAATAGTGGGCCATCACCACCGCATTCTTCTCTTTTTTGAGACGGTTGATTTTTGCCTTCAGGGCTTCCACTGCTTCCATGTCTTTTTTATTTTTTATAAAGAGTTTTTTTATAAGATTTTTAAAAAAGAATAATAATGCCTGTTGATATCAGATATAACTTTCAGGCAATATTCTTGCATTTTGAAGTTATCAACTTCTATCAACTTTTCAGATGATGTTATCAACATATCATATCGCTGTTGTTCAGCGGATTGTTTATGTTGTCAACATCATGTTCACAATGGCAAAGTTAATAAATTTCCATGATTACTCATGTAAATAAAACCGCTTTTGTCTGTTGATGGTTTTTAATAGTTTGTCAATAACCTGACAGACTTCTGTGTAATGAACATTTTTATTATCTTGTCAACATGCTTTTCAATACTTTTTAAATACTTTATCAACATCAGCTATTTTTATAGTGAAGATGCTGGAAACTCGCGATTTTTCATTAAATTTGCAGCTATCAATCACTTTATATTATGAATAATAAAAGCGGAAAAACAAATCCCATAGCATGGGTGCCGACAGTTTATTTTGCCATGGGACTGCCATTTGTGGCACTGAATCTTGTCAGTGTCATCATGTTTAATAATCTTGGTGTAGATAAGACTGAAATAGCGTTCTGGACTTCGTTGCTCACTTTGCCATACACTTTGAAATTTCTTTGGAGTCCGTTGCTCGAGATCTATTGGACAAAGAAGAATTTTGTGGTCACCACCCAGGCGTTGTCAGGCTTTTGTTTCGCTCTGATCGCTTTTGTGCTGCCCTTGCCTGATTTCTTCAGTTGGAGTGTGGCCATAATGGGTATGATAGCTCTTTCGGGTGCCACTCATGACATTGCCACCGACGGAATATATCTCACTGCTCTCGACAAAAAGACTCAATCAACTTATATAGGCTGGCAGGGCGCTTTCTATAATCTTGCCAAGGTTCTTGCCAATGGCGGTCTTGTGTGGTTGGCCGGAATGTTGATGAACCATTATAAGGCAGAGAATCCGGAGCGCGCTCCTTTTTATGCATGGATGATCATAATGGGGCTGCTCGGCGTTCTGCTCATCGCTCTTGCCGTGTATCACTTTTTTGTTTTGCCTAAAGGCTCCAGAGAGAGCAATGCTCCGCGGTCGGGCCGCGAGGCCATGACTCAGCTGTGGGAGGTGCTTGCCGATTTTTTCCGCAAACCCGGCATCTGGATTTATATACTTTTCATCGTATGCTACAGGCTCACCGAAGGATTCGCCATCAAGATGGTGCCGATTTTTCTTCAGGCTCCGCACAGTGAGGGCGGTCTGGCCATGACCAACGAACAGATGGGCACGATATACGGCATTTTCGGAACGGTGGCTTTCATCGTCGGTTCGATTCTTGGCGGTTATTATATAGCCAGACTGACATTGCGCCGTGCCCTTTTCTCACTGGTGTGTATTTTCAATGTTCCGTTTATCATCTATTTTCTTTTTTCCGAATTCCTTCCGGAAAGTCTGTGGGTGATAGGCGCCGGACTCGTTACCGAATATTTCTGTTATGGCTTCGGCTTTGTCGGACTCACGCTGTTCATGATGCAGCAGGTTGCTCCAGGCAAGCACTCCATGGCTCATTATGCTTTTGCGTCTGCGATCATGAATCTTGGCGTCATGCTTCCAGGCATGGCCAGCGGATGGCTTTGTGAACAGATGGGCTATTCTCACTTCTTTCTGTTCGCACTGTTCACCGCCATACCTACTTTTATTCTGGTGAAACTGCTTCCGTTTCACCACAGTGAAGATGAAACTGTTGACGAATAAATCAATATTATAATTTCAATCAGATAAAAAATTATGAAAGCAATTCCCTGGGAAGACAGGCCGGCAGGCTGCAACGACCCTATGTGGCGCTCGAGCCTTAATCCTATTATAGGCCGCTATTCCATACCATCTTCAAACAGCATATTCAACAGCGCCGTGGTGCCGTTTGGCGATGGTTTCGCCGGAGTGTTCCGTTGTGACAACAAGCGCGTGCAGATGAATATATTCGCCGGGTTCAGTGACGATGGCGTCAACTGGCGTATAAATCATGAGCCGATCAAATTTCAGGCCGGCAACACCGAAATGATCGAAAGCGATTACAAGTATGATCCGCGCGTGACTAAAATCGGCGACCGATATTGGATCACATGGTGTAACGGTTACCATGGACCGACGATTGGAATTGCCTATACGTATGACTTCAAGGAGTTCTTCCAGTGTGAGAACGCATTCCTGCCGTTTAACCGCAACGGTGTGCTCTTTCCCGCGCAGTTCAATGGCCGCTATGCCATGCTGTCTCGTCCGAGCGACAACGGCCACACTCCGTTCGGCGATATTTATGTGAGCTTCAGCCCCGACATGAAATATTGGGGTGAACACCGCTGCCTGATGAAAGTCACTCCTTTTGAAGAAAGCGCATGGCAGTGCACTAAAATCGGTGCCGGATCAGTGCCTATTCTCATTCCCGGAGAGGGATGGCTGATGTTCTATCATGGTGTTATCAACACTTGCAACGGTTTCCGTTATTCCATGGGCGCGGTTATTCTCGACGAGAATGATCCGACAAAAGTGCTTCACCGCACCATGGCTTATCTGCTGGCTCCTGCGGCTCCATATGAGTTGGCCGGCGATGTGCCTGATGTGGTGTTCCCGTGTGCCGCGCTTCATGATCTTGAAAAGGATCAGGTCACGGTGTATTATGGAGCCGCCGACACCGTTGTGTGCATGGCTCATGGCCGTATTTCGGAAATCATCGACTATATCAAGAATAATTGACCTGATTGTTTGAAAATTTGAAAGCGCGACAGTTCTTCGATGATCTGCCGCGCTTTTTTCATATGTCAGAAAGTCCAGAGAAGTTGTTTCTGACATTAAGTATTGAGATAGTTGATTGTGTGATTCATCACAATATCAGACAGATACCAGGTTAAAAATAAAAAAATTATCCGTCATCACGACGAATAATCTTCTTACCTTAAATCTAATACCATGAAAAACTGATGCAAAGTTATGCGTTTTTTCTGTAATAGCAATAAATCCGCGGTAATTTTAAATTATTTTAACCTTTAATCGACGCTTTCTGATCTTTTAAGGCTTGATTGGACCTCGCTGGCAGAAGAGTAAACCTGTGTCAGGAGAGGAAAAGGCGTGCATGGCCGCCATCGCTCCTTGTGACGGTGTGGAGATGAATGGTCTGAAGATCACGTCGGCGAGTCGGTCGATGGTTTTCCAGCCAAGACGTATCAGTCCAGTGTCGACCACTCCGGGAGTGGCGGCGTTGACGCGTATTTCTCTTGGGGCGAGTTGCAGAGCCATTTCTTTGGTCAGGTTGCAGAGCATCCGCTTTGTGCGTCCGTATGCCATGAAGCGTGTCAGAGGGTTTGAGGCTGCTGCTGCGCGTTCGGGAGCATGATCCGTTTTTCCGGCGCATTTGCGTGCAACAGAACTGGTGAATACGATGACGCCTCCGCGGGAAATCTGTGGAACAAGCAGTTCTGTGAACAGGCGTGTCGCCGCATAGTTGACCTGAAAGGTGCGTTCCAGTCCATCGGCAGTCATGACCGTTTCACGCACCGGCATTATTCCGGCATTGTTGATGATGCCGAATATTTCCATGCCTGACAGTTGTCCGGCTGCCTTTCGGACGGAGTCGAAACTCGACAGATCTAAACGCAGGCGTGTCAGACCGGGAGTGTCTGGCAGATGGTCCGTATTTCGGCAGGCTCCGATCACGTGGTAGCCCATACCGAGCAGATTGTTGACGATGGCGCCGCCGATTCCTCCGGAAGCACCGGTCACGATTACGGTTTTCATGTTGCTGTTTATTTGGGGTATCTGTTGACGATCCGTCGCAGGCAGTCGGGCAATACTCCGACTGCCACGATGGCGATCCGGTTGATAATTCCGTTGATGTATTGCTTGCGGTGGCGCATTGTGGCACGCAGTGCTCCGCGCACGAACCGGCGGGGTGTCTGCAGAGCGCCGACTCTCACTCCGAGTTTCTGGAGGTTGCGCGGAAGGCCGAATAGGTCGGTGGCGATTCCGCCGGGGCATGCCACAGTGACGCTCACGCCGCGGTCTTTGACTTCAAGTCTCAAAGCGCGGGAAAAAGCTCTGATATAGGCTTTTGTGGCGGAATACATTGCAATTCCAGGCATTGGCATCCAGCAACTCATCGAACTCATGTTGAGTATCATGCCCGAGCCGCGTTCTGCCATCAGCGGGACAATGGCGCGACATAGTTTTGTGACCGCGCGCATATGCAGATCTATGTATAGATCAAGACGTTGCGGCGTCATCGAACAAACCCGTTGGAAGTCGAAAATTCCGGCGTTGTTTATCAGCAGATCCGGCACTATGTCAAGTGAATCGAGCCAGTCGGTGATCTTTTTGTCGGCTTCATGATCGGTCAGATCAAGTTGCAGCGAATTCAGCCTGTCGTTGCATGGCTGGCAGTCAACCATCAGCACCTGCCAGCCCATTTCGTTGAGCTGGCGGCAGAATTCCGCGCCTATGCCTGAAGCTGCTCCGGTTACCAGTGCGACGTTGTGTGCCATCAGACTTTGCGTGCGGCTTTGCGCTTGAGTTTTTCCAGTTCGTTGATGAGTGATCCGGGAAGATCGCCCGCGCAGTGATGGCATGCCATTTCGCGTGAATACATGCGGGCTATGCAGTAGTTCACGTGGTCGCATCCGGCAGAGTTTTCGCCCTGGCGCATGCGGTTGACGAAATCGGGCTGCCGCAGCAGGGCGCGTCCCATCTGGATGAATTCAAATCCTTCGGCCAGCACACGGTCTATGCCTTCACGGGTGGAGCACCCGCCGACGTAGACCAGCGGCAGTTTGAGCTCTTTGCGAAATTTGACGGCATCGTCAAGAAAATAGGTTTCCCGGTAGGGTACGGTGGGGATCATCATGCTGCCAAACATCTTGACACCATATTTGAGCCACCACGGCGACATATAGTGCGTCATGGACCGGATAGGCATCGGACCGCGCATCACATACATCGGAGCTTTGCTGACAAATCCGCCGCTCAGCACCAGCGCGTCGGCACCGAGGCTTTCAAGTTCCTTGGCTATAGTGATCGCTTCGGGCACTTCGATGCCTCCGCGGAATCCGTCGCGCATGTTGGTCTTGACGAGCACGCCTATCTCGCCATTGGCCGCCTTCATGACCTGCTCCATGCACATACGCATGAAGCGCATGCGGTTGTCGAGCGAGCCGCCGTAACAGTCGCGGCGGCGGTTGGTATATGGCGACAGGAACTGGCTGATCAGATAACCGTGGCCCGCGTGTATCTCCACGCAGTCAAAACCTGAGTCCTTGGCCATGCGCACCGCTTCGCCAAACGAGCGGGCCATTTCCTCGATCTCGTCGACGCGCATTTTTCTGACCAGGGTGGGGGAGTAGAGATTGAATCCTCCGCTGGCCGAGATAGGAGTTTCGCCGGCTGTGCTCTTGTGGCTCATGTTGCCGCAGTGTCCCAGCTGCACCGAAGCCTTGGCTCCGGCCTGGTGAATGTCGTCGGTGATGGCACGCAGTTCGCCGACAATCTCTGGACGCATCCATAGCTGTGATTTGAACGACAGTCCGTTGCGTGTCACCGACGCATAGGCCAGAGTGGTCATTCCGACTCCTCCCCTGGCCACGCTGACATGGTAGTCGCGGAGCATCTGCGTGGGACGGTTTCCGTCGGCCATACCTTCAAACGCGGCCGACCTGATTGTTCTGTTTCTCAGGGTCACAGGGCCGATTTTGGCCGGTGAAAACAATATATCTTTCTCTGTTTCCATAATGGCTACAAATTTAGAGAAAAAATGTAACAAAAGCAAAACGTAGTTTTACTGCGCGACAATAAGTTGAACAGAGAGGCCGATTTTGCCAATCGACCTCTCTGTTCGGTGAAATTCCACATTATATTATTCAGCAGACTGTATGCATCGCACGATGTAGCCTTGATACATGGCCTCCTCCATATGCATGAAATCTATGAAGCAGG
Organism: uncultured Porphyromonadaceae bacterium; assembly: GCA_947177135.1. GTDB lineage: Bacteria > Bacteroidota > Bacteroidia > Bacteroidales > Muribaculaceae > UBA3263. Next base: position 6,740 of record CAMWTI010000064.1, on the reverse strand, counting down.
TACGTTCAGCTCCGGTATTGTTCGGAGCCACGGTGACGGTTATACCGTCATATTTGATGCCATATTGCTGTTCAAGCGCTCCTGTTGCGAAGTATTTGACCTCAACCCAGTCGTGCTTGAAACTATAATCTTTGTTTGGGTTTGCAAATATTTCCTGCTCTGTATTAAGCTGAAATTCAACGCTGTCTAACATAACACTCAATGGCAGGGCAAATCCGCAGCGGTCGTATGTTATCGATCCGCCCTCTTTGGTCAGTGTTATATCACCCGGAACCAATGGACTGGAAAGAACACCGACCGACTCATCCACAACTTGTGAGCACACCAGAGTGTCTGTGACGCCTTCGTTTTCAAAAAACAATCGGGCATATCGTTGATACGGAAAATTAAGAAATTTCGCGCTGTCGCAACGTTCAATGGCAGTAATCCTCAGTTGCTTGTCGGCATAGTCCATACGCATCCAGCCGAAGTCGGAACTGAACGGCGAAGTGCCCTCAAAATCGGCCACTACCGCTTTGCCTTGATATTCGACTTGTGTGAGCCGCCAATTGTCAGTAGTAAAAAAGATAGTGTCGCTTTTTGGTATTCCGAAGCGTCCGTCGTAACAGACACGGGCGAAGTTGGTCGACAGTACCGGATCGGAGAGTCCAGGTTGATTGGGAAGAGGTTCGTGTTCACTTTCAGAGCAGCTGCAAAAGGCAGCAGCGAGAAGCGCGGCAATGCCGGTTGCGAAATGAGTTACTTTCATGGTGCTAAAAATGTTTGATTAATTTTGTTGCAAAATTAATCTTTTTCTACTAATAATTGGTAACCTTGATAAAAAAGTCCATTTATGCCAATGAAATCATGAAAAATAATTCTTCCGAAGTTTAACAAAACGGCCTTTTTTCTGTATAATGACCATAAATCGGCGATGCGATTTGTGTTATACAACATATTTTCAAGCAGTTCTGCGATATGCTCTTGTCTGTTTCAAAAATTATTGCTTACTTTGCGAATCAAGAACCCTCCAAACAAAATTAAGCAAGAAACAGAAACATAAACTGACAAGACATATTTCAAACGACTTTTAGACAAGTTATTTGGCTTTTAGCAAATCTGGTAAATTAGTTAAGGAGTCCCAAATGATTAGGTCGAAAGTAGGTTTGTACCCGTCCAAGGGCGCAGACTGCTTTTTACTTATTTGGACTCAAGGTTTACCAGAACCCGCTAAAGCAAATGAGAAAAAGTTTAGACTGTCGCTCTTTTTTGTTCTGGTAAAACCTACTGACTATGGACTATAAGTTAGAATATATCACACGGATGCTCACCAAGATATCTCACAAGAGATTGGAGAGCTATGTGATTCACCGCATCTGGAATGGCCTCGACAACGCCGATGTGAATTTTGTGTTTCAGCAGTATGTGGTGCGCAAGGAGGGTAAATACGCACTTGCCGACCTTTATCTGCCCCAGATAAATCTCGTCGTGGAGATTGACGAGCCAGCACATTTTCAGAACAAGGAGGCCGATGCCATTCGCGAGCGGGAGATTTCCCGACTCGTGCAGGTGGTGCGGATAAAATGTTACAGTGAAGTGAACGGGGTGCCCGAACCATGCTCATTAGAAGAACTCAACCGGCGTGTTGATGAAGTAATCGATCTCATCAAGTCACGGATATCAGAATTGGGGCCGGACTTCAAGGCATGGAAAGGGGTTGACTCGGTCGGAGATATCCGTCGGAGAGGATACATCAGTGTGGAGGAAAATGTGTCTCTCTACACAATAGATGATATCGCTGCCATATTCAGCACAAGACCCAAACACCGGGGCTTCCTGCGGGCATCTGGCGTCGGAGTTCCCGGCAAACGTGATGAAATTGTCTGGTGGCCCAACACCAGCCACAGACTCTGGGAAAACTCGATTTCGGAAGACGGATTGACCATCACCGAATGTCCGAAAAATCCGGCAGAAAGAGAGAACCATATGAGGAAACATCTCGGTAGCCGGGAAAAGCGCATAACGTTTTTGCGCTACAGAGACTGGCTCGGCATAACCTCCTACCGCTTTGTGGGCGTTTTTCAGATCAACCCCTCAGAATCAGAAAAAGAAAACAAGTGTGTCTGGGAGCGTATTTCGGATACATATGATATAAAACTCTAAGATATGAAAACAACAAGCAAACGCGCTCAAGCAACTATAGCAAAACAAATAGCCGAATGTTGTGATGATATTGCCCACAACCTTGAATGGGCTCAACGATATTTGGAGTGGGCAAAGGAACGACATGACACTTCAAATACTTCGGGGGCTAAACAATTCTTTGGCAATGCTAAATCCAGTCTTATTTCAGTAAAAGCTAAATTAGCTATACTTACTGGTCTGGAACCGACAAATCCATTGATTGATGTTGCGAAAGAACAACACAAAGAGTTGAAAGAACAGCTCAGAGAGCTTGACTCAATGATTAATGGTAACCCAAATGAGGAAAAGCCAAAGAAAAAGCTAAGTGGGTGTTTGGAAGCATTAATTCCTCTATCGCTGATAGCTATAGGCACTTTAATTTTCATCATTCTTGATTGGCTCGGATATGAATAGCAACAACTGATTAAACAATTAAAAATCATAAAAATGGGAATAATCAACAATTTAATAAACTCACTAAAAGACAATTTCACAATGGCTGAATTCAACATTAACGGCCGCATGACTGTCAGCAGTCTGAGGAAACAATTCAAAGACGCTTTCGGAGCAACCTTGCGCGTGTACAAGGGGGCGAAGTTTGCACCCGAAAATGCGACTCTTGCATCAATCCGAAGCGGAGAAAACGTGAAGGGCGGAGAGCTGGTCTGCAAGGGAAACCTGCAGGTCGGAAACTTTGAGGCAAGAATGAAAGACCAGTTCGGCATTACCGTAAAAGTGGCAAATCCCGACAACACTAAGCTGGTAAGAAGCGACATGACCATTGCTGCCGCCGGTCGTGAAGCCGTGGAAACCGATGACTGGAGTAACGAACAGCTTCAATGCTATTTCTGGGATACCTTGCAGGATCTTCTCATAGCCAAGGGATACGCCATAGAAAAGAAAGACTTCACTGCCGATGTGGAGGACTACTCAAAAAGCACACGCTACAAGCGCTATGGTGTGACGTTCAACATCTACAAGACGAAAAACCGCAAAAACACGGTGTCTTTTTCCATCATAATGAAGGAACGATACTTCTTTGGCGTCCGTTACGACGGCGAGAAACCGACAGGCCCGGCACTTGCAGCTGCACTGACCGGTGTGGATCCCTTGATAGATGTTTGCGAGAGCGACAACAAGGTTCTGGCAGCCTATGCCTATGCCTCGCCGCGCAACGAGCTCAACTTCAAAACCATGAAGTCGGAAGGATTCGGTAAGCTGAAAAACCCGACCGCAAGAGCCGCATTCATGGCCGGCATAGCCAATGAAATAGACGCTCTGATCAAGAAGATGGTAAAATCATTCCAGAGTAAAAGTTTGTAAAGAACCATGAAGCTTGCACCGTGGGGAATAATTGCCGCCATACTTTACGTCGGACGCAACTTCTTCAAAGCCATATTCAAGACGTTGTTCTGGCTCATCGTGTTTCTGATATTCTATGGACTAAATTCATTACTGAACTGATATGAAGATACCGGGATTGAGTTTCTCTCTTAAAAGAGCGGTCGGCATAACGGCTGTCAAGCAGAAGATAGCCCGCAAGACCGGAATACCCACCACAAAACAAGGCTTGGAGCGCAAGGTGGGAAGAATGATTCTGAAAGGTCTTTTCGGCAAGTAACCGAATATCAGGTTATCAATCAACGCACAAAAGCGGCGGCACGGCATCTTGCGGCGTGTCGCCGCCTATTAGCAAAATTCAACTTCCAACGTGCAATTCCACATAGAAAAATTGAAATCAGACGGAGTGATTGAACGTGTCGGTTCGCCAAGAAAGGGGTATTCTGATTAGGTCAGAAAATAGGTCAGAAAATCCGCAAGGTGGGACATTGGGGGGGGGTGAGCGCGTTTTTTTGTGTGGTAGTTAAGACATTGCCGGATTTTTTGTAATTTTGGGGTCTAATAAAGGATTGATTATGATTGATCACGGTACACCGGAACGGAATTTGCCCCAGCCTGACTCGCAGGCCGAGGAGCAGATGATCGAGGAGGCGTTTCAGGACGTGCTCCGCGGCTATCTGCAGTCAAAATAGAGTGTGCTCTCAATTTTCAAAAAATTCAACCTCAAAAAACGAATGTAAGCAAGTTTTAGTATTTTATGTTATGAATATAGAACTAAATCCAATTCAACTTATTCAAAAATATTGTGACGAATTGGAACAATTAAGAAAGAAGTCTTTGGCTGCAAGAAAAGATCTTGTAGAGCAATATCATTATGACATAGCTCATGATTATAGAATAACAATATTTGAACAAATTGATAGGCTTCTTATCTACCATGATATTAACGTTGTGCTATTTCTACGATATATAATGCATCCTCAATATGTAAGCGATTTGTTCTGTACGTCTGAACAAGATTCAATAAGAATAGCAAGTGACTATCTAAAGCGTAGCAGACACGCATTGATTATATTTATCCAAAGTGTTATTGAAAGTTATTATAGAGCTCTTTGTGCTGCTTTCGCGCTTACAACATCAATTAAATTTAGCTCAGTATACGATTCGCTGTTTAATAGGTTTAATGTTTCTACTGATAGTGAATTGTACAAAGCGAATAAGATACTAACAAAAATAAGAAATACACTTCACAATAATGGCATACATACCATGTCTGATGATACTATTAATTATCATGGTAAAGAATATGTTTTTTCTCAAAATTTGCCCCATCAAGCAGCTGGTTACGACACCATTATACATATTATATCTGATTTAATTGACTTTTTACATTTGATCGGATCTGAAAGTTATACTATTTCATTTGTTGACAATAATGGTTTTGTGGATTATAAATTAGTCTAAAATGATTAGCAATGGCCCGCCATATCCCAAGCCTAAGTTTAATATGAAAATTGAGAAAATGACAAGAAATTTACATACCACCATATTTCAATCTCTCATTTTACATAAAGAGAGTGAAGTAGTTGAGTTCAAAAAGGCGGAGAATAGCTTCGACTTTGATGACTTGGGCAAGTATTTCTCGGCGTTGAGCAATGAGGCGAATCTTCGTGGACTTGATTTCGCGTGGCTGATTTTTGGTTATGATGAGAAAAAGCATGAGATTGTCGGCTCGTCATATAAAAACGGCGAAGGGGCTCTTAACAATCTAAAGCACGATTTCTCTCAGCATACCACGGATGGACAGACTTTCCGCGAGATTATCCCGATTGAAGTAGATGGGAAGCGAATACTGATGTTAAAAATTCCGGCCTCGCCACGAAATATCGTGATGAAGTGGAAAGGAATCGCATACGGTCGTGACGGAGAAAGCCTCAAACCGCTTAATCAGTCCAAGCAGGATGAAATCCGCCGGCAGACTCCGGCTCCGGACTGGTCGGCGGAAATAGTGCCTGATGCAACGATTGAGGATCTTGACGAGGTGGCTATCGCTAAGGCTCGAAAGATGTTCAAGAAGGTGCACAGCCGTATTCCGGCTGAGGAGGTCAACCGTTGGTCGACGGAAGAATTTCTGAGCAAGTGCGAATTGATGGTCAATGGCAAACTTACCCGTGCAGCCATAATTCTGCTTGGCAAAATGTTCTCGGAAAGCAAGCTGCGTCCGGCAGTAGCGGAAGTTACATGGACTCTTCGTGATGAGAAACAGGACGTGGTGGATTATGAACATTTTTCGGTGCCATTTATCCTGACAGTTGATGAAATTCTTGCCAAGATTCATAATCTGACTTTGCGTGAAATGCCGGGCGGAACGCTTTTCCCCGACACTATGAAGCAGTATGATGACTACACTATCCGTGAGGCCCTCCACAATTGCATCGCTCATCAGGATTACACTCTGCGTCAGCGTATCAACTTTGTTGAGAATCCGGAATTTCTCTATTATGCCAATGGCGGTTCGTTTATTCCGGGCACATTGGAAAATGCGTTAGCCACTAATGGACCACAACGATTCTTCCGCAATGCCTGTCTGTGCAGGGCTATGGTGCATTTCAATATGATAGACACTGTTAGTCGTGGAATAAAAAAGATGTTCACTGAGCAGATGGAACGCCGATTCCCGATGCCTGACTATGAAATTGACAACGAGAAGAAAGAAGTTGCGGTACGCATCTATGGCAATGCCATCAACGAACGATATACCAAACTGCTTAAGGAAAATGACAGTCTGACATTACACGACTGCATTTCTCTTGATGCCGTTCAGAAAGGTCACCGGATAGACGATGATGTAGCCCAGGAACTCCTGAACCGCGGTCTGATTGAGGGCGAAGCCCCCGACTACACCATATCGCTTGGTGTAGCCAAAGCTTCGAAGCAACTTCCTGGATATACCAAAGTAAAAGGATTGGAACGCGACAAAATCAAGCACATGATTTTACAATACATTCAGAATGCAGGTTCAGATGGAGCAAAACGCGATGCGATTCTTGAATATCTCCAAGGCACCCTTCCAAGCCGCAACACAAAAGGACAAAATCTTGATTTAGTTAGAAATATTCTAAGAGAGATGAGCCATGAAAATACGATTATTTCTAAAGATCAATTGTGGTATGTACCAAAATCTCGGTAATGCCGTGTAGTAGCCGTGTAGTAGCCGTGTAGTAGCCGTGTAGTAG
>CAMWTI010000063.1 GCA_947177135.1 uncultured Porphyromonadaceae bacterium | reverse complement strand
CGTCTAAACTGATGAGCTAAATCTTCGTATCCTTTGTTTTCGCTGAATAGTTACAAAGATACGCCTTTTGGTTAAAAGATCCAAATTTTTCACAAATATAATTATGAGAATCTGCGGTGGGCAAACTTTGGGCAAACTTTGTGGATTTTCAGCAAAAATGCGTAAATTTGCAGCATGAATAAATTTTTGACCGGCGCGCTGACCGCCATGGCATTGGCTTTTTCCGGATCGGCGGTGGCCGAGACCGGCGATGACTCATGGCCGCTGACCCGTTTCGCATGGGGAGCCGGCGTGTCAAGCTCGATCGACATGACCGGACAGGATCTGTCAACGTTCAATATTGCGGCACAGTTCGGCTATAAGAACCGCGTCATCCAGATGCTTGGCGCCGGAGCCGGCATCGACATGGCAGTGGGAAACAGCAGCAGTATGTATCCGGTATATGCTATTATACGCACTTCGTTCGTGCCAGGAGATATGCGCTGTTTCTTTGAAGGCAGAGCCGGCTACAGCTTCAACCGCATGTCGGCGGCAGGAACGCATGACGGCATCTATGGCTCGGCTTCTTTCGGCGTAAATCTGGCAATGGGAAAGAACTTCCGCTCACACATCGTCATCGGCTACACCTATCGCCAGCTCCGCGACTGCTACCACGACATGTCGGCCGTTACGGCCGGAATCGGCATCAACTTCTGAAAAACACGCTGCCAGATCTTTCTCCGTCGCTCGCGTCAGGTGTGTATTGCAGAAACTCTCCTGACGCAGTTTTCAGGCTTTGTCGAAAACACCCGACACGATAACACACTTTTCAGGGGCAATACATAGCGCGCTCTTTTTGCATTTTTTTAGATTCAATGTATTTTTTTCACAAAACATTTGTTTTTGCATAATTCTATCACTATATTTGCGCATTAGTTAGCCCACCAAAAGCCACACATCATGAAAAAACTTCTATTGACCACCCTGCTTTTTGTTGTCGCATCTTTAGTGATGCAGGCAAGTCTGCGGCATCAGACATTCAGCCTCACATTCTCAGAAGATGACTTTGAACTATTGGAAGAAAATGGCATTCTCCATATTTTGCCTGATCCTGAGCTGTTTGCGAATTACCCGGAAGAAAATCGGCCGGCATTGCCTCTGATCCCGGCCGATTGCAGCGTTAGCGGAATAGTGGCGCACGTAAAGACAACGCCCACGTTCACTAAACGACTCATTCGTTCTAATGTCGTTTTGGCACAAGCTCCTGTTCCGGTTCCTTCCAGCTCTGTTATCCAGCAAACAAGAGTCGAAGAGCCGGCCTATGCTCATAACATTTACCCCGAGTCAAATTGTGAATACATTACCTCGAGTGACTTGGATGATAAAACAAAGCTTTACTTTCTTTCATGCCCTTTTGTGTATGACGCAGCCCAAAAAGAACTATATTTCATTGACTCGATGAATGTCGACCTACTTGTCGACTCTGTAGATCCCGAACCGGCAGGGTCATCAAAGACTGAAGCGGCCAAAGCTACATCCACAAATGAGAAGATTGACTATGTCATTATAACCAACAATGCATTAAAGCCGTCTTTTGAAAGATTAGCCCAATGGAAGAAGACAAAAGGATTGTATTCCAAGATTGTAACGATTGAGGAAATCAAATCAAAATACGGGCAAGCGACTCCACATTATATAAAACAATATCTTAAAGATCTTTATACCTCTAATAAGCTGACCTATGCTCTGCTCGGTGGGGATGATTCTGTCGTTCCTGCAATAAAATGCAAAATTATGGTCAAGACCCCCGAAGATGAAGAGGATATACCAACTGATTTGTATTACGCGTGTTTCAACGGTGACTTCGATTGGAATGCCAATAAAAACAGCATTATCGGAGAGGTAAATGACAAAGTGGATCTGACCCCACAGATATATGTCACACGAGTTCCCGTACGCGAGCCTGAACAGGTAAAAGCATTCATCGATAAGCAACTGGCATATGAGCGTTCCCCTAAATGGGGCAACAAAATACTCATGAGCGGCGCAGAATTACATTGGAACAAAGTTATAGACGGTGAAACAGTGAGCGATGCTCAAATCAAAGGACAAATACTTATTGACCACTCAATCAAACCAATTTGGAAAGGCAACATAATTAGGTGTTACGACACGTACACAGACTTGTTCGATTCGCATGGATACCCTATTCTCGGTGAACCCTATGCGATCAAAGCGCAGTTATCACTCGGCTATGACTTTTTGAATATGGAGTCTCACGGCGCCCCAGCATATTGGCGACTAATTAACTATTCCCAATATACCTGTCAGATGGCGACAGAACAAGAGAATACCGGTCACACCCATATCGTAACATCAGCGTGCAAAACCAATATGTTTGACGATCCTGAAGGCCCATGTTTAAGTGAAAGCTTTATTAGAAATCCGTCAAGCGGTGTTATTTCGTACCTTGGAAGTTCACGATCTGGGTGGGGTTATTCTACAGATGCTAAAACCCCACGGCTAGGCCCATCTCAACAATATGAAAGCTCGTTTTTCATCAATTTACTAAAAAATCCCCAAAACGACAAAAATTATGGCAAGATTGTCGCACAAGCCAAAAAGGAGATGATTTCCAAATGTAACGACAATGCTTTTAGATCCGTTATGTTCGGATTAAACCCTATCGGGGACCCCGAAACTCCGATATTCGTGGAAACTCCAAAAAAATTAGACACAGGCATTTCATATAGAAACGCCGGAAAAATCACACTCGACGCAAAGCCAAAAGGGACACGAATTTGCATCATGAGCGCAAGTGACTATGGGCAGTCATTCTATAAGGTTGTCTGCGACAATAAAGCTACTTCATATACTTTTCCCGACTTTCCAGTTGGAATAACTTGCAATCTCTGTTTCACAAAGCAAGGTTACATTCCGATAAATCTGACATTATGTCTGCTTCAAAACGAGACATTAACAGGCACAAACGTATACACCTCAAAAGACTGTATGTCTGCTGGCCCGAATCTCACAAGTTCAAGGCCATCCGGACCAGTGGTCATTCAAAGTGGAACAACCACAATTAACGCCGATATGATTAAACTGTGGTCAGATGTAACTGTAGCCAAAAATGCGACTCTGATCCTGAATAACAATTTCTGACATTAAAAACAAACTTAACACAACACCATTATGAAACTTATGAAATTATTTCTTTGCGGCATAGTTGCAATTGCTTCGTTGACCGTTGAAGCTCAAATCACATACAATAACAGGAGGCTGAGTATTAATATATCCGAGCCAAACAAAATTGGCTTGATGATAAATGAATGGTCTGGCATGAAGTGGACATGCAAAGGCTCCAATTTCTTAAGGATTGATGTCAGTTCAGCCAATCCGAGCATTGCAGGGACCAATGATCTAATTGTATTTTACAACACTGGCACTAACACGTATAATAGCATTAAAGTTGAAAACGTCTTCAATTATTCTGATGCAAGGGCTAAAACAGATGTGCAGACTCTGTCATCAGGCCTGAACACAATGCTTCAACTGCGTCCTGTTTCCTATAAATGGAAACAGCCGGAAAGCATGTCTGCGGCGGCAGAAACATTTGCCGGCGCCAAGGCATCTGGTGACTCTGTCCATGTGGCATACGGGCCTGAAGCCGACGCTGTCCAATTCGGATTTCTGGCGCAAGAAGTGGAAAAGGTTTTGCCGGATGTGGTCAAGAGCGACGAATCTGGCACAAAAATGATCAACTATATTGCCATGATTCCACTGTTGGTTGAATCCATACAAGAATTACAGGGCATTATTGAATCTCAATCCGAAACCATCAGATTATTGACTGACGGACAAACACAAATCAAGGCTTCCGCGTCGTCTGACAATCGGATTTTAAATTGCTCATTATCCCGTGAGCAAAACATTCTGACTGTTTCCTCTCAATTGGACTCTGACACAAAAGACGCAATGGTTGTAGTGGCCGATATGGCCGGCAACAGAATTCATACGCAATCGATATCTGTTCAAAACCCAACAATCAGTAAGGATGTGGCTCAATTGCAGGCTGGCCATTATATTGTTTATCTTTATATCAACGGAAACTTAACCGATTCATGTCGGTTTGCTAAAAATTAAAGGCTATGAAAAATTTATTTTTCTTTTTGATAGCCGCCATGATCGCCAGCGTCATGAATGCGAAAACACCCGATTCATATAAGTATATTTACGAACCGGGAACGATTCATATCTACGAAAATCAATACCGATATATTAGGCCGTCGTTCTATATGGAATATATAACCGATTACTCCGTTACTCTGGTACTTGACGTTCAGCCCAAAGGTAAAGGCCAGGAAGTGACGTTAATAGACTTATGTAGCAACGACCTCTACAATGATAATGATGGCCCTTATAAAGTATATGAGGAAGATGGGGTTTTATACAAATACTATTCACTATCAAAAATACAGCCAATAATCAATATGACAGCACATAAAGGCGATAAGCTATATTTATATAAGGATGGCAAACGACAAAAGGATTACTTCACTGTAACTGATGAAAAAATAATAAACATCAAAGGGGTTGAACGCCGAAGGTTACAATTAGAGACAGGCCCGGATGGGGATTTCTATTGGCTCGAAGGGATTGGTTCGGATCACAAATTATGGACCTTGTCTATGAGTCTTGGAGATCCGACACCAGGCTGTTTTTATTGGCCATATTTGGTAAAATGTTATCATGGTGACAATTGTGTACTGAGTCGAAAAGATTTCTACATAAGCACCTCTATAGATAATGTAACTGTGGACGAATCCGACCCGATCAATATGCATATATATGACTTGACAGGCAGGCCGGTGACAAATCCACAGTCTGGTCACATTTATATCCTAAACGGTAAGAAAATTATTTGGTAATCTGTTTTGATTAATCATTAAACCGTAAGTTATCATGAAAATTTTAAAAACAATACTATCATTCACCGTCGCTCTGTTACCTCTGTCGCTATATTCACAGGTTAAGTATTCAGGAGGCCGTCTAAGCATAAACACCCAAGACAACAGTTATGATTTGCGAATAAATGAATGGCCCAAAATGTACTGGTATAATAACTACTATAGGGACAAAAAGTTTTTCAGTATTGATGTATCGCCTGCAAATCCTCGAATATACGGAACAGGAGATATGATTTGCTTCTTCAACGTAGAAACAAAGAAATACAACTCTATTAAAGTTGCACATGTACATGACGTATCAGACGCTCGTTCCAAGCGAGATATTCATTCATTGTCATCCGGACTAAGCACTTTGCTCCAATTGCGTCCTGTATCCTACCATTGGATAGATGAAGAAGTAAGCGCAATGGCAACCGATAAGTCAAGTATCACAAAAATAATCGCGACAACCGACAAGGAGCGTCAGTATGGCTTTTTGGCTCAGGAAGTTGAACAGGTGCTCCCGGAAATAGTCAGAAGCGACAGCACAGGCGGCAAAAGCGTGAACTACCTCGCCCTGATACCCCTGATGGTTCAATCGGTTCAGGAACTATACAGCGAAGCAGCCGATAATTCAGCCGCTCTTGATCAATTGGTCAATGGCAGACCGTCACAAAGTACTGCAAATATCAATAACAAGATTGTCGGGTGCTCGCCAAACCCGACAACAGGATTTGTGACCATATCCACACAACTGGAAGAAAGCGTTACAGAAGCAAAAATCGCAATTACCGGAGTGGATGGCAGTATAGCAAAAGTCCTGACCGTTTCGCATCAGGCTCCGACAGTGACAACGGATATGTCGCTGTTTCAACAGGGAGTCTACATCGTATCACTATACATAAATGACAACCAGGTCGACTATTGTCGGCTTATTAAAAACTGAAAACTATGCATAAACTGACAATTATACTGCTGACTGCCATGGCTGCTGTCAGCGCCAATGCCCAGACATCTGACAACACATATAAAAAGATGCTGGTTCCTGGTAGAATCTGGTTTTATGATCTTGAGTACGATTATGAAACTGATGGCAGGGACGACATAAAGGACTACAAAATAGTCTTCGCCATGGGTGACACCATAGTGGACAATCGCAAGGCTATAAAGCTGAAAGTGATTTACCGTGATGTGGATGAGGTGACATATCTTGCCGCCTACGAGGAAGACCGCCGGGTTTACTCTCAGTTGCAGCCGGGCGGCGACTTTGAGCTGCTGATGGATTTCAACGCCACGACCGGCGACAAAATCAATGGCAGCAAATTCGGTCAACCCGACGGACGGACTCTCACCGTCACCGAAGACCAGATGCGCACATCATATAGTAACGTGGATATTGCCACACCACACCGCATTCTGACCGTAAGTGACGGCAAAAATACCTGCTATTGGATCGAAGGCATCGGCCCGACAAATGAGAACGTTCTGGTGTCATCCGCTCCGATGAAGGGGGCTCGGATGTTGTTGCGTAAGTGTTTCGACAGTTATACAACAGTTTTAGAGCGTCATGTCTAAGATCAACTTCTGAAAAAGCGCACCGCCGGGAGCAGCGCTACTGCTCCCGCTGCGGCAACCGCCCACCACAGCCCCGCGAGTTGCAGCAGGGCGCAGACGAACACAATCGCCACCATGCCTGCGCTGATCAGCGCCACGCGGCGGTTGATGCGCAGGTTCATGCGGCGATAAAACACGTACATGATCAGCACGTCGGCGCCCATCCACCCGATCAGCGCCACTCCGAGTCCGGCGAAGCCGAACCAGTGGAAGCCGGCCACGTTGAGCGCCAGACCAACCACGCTGCTGGCCATCTCGGTGACGCTGTAGGTCAGGCCACGGCCTGTGGCCAGAAAACTGTAGCTCATGGCAACAGAGAGCGGCCGGAACATCATCCCCGCCATACCCACCGTGAAATAGGGAAGCACGGGCATGAATTCCGACTGATAGAGCACCCTGACAATCAGCGGAGACGCGGCTATGGCGAAGCAGACGCAGGGCAGCATGATCAGCGCGGTGAAGAGGCTCTGGTGATTGACCATGGCCTGCATGCGCCGCGGAAACGCGCTCACCCGTGTGAGCCGGGGGTAATATTCATAAGTGACCGACACGAAGATCATGGCGGCATAGCGCCACAACATCGTATAGCCGGCCTGATAGATGCCCAGGGTCATTTCCGAACCTTCGCGATTCAGAAAAATCTGAAACACATAGCTGACCAGATAGCCGAGAATCGACGACAGCGTGAGATAGAAACCCACCTTCATGAATTCGGCGCCGCGGGCCACGGTCTGCCTCAGTCCGAGACTCCGGCCGGCAGACCGGTCAAGTCCGCGGCCATGAAGGGCAAGCGGCACCCAGAGCGCCACGGAATAGACAACGATCGACGGAGCGATGCCCCCAAGACCAAGCCAGCGATAGAGCGGCACCGACAGAGCCAGGCCCGCCACCGAACCCCAGAGCGAGGCCGAAGCCAGCGGCTTCAGCCGGCTCAGCCCCTGAAAGACGGCCTGTCCGGCATTGGTGAGCGACTGAAACAGCAGTGCCGCGCCGAGCAGGCAGAAGCTCCAGACGTGTGAGTCGTCGCCAAACGACCACCGGCTCATCGGCAGCGAAAGAACCACAGCCACGACCGCGCCCAGAATGCCGAGCGCCACACCGAACCGACGCACCACGGTGACCGCGGCCAAGTCGCCCGACGCGATCTCCTTGACGGCCGAAGTGCGTATGCCGAGCTGAGTCACCGACCCGATCAGATCCACCGCCGTGAGGTAGACGCCCATCAGCCCCAGCCCAACCGGTCCGAGCCATTTCGAGATGACCATGTTGCGCACCATGGCACACACCACCTGCACCACCTGCATGGAGCCGAACAGCCCCATCGCCTTAGCGGCGCGCCTGGTTATTTCCGAAGCCATGACAGTGGATCGAACTTGGTCTTTTCTTTACGGATTTCAAAATGCAGCAGCCCGCGCGACGGATTGCTTTCCGAGGGAGCCACGATGCCGATTGTGTCGCCGGCCTTGACGCTGTCGCCCTTCTTCACCCCGAGAGTCTCGATGTTGGCATAGACGGTCAGATAGTCACCATGGCGCAGCAGCACCACGTGTCCGTAACCGTTCTGCATGAACACGGCCGACACCACTCCCGGATAGACGGCACGCGCCCTGGCGCCGGCGGCTGTCTCGACGTCGATTCCCGGATTGTCTACCTGCACTTTCGACAGGGTCGGATGTCGATGAGGCCCGAAGGCGCTGACCACCGTGAACGTATGGCTCAGCGGCGAAGGCAGTTTTCCTTTCTGGGAAGCAAAGTCGCCATGCTGGGGGGCCGACGGACGCTCAACCGGCTTCGGCTGTTTATCCTGCGCCGGCTTCGGCGTGGTCTTCTCGGGCTTCGCCTCCTGCCGGTTGTCGCCACGCTGATTTTTATCGGCTTGCTTTTTTGCGGCTTCGGCCCTGGCTTTTTCGGCGGCGGCGCGTTCGGCCTCGGCCTTGCGTCGGGCTGCCTCTTCGGCTGCCTTGCGCTCGGCCTCTTCGCGGGCAATCAATCGGGTCAGCTCGTCGTCGAGCGACTTGAGTTGATTCTGCTGGCGTCGTAGCAGAGTGTTCAGTCGTTTTGTCTCGCCCTTCAGGGAATTGACAACAGTCTGCGCCGAGTCGCGGCTCTGGCGCAGCGAGCGATACTCACGCGAGGCCGACGCCTTCAAGGCGTTGAGTCGCGAGTGCATCTCGGCCAGGCGTTCTTTCTGCTTGCCGAGATCAGCCATGACTTGCTGGATCTGCTCCGTTTTCCTATGGCGCCAGCCAGAATACTCCTCAAGATAGCGCATGCGGCGGTATGCCTGGCTGAAATCATCGGCCGAAAACAGGAAATTAATCGTGTTCATCTCCCGGCGATAACGTCGCGAAGCCCTCACTGTCCGGGCATAATGACTGCGCAGAGCGGCCAGTTCGCTCTCACGCAGGGCAATGGAGTCGCTCACCGCTTTTGACGCTCCGCCGATCGAGTCAATGCGGATCTGCAGACGCTTTATTCCCGCACTGGTGTCGGCAATGCGCTGCTGAAGACGGTTGAGATTCTGCATTCTCCGCTGCAGCCCCGCCTCGGCCTCGGTGAGCTTGCGGTTGGTGTCGGCAAGTTCGCGCTCGGTCTGCTGGCGCTGGCGCATGGCGTCGGCGCTGGTGCGCTTGCGTTTGCCGTCGGAGGCAAGCGGCAGCACCACAACCGCCAGAGCCATCAGCAACAGTGAGGATAATCTTCTCATCGGCTTCCGTCAAAGAATTCCACCAAGCATTTTCAACGCCTGGGCGGGTGTCACTCTGGTGTAATCGGAACCGGGCTCAGACCACAGGCGCGGCGAGGCCGCATCCCATTCGGCCTTGTCGAGGCTCCAGGTCAGCCGCAGGCCCAGCGGTTTTCCGGCATACGTGGCATGAAATTCCACCACTGCCTTGCGGTCGTCGACATCGGCATTGCAACTGACCGACTCTGGCAGCCGGGCAAGTGCGTCGGGATCGCCGAGAAGGGCATCCTGCACATCGGACAGAGTCATGCCGCCGCGACGGAGAATTTCGACCACAGGAAGCTCCATCACCATTTTCTTTGGCATGCGCATGGCCAGCACGGCGCGGTCATTGTCGGCAAAAGCGCTGCCGACCTCCATGCCAAACATCCGAAGCGACAGATAAATGCTTTCGCCTCTCACCATGGTCATCCGTCCCGACGTTGAGAATTGGGCCGGCTGAAGAATATCGACCGCCACCGGCGCATAGACATTGCGCCACATCGCAGACTGCTCTGTCTCAGAAACGGACTGAAGCGGGGTTGCGACATTTTTCTTATGGCTTTTGCAGCCTGCGGAGGCCAGTGCGACGACTATCGTCAGCAACAGTGCTATGAATTTTTCGGGCTTCATATGTTCAATCTTCAGTGCGGCCGGTCTCCACCTTGCGGAACAGACGCTCGTTGTCAGGCTCGAGATCAAGCGCCTCGCGCCAATATTCGACGGCCTGTTCATTGCGGTTCAATTTATATGATATGTCACCGGCATGCTCCAGAAGTTCGGCTGAAAGATCGTCGGCCGAACGAAGCAGCGCTGTATCAATGTATTCTTTGGCAGTCTGGTATTCCCCGAGCTTGAACATCACCCAGGCATATGTGTCGAGATATGTAGGCAGACCCGGGCGAAGCGTCATCGAGCGCGAACTCATCTGCCTGGCCCGCGACAACTCCTTGTTCCTGTCAGCCAGATAATAGGCATAATTGTTCAGCGCCAGATCATTGTCAGGATCAATGGCGATGGCCCGGTCATAACACACTTCGGTGCTGTCATAGCGTCCGGCCTGCTGCCATACGTCGGCCATGCAGCGGTAAATGTCGCTGCGCAGCTTGTCGTCGGTCTTTGCCGCAGGCAACTCCAGAGAACCGGCAAATATCCCGATCGCTTCATCATAAAGACCGGTCTGCGACAGAAGCAGCCCGAGCATCTCACGCACGTCTATATCGTCGGGCCAGAATCCGGCCGCGGTCCGCGCAGTCGCCACAGCCTCAGGCATCATGCCGGCCGTGACATACATTCTGGCAAGAAAATTCCACAGCTGCGGATCTTCACGATGCTGATCGGCCACCACGCTCAGATTCTCGGCCGCACGGACATAATCCTTTATTGCGAAGTAAAATCCGCTTGCAAAGCGCCTGATCTCGTCATCAAGCGGATACTGCGCGGTGAGCCTGCCAAACAGGTAGCCTGCGCGCTCACGCGACTCGGCGTCATCGTCGGGCATGGCCGCCACATAATCCCTGAGCAAAGCGAGCTTGCTCTCCGGATCAAGATCATCAAGATCAATGGCACGGCCGATCTCGGCATCATATTCTTCCTTGCGTCCGGAATCGCGAAGCCGACAGGCCCTGGCATAAAAGGCCATGCCGCACGCCGGATCGATGGCCAGAGCGCGGTCAAGCATGACCGCCGCCGAATCCGGCCTGCCGGCCAGATCGTAAAACAGCGACATGAACGTATGGGCCTCGGCATCGGCCGGCATTCCGTCAAGCATCCTGCGCATGCACTCCGATGCCCCCGCCGTGTCGCCAAGCTCAATCATCAGCTGGGCCTGCTTCAGGGCCAGATCGGCCGAAATGCCGTCGAGCGTCTCCACCCGGCGCAGCAGCGCCAGAGCCTCCTGCTTGGAGTTGTAGCGGTTTTCAATTGCCGCGCGCCTCATGAGCACCGCTGAATTTTCGGAATTCAGCGAATCGAGCATCCGCCATGTATGAAGCATCTTTCCGTGCATCTGCAGACGCTCGTAATTCAAAGCCAGATTATAGCCGGAGTAAAGATCGGCGGGATGAGCGGCCACATGGGCCTCAAGCAGTCGCAGTCCGTCGGCGGCCACGGCGGAGTCGCCATTGTCGATCGACAGCAAGCGGCTGCCGAGCATGCCGCCCGGTTCGGTCGAACCGATGCTGTCGAGCTCGACAGCCCGGCGCAGCAACAGCGTCGACACATCGTAATCACCGGCGGCATCGCGCGACAGAGCCTCCATATAATAGTAGTCAGACTTGCGCCGCTGCTCGGGCGTCACGGCGGCGATTACGGCAGGCAGCAGAATCGCCGCCAGTATGAGAAGAGAATGGCGCTTCAATTTCGTCCTGTGTGTCCGAAGCCTCCTTCGCCGCGTTCGGTCTCTCCGAGCCGGTCGACTCCGACCCACTCCACTCTGGCATATGGCGCCACAACGATCTGGGCTATGCGTTCGCCCGGATTGACCGTGAACGGTTCCTGAGACAGATTAATAAGAATCACTCCGATCTCGCCGCGATAGTCGGCATCGACGGTTCCCGGAGTGTTGAGCACCGTGACTCCGTGCTTCAGAGCCAGTCCGGAACGCGGACGCACCTGGCATTCATAGCCTTCAGGCAGCTCGATGCGCAGTCCGGTGGGCACCAGTGCGCGCTGCATCGGAGCCAGCACCATCGGTTCGGCCAGATCGGCTCTCAGATCCATTCCGGCCGCCAGCGGAGTGCCATAGGCCGGAAGCTGCTGCGATCCGCCGTTGACGATTTTCACCTGTATGCTCTGTGTCATTATTTCCCGGATTTTTGTTTAAGGAAAATTTCGGTGGGGAAATGGTCGGAATATCCGTCAAGCCAGATTCCGGCGCTGAAAGTGCGGTGGGGATAACCGGCGCGGTTGCCCTGCTTGTCGCGGAGAAACTCATGGTTGTGAACCATCGACTTGAAGTAGACCATATCGTTCTCAGCTGAATTTTCCTCAAGCAGATTGCCCGATATGATGATCTGGTCAAACAGATTCCATGCGCTCTTGTAAGCCAGAGTGCCGATTCCTTTGTCGCGAAGCATACGCCACCACGGATTGAAGAAACCATGCGGCTCCACCTTGCGGGTGTCCTTTTTCGCGCCCAGCACCTCACGGCAGCTCTTGTCGTCGGGATCGTCATTGAGGTCACCCATTATGATCACTCCGCGGTCAGGGTCAATGGCCCACACCGAATCGGCTATGTGGCGGCTCAGCGCAGCCGCCGCCTCGCGCAGATAGCTGCTCTGCTCCTGACCGCCAAGACGCGACGGCCAGTGATTGACGATAACGCTTACGCGGCGGTCGCCGAGCAGACCGGTGACACACATCTGGTCACGCGTGCGGAAATTCGGATTGCCGTCGATCATCAGAGTGTGGTTGGTCACGGACTCAAACCGGAAATAGCGGGGATTATAGAGCAGACCGACATCTACTCCGCGACGGTCAGGCGAATCATGGTGAACCACCTGCAGACCCAGACGGCGGATCTGCGGATCGCGCACCAGGTCATCAAGCACCGACTTATTCTCGATCTCGCTCACGCCGAGAATGGCCGGCCCATTCGGGGTGGTCTTCGTCGACATCTGCGAAATGGCATAAGCAAGATTGTGGATCTTGCTCCAATACTTGCGTCCGTCCCACTGGCGGGCGCCATTAGGCGAAAACTCCAGATCATACGATCCATTATTGTTAATGGTGTCGAAAAGATTTTCAAGATTATAAAAACCGACACCATATACTCGATACTGTGCAGCCGACTTCTGTGCGGCGACCACTCCGGCTCCGGCCACGATCAGCCCGAGCGTCAGACAGATGTTAAGGATAAAACGTTTCATCAGTGACTTTGCTTTATTACCGCAAAGTTAACATTTTTCCCAAAACGCCGCAAATTAATCGGAAATTACACCGACGCCTCGATGAACAGCATGGCAAGCACACCGGCCACCAGGGCGCAGGTGGCGGGCTTCTGATAACCGTGGGAATGCGTTTCGGGAATCATCTCGTCGCTGATCACATAGAGCATTGCGCCACCGGCCATGGCAAGCATTGCGGGAAGCAACACCGAGCATATGTCGCCGACAAAATATCCGGCAAAGACACCGGCCACCTCCAGCAGCGCAACTCCCAGTGCGATCATGGCGGTGTTGACGAATCTGACGCCGGCCATCAGCAGCGGTGTCACCACCACCATGCCTTCCGGAATGTTCTGCAGGGCTATGGTCAGCGTTATGGCCAGCGCGTTGCCCTGGTCGCCGTTGAACGACACTCCGGTGGCAAGTCCCTCGGGCAGCTTGTGTATGGCTATGGCCATCACAAACAGCAGAGTGCGGTTGAGCGAGTGACTGGCAGCATGGCGCTCACTCTCCTTCATTCCCGAAAGATGGTGAAGATGGGGCAAAAAGCGATCCATGACGCCGACAAGCGCCACTCCGGCCGCCACTCCGGCCGCAACCTGCCACCACTGCCACGCCGTGCACATGGCCACTGCCGGATAAATCAGGCAGACAATGGAGGCCGTCAGCATCATCCCGGCGCAGAATCCAAGAAACACATCGTTCCAGCTGTGGGGGATACGCCTCACGGCCAGACCGACAATCGAACCAAGCAGCGAAGACAGCCCGAGTCCCGCCGCGCACCATATTAATTCATGTATCATACACACATAACGCTCCACCCCGCCAAAAATTTCAGACCAGACAATCAGAAAAAACACCCAACTTTGACCGTATTGGGTGCAAAATTGGGTGTAGATACAACAAAAGCCTGATTATCAGGCTTTATTGCGG
>CAMWTI010000062.1 GCA_947177135.1 uncultured Porphyromonadaceae bacterium | reverse complement strand
ATATACATCTACTATCCCGCAGGAGCCGACGCCGAAGGCGAAAACCTCCCGCCAGTCTACAACTTTTCGACAGACACGCTGAAACGCAACGCCGCCCGGGCGGCCGACGTGCTCGGCATCGACATCTATGGCGGCGACTGCATCGTGTCCCAGTCCGGACAAATCACAATAATCAACTTCAACGACTGGCCAAGCTTCTCGACATGCAGCGACGAGGCCGCTCCGGCAATCGCATCAGTAATCCTGTCGAAAATAAAACAGAAATTTAACGTAAGGAGGAAAAACCGTCAATGACAGACTACGAAAAATATCAAGTCCGCCCCGACGTGCTCAACACCGACGACATCATGAACATAATCAAGCCGCTGGACGGACACCCGCGACTTGCAAACGCACTGATCAGACTGCTCAGCCTCGACAAAGTCAACCGCGCACACGGAGCCTGCTGCGACACCCCGGGCGCCAGATTCACCGAACGACTGCTGTTCGAACAATTCCACAACACGCTCCGCATCGACGGACAAGAAACGCTCGACAACCTACCCCAGGGGCCATTCATAACAGTCAGCAACCACCCGTTCGGAGCGCTCGACGGAATCGTTCTCATACACCTTATCGCTTCCCGCAGGCCTGAATTCAAAGTGATGGTCAACATGTTTCTCAACCACATATCGGCCATGCGCCCCAACTTCATCGCGGTCGACCCGATGGCTCAGAACGACCCCGCAAAAAGAGCGGTCAGCGTCAACGGCATACGCCAGGCCCTCCGGCAGCTTCAGCAAGGCGGACCGGTCGGCTTCTTCCCCGCCGGAGCAATGAGCAAGATCGACTGGCACGGCCGACTCAAAGACAGACCCTGGCAAGACTCCGTGCTCCAGATAATATATCGTGCAGAAGTGCCCGTGATCCCGATCTATTTCCACGGAAGCAACTCATGGTGGTTCAACCTGCTCGGCCACATATGCTGGCCCGCACGCACACTCTGCCTACCCTCCGAAGTATTCCGTAAAAACAACAAAGAGATCCACGTAAGCGTCGGACAGCCTATCCCGGTCAGCGAGCAGATGCTCCACCACGGATCGCCACGCGAACTTGGCGACTTCCTCCGGGCCAGAACCTACGAACTACGCGACCTCAAGTGAACAGACTCATATCCATAATCCGCCATCGAATATGGCTGCTCAAAGCCATGCTCACAAGCCAACTGTCGGCATGGGTGGATTTCGGCATATCGTTCGCCACATTCGCATGGATGGGCTTCAGCGCATCCGGTGCCGCAGCAGCCGGAGCCATATCGGGCGGCATCGTCAACTGCGCGCTCAACTACCGATGGACATTCCGGGCCAGCAAATGCCCTGTATTCAACGTAATGATCAAATATGCCATGGTCTGGATCGGATCTCTCCTGCTCAACACCTACGGCACCGAATGGCTCAACATCGCATTCACCGACAACGCTCTGCTCGACTCATGGGGCGTGGACCGGAACCTGCGTTTCACAGTGGCGCGACTAACCGTGTCGCTGCTCGTGTCTCTGTTCTGGAACATGCTGCTCCAAAAAACCTTCGTCTACCGCAACGTAAGCTTCGACAAGACCCTGAACCGCATGACCAACCGTCAGCCATTACCCTGAAATGACAAATATAAAAAAAAATATACTTGACCTATCACGCGACACGGCGGAACAATTCCAGGCCAAAGCTAAATTTCCGGTCACCGTCGTGCTCGACAATGTCAGATCACTCAACAACATCGGATCCATATTCCGGTCCTCCGACGCATTCTGCGTGGAAAAAATCCTGCTCTGCGGCATAACGGCCACCCCTCCCTCGCCCGAAATACACAAAACTGCCCTCGGAGCGGAAATGACAGTCGGATGGAAATACTTCCCATCCACACTCGAAGCCCTCGACTCGCTCGGGCCGGAAGTGACGCTCTGTGCCATCGAGCAGGCCCACGGCAGCATCGCACTCCAGGAATTCAACGTCGAACCCGGACGCCATTACGCCATCGTGCTCGGACACGAAGTGCACGGCGTTGACCAGGCCGTCGTCGACCGGTGTCACCACTGCATCGAACTGCCGCAATTCGGCACAAAACACTCCCTGAATGTGGCCGTGACAGCCGGTATCGCCATCTGGCACTTCGCTCTTCCAAATTTTTTTCAGCGATAGGTTGTTATTTCAAGGCGCCCTAAACTGAAAATTTATAAGTCCGCTCTGGAATATCAGAAACGCGCCACTCGTTTTGTTCGCATTTCGACCAATAAACAGGCTAAATTGGCCAACTTATGTTTTTAAACATATTGCTTGCATCTTGATTTTTTTCGTTGTAACTTTGACATCGTCAAACGGAGGAAGAGACTTCCAGACGGAAAATGACAAGCATTTTGATGCTTCAAAAAACTAAAATCTTTTTCATTCAAACATATAGGCTAAGACATAACGAATAATAGCATTTAAGTACTACCGTAAAATCCCGAGTGGTGGCCCGTCGTGAGACTCGCCGCCATTATTTTTTTCCACCTCCGGCCGCCCGACAGGCCTCCGGCCCGCCCGACATCGAATCCCTCCGCATCGGTTAACATTTTTCATAGACACACACCATAATACGGATTATTTTGTCGCAAAAACAACAAATTTGCTTTAAATTGAATCGAATCCTCTTTGTTTAAACAACATATTTTAGTACCTTTGCGCCGACTAAACACTCAAACGAGTACTTAACAATATCTAATTATCGTTTTTAGCTTATGAAAAAATGTTTACTTCTGAGCATGGCGCTCCTCATATCATCCGCCAGCCAATTTAAAGCAGACGCTATTGAGATAAACGATGACGAGGTCATCTCCATCTACTGCGTCAGCTCTCTTGAAAGTAAACGAGGAGTATATACGCTCCCTATCAGCGGAGAGTACTCCGCGACCAAAATCAGCGGCACCACATATATACAATACGACTTCAGCGGATCGGGCGGCACATTCACAGACCGGAACACCGTCTATGGATCCAAACAGAACGGATTCAGCATATTCGCAGGAAAAGCCACAGCCGAAGGCAACGGCGACGGACCGTGGAGCCACACTCTGTGGAGCTGGCGCACTCCTCCGCCATACGTGAATTTCACATACGAAATCATCGCCACCGACATGACATTCGATCCCGAGACCGAACAGATCTACGGATGGTTCAAAGCCGACGATGCCGGAAACGAACACCGCCTATGCATATATGACGGCGAAAAATGCAGCATCACACCCGTCGGACCGAATTCTTCGGTTCCGATCTCCGCCATCGCGGCCGACAAAAACGGACAACTCTGGGGCGTATCCGGTGCCCTCGGCGCAATCTACGCGATCGACAAAACCAACGGCACCCTGCAGGAAGCCGGATCGATTCCGGTCAGCGCAAACGGCAAGAACCAGTCGGCCACATTCGAATTCAGCAGCGGCAAACTCTACTGGAACGCCGTTGAAGACGACACAAAAGCATCCCTGTACCGCATCGACGTAAACACATGCTCGGCCGAACGCATCTATGACTTCCCGGCAGGCGAACGCTTCAGTGCATTCTTCATCCCGGACAAAGAACCCGCAAAAGCCGCTCCCGCAAAAGTCGAAGACCTGGCCGGACGCTTCACCGGCAAAGGCTCAGACGTGGAAGTGACATTCACTCTGCCCGACAAAACCTATGGCGGAAGCAGCCTCAAAGGCAACGTAAAATACTCCCTGACAGCCGACGGCTCCGAAATCGACGCCGGAGCGGCTGAAGCCGGATCGCTCTACGCCAAAACCTTCTCCCTCGCGGCCGGAAACCACACCCTGACCGTCACCATGAGCAACGGATCCGGCAACGGACCCGTCGCATCGGCCAACGTGTTTGTCGGATTCGACGAACCAGACGCCGTGACAAACATCAAGACCTCAGTCAACGGAAACGAAGTGACCCTGACCTGGGATGAACCTAAAGGAATCAACGGCGGAGTCATAGACCTCAGCCAGATCACATACTCAGTCACCCGCATACCCGAATGGGACGAAGTGGCAACCGGACTGACCGAAACCACATTCACCGACAAAATACCGGAAGCGCCAATCGCCGAATACACATACACCGTAACCGTCTACAACGGATCAGAAGCCGCTCTGACAGGTGTATCCGAACCTGTGCTCGTCGGCAAGGCAAACACCGTCCCCTACAGACAGGACTTTGACTCAGTGTCTGATCTCGGCGACATCGCCTATAAAGTCATCAACGACAGACCTTCGTCAAACACCTGGATACTCGACAACGACGGAAACGGAAACAAATTCATGTCTGTGACCGGACAATACCCCAACAACCGCGACGACTACTTCTTCACCGCCCCGATCTCATTCAGCAAGGGCATCACCTACAACCTCAGATTCAAGATCGCCAACAACAGCGCAACGGAAAACACCCAGATCCGCATTCTGCTGAGCCGCGCACAAAGCAGATCTGAAGAATTCCACCTGAGGCCATACATCGAACCGAACCTCGTATTCAGATCCGGAACAGACCACGTCGGCGAATTCGAAGAACAATCCATGACGTTCAGCGTTGATGAATCAGGCGAATACTGCCTGGGATTCTATGACTTCGGATCATACTACACAAGCAACACCGTCTATATCGACGACATCGAAATCACAGCCGAAGAAATGCCCGGACCGGCAATCGACTTGGCTGTGACCGAAGTCAAAGCTCCCGAAACAGTGAGCGCCACCGGCTACTTCGAAGTGATCGCCACAATCACCAACAACGGCACCGAACCCGCCACCTGCAACATAATCCTTGAAAGCGACAGCAAAACCATCTCCTCGGCCGCAATCGAAAAACCGATACAACCCGGCGCCCAGTTCCAGCAATTCTTCGAACTGAAATGGACTGAAGACGCTCCCGACAACATCACCTACATCATACGCGTCGAAACCGAAGGCGACGAAGACAACAGCAACGACGTCTCCGAACCGTTCACCGTGGCCTACGACAAACGCTCATCGCTCAAACCAGCAGACACCGCCGCAGCAAATGCGCTCAACGTGAAAACCTCACGCTCGCAAGCCGAAATCACCGGAGCTGAAGGACTCCAGATCAGCGTCATAGCCGCAGCCAGCGGAACAGAAGTGGCCCGTGTGTTGCAAGCGCCAGCAAAATGGACCGTCACCCTCGCACCGGGACTATATCTGGTCAAAGCCGGCACATCGTCAGCAATGAAAGTCATGATCCGCTGAACCGCGGACATCGCCAATCGCCCTAAAACATCACAGAAAAAAACATCAGCACTCATAAAACCAATCAATTTTCTTTTATTGACAAATGAAAAAGATTATTACTGTATGCGCCCTGACCACAGCGTTTGCTATGCCGCTGACGGCACAGTCTCCGCTGACATCGGGCTTCGAACGGTTCTCTGATGCGGTCTCCGCCGCACAGATCGATCTCTCGCCGGCAAAGGTCATGAGCAGAACCGACAACTCAGCACTCACCTTCTTCGAAGGATTCGAAGGCCGACCGGAAGGTTTCGGCACCTACTATGACGAATGGCTGCCCGAAGGATGGCAAGACATCAGCAAATCAGGACAGACCGTGCCATTGCTCGGCGAAGCCCGCCACAACCTCACATGGAGAGTAATGAGCAACGATAGCCGCAGCAACGCACCCAACTGCAACAGCATCGCATTTGAAGGCGAATGCTTTGCTTACATAACCCCCGACCAGGCATATGGAGACCACTTTGACCTGGACTACCAGGACGAATGGCTGATCACTCCATCAATCATTCCCACAGGCGAAGACTGGTTCTTTTTCAGAGTGCATTTTGATCCGTCATGGGTTGTCTACAACCGCGAGGCCAACGACTTCACTGGCGAAAACAACTCCCTTCAGGTATATGCCTCGACCGACGACGGCGCCACCTGGACCAAACTATGGGACCTGATCGACGACGAAATCCGCAAAAACTGGACCGACGAACAGCTCCGCGCCGACCTTATCGACTGGGCAAGATATGACAACACTCCGGTATACGTCAACATCTCTGAATATCTCGACAAACCCGTCAAATTCGCATTCCGCTTCTATGGAAACTACGGACACGGCGTGGGACTCGACAACGTCTCTGTTGGCGTTCCGCAGCCGGAATCACTGTACGCCATGCCCGCAGGATGCTTCAAACAAGGCATCTCGCAATTCGGCGAACGTCCCGCAGTGCCCACTCTGATCATGCCCGCAGACACCGAATCCGTCTGGACAAACCGCTCTGAAGCATCACAGCGCTATGTATGGACATACTCCGACATGAACGGAGCCACCGTCACATCCGACGTTGTCGACCTGGTCACCCCGGCCTACACAACCGGCTCCGTGATACAGACCCCATCGCTTGTCGGCATCTTCGAAAGCCGCCAGTCCGAACCGTACTGCCTCAACCACACGATGATGCAGGCAGGTGGCATCCTCAAAGGAGAAGACACCTCGGGCAACGAATGTGAATTCGGCGCAGGCGTATACGACATAATGGACCCGCTGGCAAAAGTATACAGAAGCTCCGACAACATCTCGTTCAACCCGTCGCTCGACCTGATCTGGGAAAGAAACCTCGGACTCATGGACGGAGCAATCGACGTCGGCGGATTCTGCAACATATACCCCGCATCACCCGTGGCCTACGGATTCGACTTCATCGACATGGCGGTGATCGTGCCCGAACCACTGCTTGAAGACTCCCAGACAATGATTCAGGTATACACCCTCTCCGACGGCTCCCCGGACCAGATGATCGGACTGTCATTCGTCGGCGCATCGGACTACACTGTCAGCGAAAACGTCACTAATGTACGGTTCAAATTCGACGTCCCCGTGTTTGTGCCTGCCAACACCGACATCATCACCCTGATGGTACACTCAGACCGAGACTACGACACAATCGTGTTCCCCTACCTCAGAACGACGTCAAGTGCAGTCGGCAACTCACTGCTCTACTATTTCGCGTGGGACGCCATCAACGAATACTGGTATGACACGTTCTACAACATGAACTATATGCCGTTCTCAACCGAAGGTCATTTCGCCGGACTCCTCCAGAGCCTCGGCGTCACATACGCCACAGTCGAAATGCTTGACGCCGACACAACCATCGAGGCACCCATGGAAGGAACGACCAAAGAATTCCGCCTGGCGCTCAAAGGAACCGATGCCGACCACGTCAAAATCACCGAAGACGGACTTACAGTCCCTGACTGGATCTCTTACAAAGTGACCGAAAGCAACGACGGAGTCCACACTCTGTCAATCACAGTCAAGCCGATCGAATACTGCGAAGACCGCGAAACCAGACTCCACGTCGTCATCCCCGGCGACCACACAGCCATCAGCGTCAAGCAGGCAGGCAACCCCGACAAACCATCAGGCCTGACCGACGTCGAAGCAACTCCGGCTGTCAGCGTGACAGTCCAGGACGGCAACATTGTCATTGACGGCGCCAACGGATCGGCCGCAGTGATCAACACCGCCGGCCAGACCGTGGCCTCGGCCACACTGGCAGGAGGCACCACCATCGAAGCTTCACACCTGCCCAAGGGAATATACGTGGTATGCGTCAACGGAAACCAGTCATTCAAAATCGTGAAATAAACACCTGACATTACAAGAATGAAACGGACCTTAAAGCTCCGAATCATGTCATTGGCGCTTGTGTCGGCGGCATTCATGCCACCGGCACAAGCCTTTGACTTTGAAGTCGGGGGAATATACTACAATCTCAACAACACATCCGTAAGCGTCACCTTCTCAGACCTGCAGGGCACCTACAGCGGCAACGTAGTCATACCGGCGCAAGTAACATACCGGATGCAGACATATCCCGTAAAAGGCATCGACAATCTGGCCTTCATCAACTCGACCGGAATGACATCCGTCAAACTCCCGGATGAAATAACCCAGATCGGCGACCAGGCCTTCAGCCACTGCTCGTCGCTCTCCGAAATCACCCTTCCGGCAAAACTGCAACGCATTGCCGACTTCGCTTTCGAATACTGCGAAAACCTGTCGACCATAACAATTCCGGCTTCAGTGACACAGATAGGATATGCAGCATTCATGTATTGCCGGGAGCTCACCGAAATCCAGGTTCAGGACGGAAACCCCATCTATACTGCCGACGACGGAATCCTCTACTCCAAAGACCTGAGACTGCTCGTCCACTATCCGGCATCAAAGCCCGAAACCGAATTCACCCTGCCCGAATCAGTGCAAATCGTGCCCGACGGCGCATTCTCCCCGCAATACTACCTGCAGACGGTCAACATAAACGCAGCCCTCTCATCCGTTACCAACGGACTCTTTGCCGAATGCGCCAGCCTGAGCCAGATCAACGTCAGCCCCGACAACGGCAACCTGGCCTCGATCGACGGAGTGCTCTATGACAAGAACCTCACCCAGCTCCTCCAGTTCCCATTACTCCATGAATCGTCAAGCCTGACACTGCCCGAAACCGTCACATCGCTGGCCGACCTCTCCCTGCTCGGAGCAAGCTATCTTCACGAACTGGAAATGCCGGCTTCACTGACCGACATCGGCACCTTCGCGCTTGCAGGATGCACCGGACTCAACTCCGTCATATGCCACGCCGCGACCCCGCCGGTGAGCCCCCCCAACCCGCTCAACCCGTCAGGCGAAATCTTCGAGCCGGCAGTCTTCGCCCAGGCAAGCCTGCAGGTGCCGGCCGAAAGCCTCGGCGCCTACAAGGCCGACGCCCAATGGGGACGATTCTCATCCATCTATGAGATCGGCGGATCGGCCATCGAAGCCATCGACGCACCCGAAGCCGACGGACCGGCCAGAGTCTACGACCTCCAGGGCCGGATAATCCCGCCCGGCGCACCCCGACGCGGCTTCCGCATCGAAGTGACCCACGACGGCCACAGCCGCCTCGTCCGCTAAAAGGTAGCCTGAACATAACACACGCGCGCCTTCCCGACAAACATGCAATCGGGAAGGCGCGCCGTTTCTCTCTCTCTTATCCCCTCTCTACAGCCCCGCTACAGACACCAGAAAATGGCGGGCACTCTCCCAC
Source organism: uncultured Porphyromonadaceae bacterium (assembly GCA_947177135.1). Classification (GTDB taxonomy): domain Bacteria; phylum Bacteroidota; class Bacteroidia; order Bacteroidales; family Muribaculaceae; genus UBA3263. The sequence continues at coordinate 5,317 of CAMWTI010000062.1, read as the reverse complement.
GGAACATACAAATCCCGACAACCGGGAATCAACGCGAGCGGACGCTCGTTCAACTCGGTGCGGACATAATAACGCCCCGACTGCGACCGGAAAAGAATCATCCTTATATTAGCCGCCATCGGCACCACATTCCAGTTCTGCCAGTGACGGGCCACAGTATCGAAACATGACGTCAGATAATAACAACCCGGAAGCCTCATCAGCGAAGCCAGCGGCATGATCGTCTCGGCATGACCGAAACGCAGACGCACCGTCGTCACATCTGTCCCGGCTATGAAATCATCCGTGGTCTTCACCAGATCGCCCACAAGAGCCGACGCTATCCCGGCCGGAACCGCCGAAATCGTGGTGGCCGTGCGCGACAGATACTGGCGCAGATTATCCACCTCCCACATCCGGTTATACTCCTCAAGCGAAAAAAGAGCCCGCCAGTCAGCGTTCAGCCCCATGGCGGACACAGCCGACACCACATAATATATATCAGACATAACCTCCGCGGCCTCGGCCTGATCCAGCTCGCCGCCAACCATCAAACCGGCCACAGCCACAGGCGACTCCTTGCATGCAAAAGCCTCAAGCACCCCAGCATAAGGCCGCTCAGCGGCAAACTCCACATAAGCCGAATCGACTTCAAACGGACGCAACAGCGGCGAAAACTCCTGCCCCGAATCATCGGACACAGTCACCCGCCCGTCAGCGAGCTCATTGATCTGGGCCGTAAAAGCATCCATGCTCGCCACACAACGCGCCACATACGACGATATCGCATTGACCTTCTTCCCAATAAACAACTGAGGGAAAGCCTCAAACATACGCCGGGCGATACCGCGCTGCTCGGCCACGCCAAGCGAATCCAGCTCACCCCACCGCCCGTCGGCCTCGGCCATGACCCGGCGCGTGAACTGAAGCAAAAGCCGCCCCCGACTGGTCAGAGTCCCGCCGGACTCAGCCTGCTCCAACACTTCGGCAAGCCGGACAAAACGCTTGGCCGACGTCGGATACCTCGCCCCATGGCGCCCCACATGATTGATCATCACAGGCACCAGAGAATCCGGCCACTCAACAGTCGAATCCGGAGCAGGATACGGCATGCGCGAACCCTCACACCGCTCGGCCGAAAACAACGTCGGCCCGGTCAGGTCCGAAGCCCGAAGAAAAGAAACAGAGGCGGAAGCCACGGTCAACAGCGCGCAGCAGGCAAATACTTTCATCATAAATATATAGAGCGAGTTTATTAATTGTCTTCAGTTCTACTGAAATCAACAACCCACTGCCCCTGTTTGTTGCGCCTGAAAAGCAAATCGCGCCGACGCTGCGCCTCCCTCCACGCAGGAGCATGCCACCCGTCGGCAGGATCCGGCCTCAAAACATCAGGAATGGAATCCTGAACGACACGCCACGTCGACGGCGACACCGGAGGATAACCCGGACGCACCCACATGACCCCGTCAGACTGGATCACCACCGAAGCCGACGTCGAACGCCGCGGAATATACTGCCCGCGATCAACAAACCTTGACCTTCCGGCATGAGGATAAAACGAACAGCTGACCGAATCAGTGAGCAGCTCAGGCCAGACCTCCGGCCTCATGCCCAGCAACGCCGTCGCCGCCGCATAACGCTCACGGCCAAGTCCTTCGCCACAAGAACCCGAACACGAAAAATTAGTGCGCACCGACACCGAATCATCACCGACATCAAAACGCGAAAACCCGTGATCATCAGTCTCGAACCACGCGGCCGCCCCCGATCGGTCGACCACCCCGAAATTGGCCTGCACTCCCATCGGACGAGACAACGACCGCAACAGCGACTCAAAATCATCCACACTGCCGCACTGCCCGAGAGCGGCAGCCATCAGCAACCCCTCGCGGTCAGCGACCGACGCAGTGTCAGGGGCCAGATTATAACTCTGAGTGTTGATGATCGCGAAACCCGCGTCATTCACACCCGCCCAGGCCTCGCTCAAAGCCGAATCGCCGGCATTGAACAACGCCGTGAAACCAAAACGGACACCACGGGCACGCGCCACGAAATTCTGCACCGACGACGTGTCGCGATGCTTCCACAACAACACCCGGCCGGTCGCCGACCGGCCCGCACCGACAATGGCCGCAGTGCAGCCGGATGCCTCGGCCCACACACAAAGCGCCATCACAACAGATAATAAAATCGTTTTCATCTAACGGCAAATTTACACAAAAACAACGACAATGACGGTTCTTGACAGAATTTAAAGAAATTTTTCCTTAATTATTACGCTATCTCAGAAAAACTCCGTATCTTTGTAGCCGATAAACAAGGCAAAATTCATAAAAACCTCAATAATTCAAGTTAAAGCTATGAGCAATATTGATTTAACTCAGTACGGTATCACCGGCACTCCCAAGGTAATCCACAACCCGTCTTGGGATCAGCTCTACATCGACGAAACCAACCCCGAACTCACCGGCTTCGAAAAAGGTCAGAAAACCGAACTCGGCGCCGTGAACGTGATGACCGGCATCTACACCGGCCGTTCACCCAAAGACAAATTCTTTGTGATGGACGACGTCAGCCGCGACACCATCTGGTGGACATCCGACGAATATAAAAACGACAACAAACCCATCACCCCCCAGGCATGGGACGCCCTCAAGGAAATCGCCGACAAAGAACTCAGCAACAAGCCCCTCTATGTTGTCGACGCTTTCTGCGGCACCAACGCCGACACACGTCTGGCAGTCCGCTTCATCGTTGAAGTTGCATGGCAAGCCCACTTCGTGACCAACATGTTCATCCGTCCCACCAAGGAAGAACTTGAAAACTTCAAGCCCGACTTCGTGGTGCTCAACGCCTCAAAAGCTAAAGTTGAAAACTGGAAAGAACTCGGCATCAACTCCGAAACATGCGTGGCATTCAACCTCACCGAACGCATGCAGGTGATCATCAACACCTGGTATGGCGGCGAAATGAAGAAAGGCATGTTCTCGATCATGAACTACTACCTCCCCCTGCGCGGCATGGCCTCCATGCACTGCTCGGCCAACACCGACAAACAGGGCGAAAACACCGCTATCTTCTTCGGCCTCAGCGGAACCGGCAAAACCACCCTCTCGACCGACCCCAAACGTCTGCTCATCGGTGACGACGAACACGGCTGGGACGACAACGGCGTGTTCAACTACGAAGGCGGCTGCTATGCCAAGGTTATCAACCTCGACAAAGAAAGCGAACCCGACATCTACAACGCAATCCGTCGCGACGCCCTGCTTGAAAACGTGACCGTCGACGCAGAAGGAAACATCAACTTCGCCGACAAGTCCGTAACCGAAAACACCCGCGTCAGCTACCCCATCGACCACATCACAAACATCGTCAAGCCCTCTGCCGGACCCGCTGCCAAGAATGTGATCTTCCTGAGCGCCGACGCATACGGTGTGCTCCCCCCCGTGAGCATCCTGACTCCCGACCAGACCAAATACTACTTCCTGAGCGGCTACACCTCCAAACTCGCCGGAACAGAACGCGGCATCACCGAGCCGACCCCCACTTTCAGCGCATGCTTCGGTGCGGCATTCCTCAGCCTCCACCCCACAAAATACGCTGAAGAACTCGTCAAGAAAATGGAAAAGAGCGGCGCCAAAGCATATCTGGTCAACACCGGCTGGAACGGCACCGGCAAGCGCATCTCCATCCGCGACACCCGCGGCATCATCGACGCAATCCTCGACGGATCGATCCTCACTGCTCCCACCAAGCAGATCCCCGTATTCGGATTCACAGTTCCCACCGAACTGCCCGGCGTTGACCCCAAGATCCTCGACCCGCGCGACACCTACACCGACGCCGAAGAATGGAACAAGAAAGCGTCCATGCTCGCTGAGAAGTTCATCAACAACTTCAAGAAATTTGAAAACAACGAAGCCGGCCGCGCTCTCGTAGCCGCCGGTCCCGCTCTCTGATCCCAAAGATCCAGAGACAGTTGACTTAACACAAATTCCGCCATGCGGCAGCCAAAAAGGCCCGCATGGCGGAATTCTTTTTAGACCTTCAGCAGTCTCCGGCAAAACAGAGCGGACCGGCGCCCGCAGACAAAACTGCAACACGCCGGCCCGCTCGGGTTCTGTATAATCAGTGTGCTTCTCCTCTAATACCTATCGGAACTGATACTCGATCTTAACTCCGAGCATACCCCATTTCAGATCGCAATCAGAACCAGACCGGTAATCATAATAATACGAATCCTCGCGGTCGCCCTGATAGAACAGACCGACCGAACACTTGCGGGTCAGCTTTATGCCGGCGCCGACCTCATACACGAAACCGCCGTCTCCGCCGGCCGCCCCGATCTGACCTCCGTAACCCAGACAGAATGTCGCATAAAACGAACGATCGCCGATAAACCCGAACCTCGGAGTATCATAACGCAGACCCGACGTAAAGCGCAGATCAAACGTCTCCGAAAAATTCGAGACACCCACATTCATGCCGATGCGGAACACCTCCCAAGAAACGCCGGCGGCAATATGCCACCGATAACCCCAGCCGGCCTCCCACGCAAAATCGGCATCGGCATCTCCCGTAAGCAGACCGATACCCGTGTTGACAAACAGACCCGAATGATTCCAGCTCTTAACAACCGGAGCAGCCGGCTTCACAGGTGCGAAAGTGCGCTCGCTCGCATCACTTCTGATAATCTGGCCCGAAGCGGCCACGGCAGTCACGCCTGCCAGAGCGGCAAGAAATATCTTCTTCATAAAAATTACTTGAATTAAAAACGTGATGGAACAAAACCGACACACACTCTCTCTGGCGCGTCACTCCTTGCCATAATCAGGATTCACCTCCTTGGCCACCGGAAGAGACTCGCCCTTGCCGCCCCAGTTCACGAAATTGGCCGGATAGCCGAACACCTCGATCACCGCCCCGTGATCAGACGTGATCTCAAAATTGAAACGCGCGCCGACAAGCAGATCGCAGTCATAGACTCCGGAAGTGATAAAGACCGCATACGACCGGAGATTCTCAAGCGTCTTATTGTAATTATTCTCTATCACGCGCTTCGACAGCTCCTCTGGACTCAGAGTGATCTTGCGGTGAATGCGCTGGCCTATAACCTTGATATCGACAGTCAGCGGAACTGGAGCCACCGACGGATTGAAGTCCAGAAGACGCGCCTCGGAAGTGCTGTAACGATACGAATCCACAGCCTCCTTGCCAGCGGCCGCGGCCGACGACGCCAATGCCCCTACGGCCATAAGCGTCAGAAACAATTTTTTCATAAAAACGGAAATGATGATAATGATGATTGTTGTTTGGTGATTTTCACCGCAAA
>CAMWTI010000061.1 GCA_947177135.1 uncultured Porphyromonadaceae bacterium | reverse complement strand
CGATGGAATATGCCGCAACCGTCAAGACCGACGCCCAGGGCCGCTTCACAGTCACCGGCGTCGACTGGCCCGACGGCACAGCCTTCGTCTTCCAGGCCACCGGCAAGAAAGGCGACCGCGAACACAACTTCGAGGTGGACCGCGACCGCTTCCCTGAAAACAACTCCGTCATCATACCTCGCTGGAAAGAAAATAACGATGCTGATTTTGGCCCAATTTCCGGCTATGGGACTGACGTGCTGCTGAAAGAAATCACGGTCATTGGTTCCAAAAGCGAAGAAGAGATACAAGCTTCCATGTTCAAGGCCCTTGGAGCCAGATCTGTCGATGCTTCATATTTTGAAGAGCATAATATCACGACATATGAAGAAGCGCTCAGAGGAATCCCCGGGTTGGTTGTCCAAAACGGACGAGTCAACTATATGGGACGTAGAAGTTCTATATATGGAGTAAGTAATAATGTGGAATTTTGGGTTGACGGCAGCAGATGGCTGTCGGCATATGAGGCAATACAACCGGGGCTACCGTCTTTACAAATTCACCAGATGACAGGAGGAATGCCCAAGCCTACAAGATTGGATTACGCCAGAAATATGGGTACTCCATTGCAAGAATTTGCTTCGATATATCCGTTCCAGGCTATAGAGAAAATTGACTTTTTGCGTCCGTCCGTGGCAATGGTAATCAGTGGTTCTGCCGCTCAGGCCGGAGGCCTGCTTATGATGACAACTAAAAAAGGTGGTAAAGGACTTGATTGGTATAAAGATTTATTTATACAGGTTATGCAGCCGCTGGGCTACCAAAATGCACCCGATGCATATAGAACATATAAAAAAGTAGCAGAACATGAGGATGATAAATGTTATGAAATATGGATCCCTACGGTATTAAACAAGCCTCAATTAAAAGACTCTCAATTAACTACAGAAAAAGGCGGAAAAATTTTACTTGTGTCAGGCATAACTGATGATGGAACCATAGTATCATACATAGATACTAAGTGATATTGATTATTAAAGTTATTAATTGCAAATATGCGAAGAGGACATTTCTCGTAATTTACGATTAATGCCCTCTTTACTATTTTTGCTTGGCTGGTTTTATAATCCACATCAAGCGCGAGAAACCGGCCTATCTATCGAATTATTTTGCGCATTTTTGTGTCAGCATGCAAAAATTTACTGATTTTATACATTCGTGTAGTGTACCCAAGCAGGTATCAGCAGCAGTAGGTTTGCAGTAATCTTTAGACTCGCAATAGTTTGTAGCGCAATTGTTCACACTGTTCTGGCAGGTATTTTGGCGAGTTAACTCACAACATTGTAATTGCACTGATACAGATGTGTTGCACCCATTATCGGTATTCAAACAAGTTTCATTCGTTACGCATCCATTTGTTGGTTGAATGCAAGTACCCGTATCACATTCCTCTCTGGTCACTTTTGTTGGATCGGTGGTACCCGTGTCACAAGTTGTGTCTACATCGCAGGTGTTTCGCGAAGCATCGCTACTGCCTTTAACTTGAGCCGAATGAATTTTTTCGAGGCTGACCTTGAGGTCGTCGGCAGTAATTTTTTTCTTAGTCATAGCATCAAGGAATTAGAGGGATAGAAAATTTGTTTTTATAAATAAAACATCCCCCAGTCGGGAAAAGTTCGTTATTGTTGGCTGGAATGAAGTAATCTGGAGTAAACTTTGACCATAAAGTGATAGATCACGAGTTCATATTGACGTTGAGACGTCGGCAAAAGCCTGTTTACCAGCATATGACTCAAAGATGGCAGCAGATTTTCGCGGGTGCGGTCGGAGCGTAGCCAGGAAAAATCAAGTTTGCGGTAGCTATCGGGGATAGATGCGGACTTAATAGCACCGAAAACGGCGTCTTTGTGCTTGCGGTATAGAGAGTTGAGATCATCACATTTCAAGCCATAGCCAAATTCCCGGTGATAGGCATCAGCCATCTGCGAAATCAGCGGGAGCCGCTGATCCACAGCCAATCCCGACGCGGCAAAAAGCGCGTCAATGCGCGCGATCGCCTCCATGGCTTTGGCAGTGTTGTCGGAAGCGCCGTTTCGACGGAGATAACGGACTGTAGCTTCGGAATCGGCACAAAACAGATCTTCGCAGCACGCGATGGTGTTTGCGCCGTAACGCTCTATTTCGCGTCGATAAGTGCATATCTGCAAGTCGCTTACAATACCTGATTTCAGTTCTGGTGCGAGTGCCTTTCTCATCCGGCTGACGATGATGCCGGATGCTTCTGGTGACTGAATATGGAAACGCACACGCAGATGATGCCCCGGATCAGCGTAGCGGATGAAAAACCATTTGTCTATTACGCCAGCTTTTTTCAGCTTGCACGTCATTGGGAGGATGCGGTGACACAATATGGAGTCGGCATGACTGGTGCTGACATAGACTTTGAAATACAGCCATTCGTCACCCGGAAAGAAATTACGTTGGTTCATATGTTCAGAGGGTTTGGATGAAGGGCTGAAGCACTTCGACTGTTGAACTATAATGTCTTAGAGCGTTGTCCATCGGCAGGAATTCTTCGACTGTGATTTCGGAAGCTTTCTTGATGACAGAAAACAGCATTTCAATGCTTAGTGGCGATTGCCGGTCAATGACCAAACAGTTGTCGCCCTGAGAGTAGACAATATGACGCGACACATCATGGGCATCACACCAAGAGTTGAACATGGCGGCGTCAGGCTTGCCTCCGCGTGACAGCGGACCGAGACCGATCACCCATGTTTCGGCGACGAGGATCACATTTCCAAAACTGATGCGCGGTAGATGTCCCATGATGCCGCATATGCCCGGGCATGCGAAATAAAGTGAATTTTTTCCGCCCTGATTTTGCAGATCGCCGAGAAACCGATATAGGGCGGATGATTTGAACTGATAGTTGTAGGCTGACGTAAACCGCGGCAGAATTTCTTTTTTCAACAATTTGGAATACAGCACAAGACGTTGACCTTCGACTTTCAGATACAGGTCTGAAGTATCAATTGTCCTGACATCGCATCGGGGCGATGAAAGATAGGTGAGTAAGAAATCGCGCAATGGCGGGCGGCATTGCACATTTCCGAGATGAGGCTCCGTAAGATGTGAAATTTCTGCAATAATCTTGTCCGGTTGCAAGTCCTGCTCCAGCCGACCTATCTGCCTGACAATGCTGTCGATTTCATTGCTCCCATCAGCAAAGCGGGTGAGCATACTGGCTGCGGAGTGGCCGGTGAACTGCAGTCCGGCTATGACCGGCCCATTGTCGTTGAACCCGACAATACGATACATACAAGCCATTGACAATGGCAATGACGCCGGCGCCGTCGGCGGCTGTGACTTGAAGTCTTCGGTTGTCAGTGTCAAATGTTTTGCCGTCCATAGAGACTCTTGTTTCATTTTGCGAAGAACTATTTTCTCAAACGGAGACAAAAATATGCTCTGACCGGAAGTGTGAGGTGCTGTTTCAGGAAAATGGCTCATCAGGGATTCAAGCAATGGATGGGAGCCGGTGCGAATATTGTCATATCCGATGCCGATGTCGGGGTCAAGGGCTTCAAGCAGCGGCACAGACTGCGATTCATAGCGAGATGAGAACCTGGAGATGAACGATGAAATGGCATTGCCAGAAACGAGTGTTGTGTCAATCATCAGTGGCAGAATTTCGATAATCGCTTGCTGTGCTCGGGGATCTATCTCTGATCCGTCGTCAAGATATGAATCCACTTGAATGATCTGCTTTATCGGGGTGGTCAGACCGACGCTTTTGACGGACGAAAATATATCGTCAATAATCTGTTTCCTTTCAGCGAAACTCTTGCATCTGTTAAGAGACTCCATCTTCCTCTTCAAAAACAACACCAATTGCGCCATGATGGATTCTGAATCAGATGGAATGACATCGGCCATGGCCTGCAGATTGTCAAATCCGACGGTTTCTGGATTTATACTTGTAAGCAACACATCGCGCAATGCCAGATCTCTGACGTATCCCGCAAACTGCTGTTCGGTTATTTCAAATGTCTCATTGACGGCAGCGAAAAGCGAATCAAAATCAATGGGCGATTCTGTCATACGCAATACTGTTGACAGAAGGCCTGTACGTTTCAGCGTGTTGATTTCGACCGAGCCGACTGCGTTGCGGGTGTGTATATGATAATCATTTCCGATGCGAACAGCGGTTTGATTCTTGGAGAAAGAGAATCGGCGCAACAACTCCGTGTCTGCCTCGGTCAGAAACCTCCGGGCAATGTCGCACAGCAGCCGGCAATCGTAGCGGAAATGAAGAATCTGCCTCTTTGCCGACGCTATCTCTGTGGAAGCGGCATAGCGCCCTGTTCCACAAGAAGAAAACGCGCCAAACGGAGTGCAACGGCAGGTCATTCGCGTGAGATACTTGGCCAGTGTAAGATGCATCCGTTTGGCCTCCTTGTCAGGAAGTTTTCCGTCAAGATATTTTTCAAACTCGCCGTAAAGATCTGGCGAAGCATAAAACAATGCTTCGCGGAAACTATCTGACCTGATGGTTTCATCCAGTCTGACTTCCAGTGATCCGATGACAGGCCAATAATCATACTTAGGCCGGCGGATCACAACTGAGTTAAATGGCCGTAATTTAGTCATAAAGCAAAACAGCGTTTAGAAATTTGTCACAGTCAAGCAAAAACATTCCGATGCCTGAATCTCCTTCAAGCAGATTAGTTGACTGCTCCATACCTTTCAGATCGACTGAATAACGGCCGAAACTGCGTAATCCTTTGTTGTTGCGACTCATACCGAGAGTGATTTCACGCCAATAGTTGAATGCGTCAAAAAACACAAAATCGCCATATATTTCATGACATCGTTTGAAATACTGCCCCACACCTGCGGAGCCGTGACAAATCCCGGCGTCAAAAACAGCGCAAAGTTGCGGATCTCGGCGATATATAGCCGAAAACGTCGCTATCTCCAGGGCTATGGTTTTGTATCGGTCATTGTGCAGGACCTCTCCGAGATTACGTAATGCGACAGAAACTCCGATGTCGCCATAGCACCATCCCAACCTGCTGCGAAAACGTTTTTCCGATCCATTGCCGACCGGATATACTGTAGTGAAGCTGCCAAGCTGTTTGGGATCAGATATCTGTTGCATCAGATATCTGCCCACACCTTCAAGCATGGCCAGCGTATTTTCCTTAGCTTTACCGTCTGGCAACACATCATATGCCCGACGGAGGAATATGGCGGTAGATGAAATTCCATGAGAGATGGATGCATTCTGTACATATTGGTTGTCTTTGTTGCGATACAGCCAATATATCGAGCCGTCATCGTCTCTGATGGCGTGTGACCACAGATAGTCGACAAGGCTCTGGACTGCATTCAATGATATGTCAGATTCAGCTGCGTGGCGCAAAAAATAGAATCCCAGTCCCACAGCACCATGAAGAAAATCTATTTCAGGTATTGACAGATAGATTCTCAGCCAATGGGCCAGCACAGACTGGCAGGAAAGCGTGGCATTGCCGCAATTCTCGATAAAATCCTCCCGGCCAAGCAATTCAAGGCCGATGCACATACCGGCCACACCGTTGCAGTAGGTCATTATAGGGGTGGATGCCGCATTGTCGGCCAACATTCGCGAGAGCAGCGAATCCGGCACGTCATAATCGACAAAACCGGCTCTAGACGCATAAAACAGATACACTATTTTGCCGAAGTCTCCGCCAAGCAATCCGCAGTCAATAGTTCGCTTGGACAATAAATCATGTCTGATACACAAAGCCACGTCGCGATGAATCTGAGTTGAAACCATAGTTATTTAGAATTAGTTATAGTATTAACAATGATGACTGGCCAATGGTTTTGAAATATGTGACAATATAGTTTAAGGTTATTACACATAGGTTTTAGCGTACTAATATTTTACACATTATTATATTATTAATTACACTCGCTTAAACATCAACACCACGCTTCAATAATATGTAAAAACATCTGCAATTCGCTTGCAAATATTTGCATATTTGATAAGTTATCCGTACATTTAACACATTGATTCAACGCTCTAAATTTATTAATCATGATTTGTGCTAGATTTTATTCATGTGTCGCTTTCTTGATGTGCTTTTGTGCATTATTTGCAAAAGATGTCGTTTTTAATCATGGTCTGACTGAAACCGAAGTCTCGCAACTTGACAACACGCCTCACTCGCTGGCTGTCAAGATGGCCTATCAGCGTTGGAGCTATCCGCAGGAGAAAGTATATGTGATGACCGACCGTGGCGCCTACTTCGGCGGCGACACGGTGCGCTTTCGCGCGTTTCTGGTCGATGCGGCCTCCAATCGGCAAAAAACTGACGGATCCAAATTTGTGTATGTGGAGCTGACTGATCCGTTCGGACAGGTGGCCGAGCGCGTGAAGATAATCCGGACTGACAAGGGTTTTGCCGGCTATATTCCGCTGAACAGAGAGATGGCCGACGGCATCTATACTCTCACGGCCTACACTGTCTATATGCAGAATCAAGGTTGCGACTATTTCTTTCGCAAATCGTTGCCGATCAGAAGCAATCTCTCGCTGAAGTATGATATGGATGCCGGACTGACGGCTGAAGGCCGGCTTAAAGTGTCGGTGACCGAAAAAGGCTCGGACCGTCCTGTGATATCGGAAAGTCTTACTCTTTACGGCCCGTCAGGCCAGATCGCCGACGCAGGCCGCAAAAAATCGAGCTATACGTTCAAACTTGGCAACGAGGCCCGCGAGGCCGGAGTGGTCAAAGTTCAGTTCGACAATTTTCATAAATTCGTGGCGCTTCCCGCCGACTCCGGCAAGATTCATGTGTCGTTTCACCCCCAGGGAGGCTATATGATCCCAGGCGTGGTCAACACCGTAGCTTTCAAAGCCATCGACAGTGCAGGCCGAGGCGTCGACGTGGCTGGCGAGATCTGCGGCCCTGACGGCGTCAGCGTAGCGCCGATGCGATCAGTCCATCTCGGCATGGGCACCGTGGCATTCGTTCCCGAGGCCGGCGCCACATATGTGGCCCGCATTGACGGCCACGAATTTCCGCTGCCGGCGCCAGAACCGGAAGCCGCCGTGGTGACCGTCGACACCTCCGATCCCGAACTGTTTGCAGTGGGCACTCTCGGCTCGGTGCCCGACGGCGCAGTGCTTCTGGCCCAGAGCCGCGGCAAGATGCTCTATGGCGCGCGAATAGAGCCGGGCGTGACGGCAAAAATTCCGATGCTATCGCTCGGCGACGGCGGAGTGGTGCAGTTTGTGCTTGCCGACTCTGCGGCACACATTCTCAGCACCCGCCTCGCGTTTGTCTATCCCCGACAGAAGCTGATGCTTGAGGCCGATTCAGTGCTTGCCTCGCCTGGAGATTATGCCGTGGCTGTGACTGCCGACGGCATGGCGGTGGCTGACACGGCCAGTTCCATCGTGGCCCAGCTGCTGCTTCAGAGCGAACTGCGTGGCCATGTGGAAGACGCCGCATACTATCTGCAGAAAGCTGACTCAGCAGTGCGGGCTGACCTCGACGCCCTGCTGCTCACGCAGGGGTGGGAGCGCTATGACCTTCCCGCCGCCTTTGCCTGCGAGTTTGCCAAGCCCGAATACCCGCTGGAGATCGGCGGCGAGATCACCGGCATGGTCAAATCGCGCTGGCGCGGCAAGCCGCTGCCAGGAGCGGATGTCTATGCCATAGCGCCCAAGCGCAGCTGGGGCAGTGTGGCCACCACCGACAAGCAGGGACGTTTCAACATCGCAGGCTTTGACTGGGCCGACGGCGTGGATTTTATCTTTACGGTCAGGGGACCCAACGGCAACCGCGAACACAACTATGTGGTCGACACCGACAAATTTCCATGGTCGGCTCCTCTGCCTGTCCGCCCTGACCAGAAACGGATGCCGCTTGATGAGGTGACCCTCTTGCAACGAAGCATTCTGCTGAATGAAGTGGAGGTGCTTGGAATCAGACCGTCATCCGATCTGATCCTGTCGTCGGCCGGTGGCCGAGTGTGGACCTCCGACTATTTTGCCGAACGCGGCATAACCACCTATGAGGAGGCGCTGAGGCTTCTGCCGTTGCGGGTGGTCGGCGGCAACATTGTGCTCTCCCGTGGTCCGTATTCGATTTATGGTCAGCGGCCTGTCTCCATTTTTGTCGACAATGCGGAATGGACTCCGGCGTTTGGCGGAACCGGCAGCCTCAATGAACTGTCCATGGCCTATCCGTTCAACATCATCGAGCGCATCGAATTCCTTGGCTCGGCTCACGCGGCCTCCCTCAGCTCGGCCGGCAACGGCGCGCTGCTGCTGACAACCAAGTCGGAATACAGAAACTATGACCCACGTGACGACCTGTTCGTGCAGTCACACCGTCCGCTCGGCTACCAGGCCCCGCGCGATGCCTACCGGCCACACTTCCAATGGCGCGAAGCCTATGGCGACGTTCCCGCCGAACAAGCCGCCATCTGGGCGCCATGCGTGCCCGGCGGCAGCAAGGTGCCCCGCCTCGAAGGTTCGACGCCTTCAGTCACCGTCATCGCCGGCATCCTCGACTCGGGCCTTCCCGTGCAGCTTATCCGCCGACAATAGAAAGCATCCTGGCCCAGCTCTGTATTTGAGAGCTGATAAAAATATGCGAAAAAACTTGCGTAATTGCCGAAAAATTCGTTACTTTGCACCACTGTTTTGACACCACGTACCGGGAAAACCGCTGATAATGATGCAGTCAGCGGCGATATGAGCGAAGGACGCGCGTCTGTCAAGACCATCCCGAGACAAAAAACAAAATACTATAACCAGTAGAAGACCAAAACGAACAGCCATGTCAAAGATGTGTCAAATCACGGGCAAGAAGGCCATGACAGGTAACAACGTTTCGCACTCGAAGCGTCGCACCAAGCGCAAATTCAACGTTAACCTCTTCACCAAGAAATTCTTCTGGGTGGAGCAGCAAATGTGGATCAGCCTCACCATCTCGGCAAAAGGACTGCGCACCATCAACAAACTCGGCCTCAACGCCGCCATGCTGCAAGCCGCCGAAAAAGGATATCTGAACGACAAGGACATTAAATTTCTGGGAGCATAATCATCATGGCAAAGAAAGCTAAAGGTAATCGCGTACAGGTAATCCTGGAATGCACCGAACACAAAGCCAGCGGCATGCCTGGCACCTCGCGCTACATCACAACCAAAAACCGCAAGAACACCACCGAACGTCTTGAGTTGAAAAAATACAACCCCATCCTCAAGCGCGTGACTGTTCACAAAGAGATAAAATAATCTACCCACCTTCTTAAGTTCATCAGGAAATGGCAAAGAAAACCGTGGCCTCACTTCAGAAGGGTGAAGGCCGTACCTACAGCAAAATAATCAAGATGGAGCGTTCTCCAAAAACCGGCGCTTACGTCTTCAAGGAAGAGATGGTGCCCAACGACCAGGTTAAGACCGCTCTGAAATAATCTCTCAGCCCAACCATCAATCCCGCATAAAAGCATAGACGCCCCGCCCCGCGGGGCGTTTGCGCTTTCCAACCGTCTGCCATATGATCCGTTTGATTTTCATGATCATGGTCCTGCTGGCCGGATGTCAGGCCAGAGCCTTCGGTTCAGCGCCCGACCAGTCGCCGGCCAACACCTTGACATATGCCGTGGCATCCGAAAAATTCCGGCCACGACAACTGATCCTGCCTGGAGCGCTCGTAGCCGCAGGTGCGGCAGGTGTGGCCTGGGGAGGCTCGTTCAACCGCTGCGTTCGGGATGAGATGAGCCATATCAGCGGAGGCCGGCGCATCCATGCCGACGACTATGCGCAATACGTTCCTGCAGCGGCCTATCTCGGACTGGGCGCGATTCCCGGAGTGCCATGCCGCCACAATTTCAAAGAACGGTTCTTGGCCGAAGCCACAGCCTACATGACAATGGCCGTGCTCACCAACGCACTGAAATACACCGTGCGCGAACAGCGCCCCGACGCATCAACCCGCAATTCATTCCCGTCGGGCCACACTGCCACAGTCTTCACTGGCGCTGAACTGATCCGACAGAGCTATCCCGCCGGAATAGCCGCTGGAGCATACACAGTGGCAATCGGCGTGGCGTTCCTCAGACTATACAACAACCGCCACTGGCTCAACGACGTTGTGGCCGGCGCCGGAATCGGCATACTCTCGGCCAGAGTGGGCATGTGGATGCTCCCGCTCTACAGGAAGTGGTTCCACATAACCCCGCGGACGGACCGCGCAGTGGCGCTTCTGCCATTCTACAACGCATCGTCACAATCTGCCGGAATAGCCTTATCAATGACTCTCTGAACATTCACCGGGCCTCACTCATTAATAATTTATGTCAACGAACATCATAGCAAAAGGCGTCAGAGTCAACAACCTGAAAAACATCGACGTCGAAATTCCGCGCAACAGGCTCATCGTCATCACCGGACTGAGCGGAAGCGGCAAGTCTTCGCTGGCATTCGACACCCTGTATGCCGAAGGACAACGCCGCTACGTGGAAAGCCTCTCTGCCTATGCCCGTCAGTTCATGGGCAAGATGCAGAAACCGGAGGCCGACTTTATCCGCGGACTGCCGCCGGCAATCGCAATCGAACAGAAGGTCAACACCCGCAACCCGCGCTCAACCGTGGGCACCTCCACCGAAATATATGACTACCTGCGGCTGCTCTTCGGGCGCATCGGCAAGACCATATCGCCGGTCAGCGGCGCGGAAGTAAAGAAACACACCGTCAACGACGTTGTGGCTGCCGCCAGATCATTTGCCGACGGAGTGCGCATGGCCGTTGTGGCCCCGCTTGAAATACCTGAAGGACGCACCTTCCGCCAGCATCTCGACATTCTGCTCAAAGGAGGATACACCCGCCTGCACCGCAACGGAGCGTTCCTGATGATCGAGGATATGCTCGCAGACAAGAACCTGCCCGATCGTCCCGACACTCCCGCCGACCTGCTGATTGACCGCCTGAGCCTACACACCGACCAGCCCGAAGAACTCAACCGGCTGCGCGAATCGGCCGAAATCGCATTTTTCGAGGGACACGAACGCATGGCCCTGATGGTTTGGGACGGCACGCCGCAGGAACCTCGGCGCATCGACTTCAGCACCCGCTTCGAAGCCGACGGAATCACGTTTGCCGAACCGTCGGATCTGATGTTCAACTTCAACAATCCGGTGGGAGCCTGCCCCACCTGCGAAGGCTTCGGAAAAGTGATGGGCATAGACGAATCACTGGTGATTCCTGACGTGACCCGCTCGGTCTATGACGACGCCGTGGTGTGCTGGCGCGGAGAAAAGATGAGCGAATGGAAACACTGGTTCATAAAACACAACCCTGAATTCCCGATCCACAGACCATATGCCGATCTCACCGCCGGCCAGCGCGACCTGCTCTGGCACGGCAGCGGAAAACGCAGCCGCAACGAAGCCTCGATCGACAACTTCTTCAGGTTCGTCGAAGAAAACCTGTATAAGATACAATATCGCGTGATGCTTGCACGCTATCGCGGCAAGACAGTCTGTCCGGACTGCCACGGCGCGCGCCTGCGTCCGGAAGCGCAATATGTGAAAGTTGGAGGCCGCACCATCACCGAACTGGTGGCCATGCCCGTCGGCCAACTGCTTGAATGGTTCCGCCTGCTGAAACTTGACAGCCATGACACGGCCGTGGCCACACGACTGCTCACCGAGATAGACAGCCGCCTGTCGTATCTCGACGAAGTCGGCCTCGGATACCTCACGCTCGACCGCCTGTCGTCAACCCTGTCAGGCGGCGAGAGCCAGCGGATCAACCTGGCCACTTCGCTCGGCAGCTCTCTGGTCGGATCGCTATATATCCTCGACGAACCGAGCATCGGACTGCACTCGCGCGACACTCAACGCCTGATCGGAGTGCTGACCAAACTCCGCGCCATCGGCAACACGGTGGTAGTGGTCGAACACGACGAGGAGATCATGGCCGCCGCCGACTATATCATCGACGTCGGGCCCGACGCCGGACGACTCGGCGGCGAAATCGTCTACCAAGGTCCGGCAAGCGAGCTGAAAAGCGCCGTCGGACGCAGCTACACGGCCGACTACCTCCACGGCGCGCGGACCATCCCCGTTCCCGCCACACGTCGCCGCCAGGGAAGCTACATCCAGGTAGACGGCGCCCGCGAACACAATCTGAAAAACATTGACGTGAAATTTCCGCTCGAAGTGATGACCGTGGTAACCGGAGTGAGCGGAAGCGGCAAGTCAACCCTGGTGCGCGACGTGCTCTACCGCGCGCTCATACGCCGCCTCACGCAACCAGGCGACGCACCCGGCGCGCACCGCGGCCTATCAGGCGACGTCGACAGGATTCAGGCCGTGGAATTCATCGACCAGAATCCGATCGGCAAAAGCTCCCGGTCGAATCCGGCCACATATCTCAAGGCATACGACGAAATCCGTCAGCTCTTTGCCGACTGCCAGCTGGCAAAGCAGATGGGATTCTCCCCATCATATTTTTCGTTCAACGCCGAAGGCGGCCGATGCGAGGAATGCAAAGGCGAAGGATCGATCACCATCGAAATGCAGTTCATGGCAGACATCACAATAACCTGCGAAAGCTGCAACGGCAAGCGCTTCAAACCCGAAGTGCTCGAAGTCGAATACCGTGGACGGAGCATCTGTGACGTCCTCGACATGACAGTGAACCAGGCCATTGAATTCTTTGCCGAAACCGACGGCACAGCCGAACGCCGCATTGTGCGCCGGCTTAAGCCGCTCCAGGAAGTCGGACTGGGCTACATCAAACTCGGACAATCGTCAAGCACCCTCTCGGGCGGAGAAAACCAGCGTGTCAAACTCGCATACTATCTGAGTCAGGAAAAACCGCAGCCAACGATGTTCATTTTCGACGAACCGACCACCGGACTGCACTTCCACGACATATCCACCCTGCTCCACGCCTTTGACCGGCTTATCGGCATGGGCCACACAGTAGTGATCATCGAGCACAACATGGACGTTATAAAATGTGCCGACCACGTGATCGACATCGGCCCCGAGGGCGGCGACGCCGGCGGATACATTGTCGCAGAAGGCACCCCCGAAGAGATCGTGGCCGCAGGGCGCGGATACACAGCAGGATACCTGAAAGAAAAATTAACCCGATCATGATACTGTTTCCTCACGCCAAAATAAATCTGGGCCTCGACATCGTGGCCCGCCGCACCGACGGATACCACGACATCGAGACCGTGATGATACCGACCGGATGGGAGGACGTGCTCGAACTGACCCCATCGGACAAGAAGCGCACCTCGCTGTCGGTTTCCGGACGCACGGTCCAATGCCCGCCGGAAAAGAACCTGGTGATGAAAGCATTTCGCGCCATGGAAGCCGCAACCGGCGGCCTGCCCCCCACAGACATCCACCTCCACAAGATAATCCCCGACGGCGCCGGACTAGGAGGCGGATCTGCCGACGCCGCATTCACACTGCGCGGACTCAATGAACTTTACAACATCGGCATGACCGAAAGCCGGCTCCGCCGGATTGCCGCCTCAATAGGCGCCGACTGCCCGTTTTTCATCGCCGACAGACCGATGCTCTGTACCGGCACCGGCACCGACATGAACCCCGTCGGGCTCCCAGATCTCAGCGGACTCGCCCTGGCCATTGTCAAGCCGCCGGTCAGCGTAAACACCGCCGCGGCCTATTCGCGCGTAACGCCACACCGCCCGGAAGTGCCGCTGGCCGAACGCATCGCCGCGCCTGTTGACCAATGGCAGGACTCCATCGTCAACGACTTCGAACAATCGGTCTTCCCGCAGTTTCCGGAAATCGCCGGAGTCAAAAAACTGATGCTCGGAGCCGGCGCCGTATATGCAGCCATGAGTGGCAGCGGATCTGCCGTTTTTGGCCTGTTTGAAGGCATGACAACTGACATTTTGTCAGACCGGATGAATCACACATTTCCCGGCTACCCGCTATATTGCAGCTCTCTATGAACGCTTTCCGGCACAACGGCGTTATAACTCAAGATTATTGCCGCCATCCGGCAAAATTTTTGATATCAACAGATAAACATAATTAACAACATCTTCCGGAATATGAGCAAACACAACCATAATGCCCCCGAGGCAACCAAAGAAAACCCCGAAGTGAACGAACAGGAAACCACCGGCGCCGAATCGGCCGAAGTCATGGATAACATTGAAGCCGAAGCCGACGAGACGGAAGCCCTGAAAGATCAGCTTGACAAACTTCAGCAGGAACTGGACAAAGAAAAAAAAGAATACCTGTTTCTGATGGCCGAGTTCGACAATTTCCGCAAGCGCACGCTCAAGGAAAAATCCGAACTGATCCGCAACGGAGCCGAATCGGCAATGAAAAGCCTGCTTCCTGTTGTCGACGACTTCGAACGCGGAATCGATGCGATCAAGACGTCATCAGACGCCGACGCTGTAAAAGAGGGAATGATCCTCATCTACAACAA